>NZ_JBICUB010000007.1:0-69737 GCF_043197935.1 Micromonospora sp. NPDC048930
GTCTCACTCATCGGACAGCCAGCAGCCCCGCCGACACGCCGCACCTGGTCCCGTTCATTCGTACCTACCTGGACCCCTGGACTCGTACGCCGACACCTGGCCGACCGAACGACGTCCCGGAGCAACAGACCACGGCGGTCACCAACCGCCAACGTAAGTGCCCGCGCCCCGGCAGGCATGAAGCACCTCCTCGGCCACGTCCCCAGGACGCGGCATAGGACCATTGGCGTCACGGTAGGACGCTCGGTCAGCGACAGAAGCGGGCGTCAGGAGCTCGACTCGCAAGACGCGCTGGCACAGGATGTGTTCATGACCGCTTCGAGACGAGATTCTCTCGGTTCTCGCGGCGGTCTGTGCCGCACGTTCGATGGAACCTTCATCCCGCAGGATGCGATCGATGAGGTGCGGCGACAGGGAAGCATGTACGCGCCTTCAACCATCTGAC
The DNA here is from genome assembly GCF_043197935.1 of Micromonospora sp. NPDC048930. Lineage (NCBI taxonomy): Bacteria > Bacillati > Actinomycetota > Actinomycetes > Micromonosporales > Micromonosporaceae > Micromonospora > Micromonospora sp. NPDC048930. Next base: position 446 of record NZ_JBICUB010000007.1, read on the forward strand.
CGCACCTGATCAGCCGCATGTGTGCCAATGCGCCTGACCACAACGCTCGCACGACGACCTTGAACGGCTGGCTGACGGCCGCTACCGCCGCCGAGGAAGCGGGGAGCCGCGCCGCGGGTAGAAGAGCGCGTACCGAGCTTGGGGAACCCGCATTGACCTAGATCGTGATTCTCATATTGTCCACAGTGCTCCGCGCAAGGCCTGCAAAGTCCTCGAGGGCCTGGTCGTTCACGATCCAGACGGAGTGAAGGCGGTCCTCCGGGCGAAGCCGCGTCAGGAGCAGACCCTTATCGACAGCGTTGGCAACAATCTCCCCGCTGGAGTCGAGTCGACACGCAAACAGCGGTGAATCGGTGACGACGACTGGCACTAGGACGACCACCCTTGGACCTTCTCGGTGACCCTCTGGCCCGGCTAGGTCGCGCTTGACTCCGAGTACCGCGCTGTTGACCTGCTGGACAGCCGCAAAGGCGTCATCCCTTTGAGCGGCCGTACTGACTCGGTACGCGATGTCCCCGACATGAGATATGACGGGCATGTCATCCGCGGAACGTGCTTCGGTCAACTTTGCTTGGTCGTAACCCACGATGTCCAGGCTCTCGAAGTGCGGTTCTGAGCGGGTGAACCTATCGTCGCCGATGAACATGAGCCACGGCTTGTCCGAGTGCTTGCATTCGAGAACCAAGCGGAGCTCCGCCGAGCCCGTGCCGGGATATAGCGACGTTGCGCTGGACGAGTAGGCCAGCACATCCACCTCACGCAAAGCGTCGGTCTTCACGTCAATGTATGATCTAGCCTGCTCTACTACGAAGCCTTTGCGCCGGAACGTACGGGCCACCTGCATCTCCAGCGGGTAGCCGCTATTGCTCAGGAACTTCTTTACGAAGTTCAGGAGACTGTCCTCGGCCACTCGGTCATTCTCGCACGCAGCGCGGGAAAGGCCCAGCCAGCCCCAACTAACCGAGCCCCTTATGACGAGCGCCTGGGGCGCACGACTGCCGGCAACGACGCGCCCGAGCCGGCTTGGTCGGCAGGTAGCGGACTCATCCTCACATCGGCAGGGTCGAGTGTTCGCTGCACGTTTTCGCTGCCCAGGGTCGGGGTAGCGGCTCTTGGAGTAGAGGAGCTGGCCCTGGGGAGACCGGATCATGGCCGTGAGCGAGCTGACCGCGGGTCTCGACCTGCCAGTGGACCTCCAGGCGCCGGCGGCGGCGCGGCGGATGGTGAAGACCACGCTCACCGCGTGGGGATTCCTCGACCCGGAGTGGGTCGAGGACGCCGTGCTCGTCGCCGACGAGCTGGTCGCCAACGCCGTGCGGCATGGGGGTGGCCGCCTGGTGCTGCAGGTACATGCAGACCGGGATCAGGTGACGATCTCGGTGGCTGACGGCTCGGCAGCCGCCCCCCAGCGCCGCGCCGCCGACAGCGACGGCGGGCGCGGCCTGGGGATCATCGAGGCACTGACACAGCGGTGGGGCGTACAGGACCACCAGGGCGGCAAGCGGGTATGGGTTCTTCTCCTGCCGCCTGCAGCTGCCCCGGCCGATGGAGGTGCCCCAGCTCCGCTCGGAGCCCAGCGGTAAGCTGCTCAGCCGGCCAGGCTCGTCCTGCGGAACAAGGCGGGATTGGGCCGGCTCGACCGGTCACGGGGGGAACCGTTCGAGCCGGCCCCCTCACGCTACACCCGCCCACGCATCAACCCGACCCGGCCCGATTACCCGGCGGTAAGCGGCGCCCTTCACGTCACTCGCCGGCTGGTGTTCACGAGGCGGTCACCGACAGTCTCAGGGCGGGCGCAATGTGTTCGATGATCGGACCGTCACCGAACGGATAGTCGAGGATGATGTCCGCCTCGCGGCAGTGGTCCCTGGGGGTGCAATCGGACGCAGACATCTGGTCCCCGCCGGTAGCCGCGCCTAACTGGATGTCGATACGGCGCAGATCCGGGTCCTCGGGTCCGGGTAGCCGGCCGACGATCACGGCAACAGGCGATGCATCGACATGGTCGAGCGGCGACGTTTCCTCTCCGACGAGGATCGGCTGGGGACTGCTGTGCAGGCACCGGCAGGGGCGACCTCGGGCATGCAGGGCTCGGGTGAGTTCATCGGCGAAGCCGATCTGACGGGGTTGGGCCCCTCGGACGGCGATCCGGAAGCTTCTGCCGTGCGCTGAGGCCACGATGACATCGGCGATGGTGGCCATGACACCGCGGCGCCGGGCCAATGGGGCAGGCTTGTCCATGGGCAGCGGGGTCGAGCCGGTCATTTGTTTGCCTCTCTCAAAATCCTCACCTACCGGTCCGGGACGTCATCCTGAGCCGACGCGTCGTCCCAGCGCCGCACGACGAGCGCCGGGCGGTTCCACGGGCGCATCCGCCAGCGTCGGCCGGTCCGCCCTCCCGGTCGCTGCACTGCCGTGGCCCTGGCGAAAGGGTTTCGGGCTGCCGGAGCACGGATTGCCGCACCGCGGCCGCCCCTTCCGTGCGACCGCTCTTGCGTAGATCGGTAGCGGCCTGATGCGTGCCTGGGGGCCGCTCAGGCTCGGATGCTTGGTTCGGATGCCGGCACTGGCGCGGTTTCGCGCACCGGCTCGGCGGCATCCGACGCCGGCGCGAGGCCCGGGCCCTCCGCACCGGACGCACGGTCCTCAGGCAGCGTTACCGCGCTGCCGATGCTCTCGCGCGGGTGAACGTCGCTGGTGACCGGCCATCGCCGCCACCGCCCGACGCTTACGACACTGACCAGCAGCAACCCGCCCAGCAACAGGCTGACTCCGGTGCGCAGCGGCAGGGTCGGGTCGGCGGTTCGGCCGGCCACCGACATGCTGGCCGGGAACACATCCAGCACGGCGTCGGGGTTGACCAGCAGGGCCAGGTAGCTGGCCGTGTAGACGCCTCCGGTGAGCACGGCGCCGGTGGGCGACAGCCGCAGCGTCGCGATGAGGCCCAGCAGCAGCCCCGCAGCGGCCAGGCACAGCGCCGGGCCGGCGAAGACCCCGTGGGTGAACCCGCCGGTGCTGGCCTGATCGGCGAACGCCTGCAGGGACCGCTCCTGCCCGTACGCGAGCAGCAGCCAGGCCAGCGGCGCGATGACGACAGCGGCGATCATGGTCCAGACGTGACGCACGCCGGACACCGTAACCACGTCACCGCCCGCCCACGTCAGGCCAACCCATGCGACGCCCTCGAATTCTCGCCTGATGCGGAAACCGCGCGGCGCGCGTAACGGGCCGGCACGGGCATGCGCCCGCCGTGCGGCGGGCACGACTCCTACAAACGCCTACCCTGGAGCGTCTCGGTGACGGCCCGCCAGGACTCGCGGCCGCCGCCGGGTGTGGACTCGTCGCCGCGAGGCGCCTCGTCATCCCCTAGGACGACAGTGCCGCCGGTTGGCGTGCTGTCGGCCGGTGTGCTGTCCGGCGGTGCCTTCTCAGGGGTGCCGCTGGCGCGCGGCGCGTCTCGGTCCCGGTCGTGGTCGGTGAGGATCCTCCCGCAGTAGGGGCCAATGTTTGCTTCCCCCTCTGCGGTGGCGGTGAGGCGGTCCAGCATCGCCGGGTCCATCGGCGGGCCATCGGGGTTGTCCTGGTGAGTCCGGTAGGCGCGACACAGCTGGACGATCGGCGGCGTGTCCCGCCCCGGCTCCGCGCCGCTGGTGGATGGGGGCGCGCTGGGGGTCGGTTGCGCACCAGCTGATGAGGCGGCGCCCCGCTCGTGGGTTGGGGTGCCGACGGGGTCGCCGTCGTTGGTTCCGCCTTCGATTGGGTCGGACGGTCGGGGCGCCGGAACGCCAGCCCCGGAGAGCCAGTCGTGAACAATCTGCTGCATGGGCGGGGGCAAGGTGCGGGCGTGTGCCGCCCACGCGCTTCCTGCCACCAGCAGGGCCGCGACAGCGGCGGCAAGCTTGACCACTACTGCTGTGCACATGCTGGCGCGCCGCCTGGCAGGGCCGGTGCGCAACTCGGGGCGTGTCTGCCGGAACGCCTCCATGACCGCGTCCTGGCCGCGCATCTCATCTGGTTGCGCCGGCCCGGCAATGGTGTGCAGAACCTCTGCCAGCGCCCGCCGGTCGGGGCTGACCGGCCCTCCACCGATCAGCTGTTGTGCCTCCTGTCGGCCGATGCGCGGCGGTCGCCGTCGCACCGCTGTCACTGCGGTGTGCATAGCGTGAGTAAGAGCGAGCCAAGCGTTCACCGCGTTACCTCCCCAAACGCCAGCTCGGCTCGCCGGCCAGACGCGCCGCCTGCGGTCGCGAGCGGCGGGCTGCCTGTCGGGCCAGGACCTCTGGGTGGCGGGCGAGAGTGCGCAGCCCGCGCATCGTCGCCAGGCGCACCGCGCCGGGACGCTTGCCCAGCACCTGCGCGGTCTGCGGGACGTCCAGGCCGGCGACGACCCGCAGCATCAGCGCCTCGGCCTGGTGGCGGGGCAGGGACGCGAGGACACGCAGCGCCCATGCCAGATCCAGTCCGTCAAACACTTCCTGCACGGTGTCGTGGACGCTGGCCCGCTCCTGCAAGGCCTCGTCGTCCGGGCGTTCCAGCCGGCGACCCGCCCGGCGGAGATAATCCACCCCGCGGTTGCGGGCGATCCGGAACAGCCAGATGCGAAACGCCACCGCGTCGCCCCGAAAGCGCGGCAGGTCGCGTACCGCTTGCAGCCAGGCCTCCTGCGCCACGTCGTCGACGGCGTCACCGACCATGACCCACAGGTAGCGGCGCACGGCCGGCTGCAGCGTGTGGAACAGCGCGGCAAAACCGGCCTCGTCGCCGTCCTGCGCCGCCGACAACGCGCCGTCCAGATTGTCTTCGTGCATGTGGCGACGCCGCCCCCATCGGTACCGCTCGGTCTGCTCGCACCGGCCGACAAGCCACGCACGCTACACCTCGTGGAACCGCATTCGACTCGCGGATCCTCCCAGCCGAACACGAGCCGAACAATTACGGCATTTGCCGCGGCGTCCCTGGTGGGTGCGGCCTCGGTGGTGTCCGGTAGACAACAGCTGGAAACGCTGGCCAGCGCCGATGCGCCCCTTCAGGTAGCCGGGGCAGATGCAGCTGCCCTTCCCCTCAGCGGCTGGGCTCTGGTGTTTCCCCCCAACACCGAGCCCCACCTGCCCCGGCCCACCACATTCCCAGGCCGACCCACGCCGCAACATCATTTCGCCCGACGCCCGCAACGGCACAGCACCGCTCCCTTGGCAGGAACCAGGACCGCAAGCAGGGGCCATGGTTCAGGCGCAAGGGCTGCAGGGAAAGATGGCGCCGCAACGGCAAGCGTCGCGAAACGCATCGTGGTCGATGTATCAGGATGGGATCATGGACGGGCAGATGGTATCCGGCCGCTACCGGCTTCAGGCCGTGCTGGGCCGCGGCGGGATGGCAACAGTCTGGCGCGGCGTCGACGAACGACTCGGACGCCCCGTCGCGGTCAAGCTGCTCGACCGCGCCGATGCGGCGGACCCGACCACGCTGCAGCGGTTCGACCGGGAGGCCCGCACCGCCGGCCGCCTCACCCATCCCAACATCGTGGCCGTGCACGACGTGGGCACCGATGACGGCGTGCCGTACCTGGTCATGGAACTCGTCGACGGGACCAGCCTCGCCGCGCTGCTCGCCGGCGGTCCGCTGCCGATCGACCAAGCGGTCGACGTCGCCCGCCAGATCTGCGACGCGCTCGCCGCCGCCCACGCCCAAGGAGTGGTCCACCGCGACATCAAACCGGCCAACATTCTGCTCACCGCCACCGGCACGGTGAAGGTCTGCGACTTCGGCATCGCCCGCCTCACCCACCAGCAGCAGGCCGACCTGACCGCCCCGCACACGGCTATCGGCACCAGCGCCTACATGGCCCCCGAACAAGCCAGCGGCACCGCGGTGGACGCCCGCACCGACCTGTACGCGCTCGGCTGCCTGCTGTACGCCATGCTCACCGGCCACCCACCGTTCACCGGCGACAATCCGCTCGCCGTGCTCTGGCAGCACCAGCACGAACCCGCCCCGCCGGTAGCGTCCCTGCGTCCCGACACACCCGCTCACCTTGACGCGCTGATCGGTCACCTGCTCGCCAAGAACCCCGCCGACCGGCCCGCAACCGCCACCGACGTGCGGAACCGGCTGGTGGCTGGCGCCGCGCGCCACACAGCGACTGCCCCACCGCCGCGCGCCGCGGTCCCGGTGATCTCCCGAACACGGACACTGCCGGTCGTCGACCGCGCCGACGCACCACCGGCCGCCCTCGGCGGTCAGTTCCGTCTCGGCCCAGCCGGGATCGCCGCAGCCGCCCTCGGTGCCGCCGTCCTCGCCGCGCTCACCGTCGCACTGATCCTCACCTCTCAAGGCGGCGGCACGGACACCGCCTCGACGGCTACCGGCAGCCCACCCGCCGTCAGCACGACCGCCGCCCCGGCGGGCAATCCCGGCACCGACCCGTCACAGCGCATCGCCGCCGTCCGCGCACTGATCGATGATCAACGACAAGCTGGCCACCTCGACGCCAAGACCGCCAAGGAGCTGACCGAGAAGCTGGACGAAGTCGACCGGGAACTCGGCGACGGCGACCCCGGCAAAGCCGCCGAGAAACTGGCCGACCTACGCAGCAAACTCGACAAACTGCACCGCGACGAAAAAATCAACACCGCCGGATACGACGCCGTGCAGAACAGCCTCAACCAGCTCGCCGACACCCTGCCACCGGCCGAGAAGGACGACAACGACCGCTGAGCCCTGCCAGACGACGCAGGACGTTCAACCCTCGTCAGCTCCTCTCACCGTGACACGGGTCGCGACGAACTGCGGTCCCGGCCCCCACCGGGGGAGACTGACAAGCCAACAGTCGGGTCTTTCATCAGGCCCCAGAGCCCTGACTATCGGCCACCCGACGGGGTTAGCTCAACGGGAACGGCAGCCACCCTTGCCCAGGGCAACCCCACAGTGCCCCGCTGTTTCAGTCTCGGCCCTACCGATACGGATGCAGGGTCAAGACGCCGCCTCTGCTGGACTTCGGCTGCTCGCCATCGAAGGCGTCAGCAACCGACCACCACCGCTCCGATCCGCTCGTGTTCAGACCAACCCTCTGATACCTGCCGCATCACCTGCGCCTGCAGCTGCTGCGGATCTAGAGCGAGGAGGCGACACGACCGGCACAGCGCCGGTAACGCATTGTCGGCCTCTACCGGATCGCTCGGCTGGCAGCGGAACCCCACCGGTACCTCTTCTGATACGGGAAGGCAGTACTTCACGAGTGTCCCAGTACGCGCACCCATGAGGAGTGCCTTGACGTGTTGCGGTTGCATTCGAACCTCCTCGCCCCATGCGACGCCGGCGCCCTTGTGCCACAGTCGTTCTAACCGGCGACGAGAGGCTTCAATCAACCCGTCACGCGCGAGCTATGGACATAGCAGCCGCGATAGGCGGCCTCCGCCTGCGGCGACGCCGTTGGTCGCGGGTTAACAACGGCACATTCGCCCTCCACAAGCGACAGGCGACGAGCCCCCCGACGCCGTTACATCGAACTCCTACGGCACTCACCGCCGGAAGCGCCGACGCTGCAGCTGGAGACGACGCGGACCGCCTGAGGCAACCCGGATCCACCCCGCGCGGAGGCGCAACGGTTGCACGGGAGTTGGAGGAGTGGCGCGAGCTGGGCGAGGAGGGCGCCTCACCGCGACCACCTACACGGGCGCCGAGGAGGGCCTGCTGGCATAGATCGCCGAGTACGAGCAGCGCGCCGCCGAGGCCGGGATCCCCGCCGTGCTCCGCGGACGCATCGGAGATCCGGCCGTCGCGGCGTGGCAGGAACTCGGCGACGAACGGCGGCGTCTCAAGCTCGACCAGGTAGGCGTTCCTGCGGCACACTCACCCGCTTAACGTCTCAGACCGGGGCAGAAATGCGGACCCGGTCTGAGACCTTCTTGCTGACGAGTCGTGGATGACAGTAGAACCTTCTTACGCCCCAGCGTCTGTGATGACGGCTCCGACCGTCCGGCGGTCCTCGCGCGGTTGCCAGGTTGGCTCGGCTTGGAGGAACGACCGGGTATCGATCTCGAGCAGCCCGAGCAGCACCTCGGCGACGATGCGGCCACCGACCGGCCCGAGGTGTTTGCCCTCTCCCGCCTTGCCGGCCTCGCCGAGGATGTAGAACCACAGTGGAGTGGGGTCGAGCGTGCTACCGATTTCCGAGCCGGTCAATGGTTGTTCCCCCGTCGCTCGGGCGACGTCCTGGCCCGAGGGCAGCGCGAGGTGTTGGCCGCGCTTGAGGTTTCGGAAGGCAAGCGAGTGCATCCGCATGTCAGGATCGCCGATGTGCGGCAGGTCGAACAGTTCGGCACTGAGTCGCGTGTTGATCAGGCGGCTTGGCTGCGGTGTGCGGTCTTGCTTGGTGGGGAAGAAGAGGCTCCAGTCGATGGTCGAGTCGGCGTCTCGCGGACGGAAGCCTCGGAGGTCCTGCCCGGGGTTTACCGCGTCGCCGGGAACGAAGATCGGACGGGCCGGGACTGCGTCGTTGAGTGCGTAAGTGGGCCGAATTTGGCTATGGCCGAAGCGGAAAGCGGCTGCCGAGAACTCGACAGGCATGTAGGGATTGTTGCGAGGCTTGTAGAAGCGCCGCTTGATGTCGGGCGGCGAGCTCGGCTTGTCCATGTGTTGCTTCCACTTTGGCCAGACCTTGGTCATCGTCTCCTCGCCAACCAATTTTGGCAGAAAGTCGAAGGCCACCAGCCACTGGTAATGCCATCGAGTGAGCCGCTGAGCAGCCTCGAACTGGTGACGTTGAAGCTCGTCCTGCGAAAGCGGCGCAGTGGGGGGTTCCACCTCGGTGAGCAGCTTGTTGTGAAGCTTCAGGAATGCCAGCTGCACCTGCGAAACGACAACGTTCTCGTCGTTGCGGGGATCACCGATCAGAGCGATGCCCTGCTTGTTGCGAGGCAGATCCTCAACGCCGTTGGCATTCGTTTCGATCAAAAGCTTGGTGGAGGTGCCGGTCGGCACCGACTCGTACTGGAAGGGCTCATCCGCCGGGCCAGAGCCGTACAGGGAGTCCAGGTCGAACCGCGGGCTGCGGAAGTCTCGCAGTGCGTCGGGATCGTCTTGGTGCTGGAAGCTTGATACCGGGTCGAAGGTCAGGTCATGGTCGAGGAACTGGCCGAAGTAGGTGTATCCGGCCGAGATCGAAGGGTTGTCGCCGTCCTGGATCGGCGCAGATGCGTTCCATCCGCCGGAGGACGACTGCTCGCGCATCGCCTCGGCGAGCTGTTGAAGCTGATCATCACCGTAGGACGGTGCCGGCTGGAGACGCCGGAACAGCCGCCCGAAGCGCCCTTCATGCAGCGGCGACAGCAATGCGTCCCTACTGCCACGAACCTCGGAACCGTGAACTCGCATACGAAATCTCCTGACAAATTGATGGCCGGAACCTCATGCGCCCGCGCTGAGGCGAGTGGAACCGGGTGGGCAATCGGCGGCAAGCGGCAAGCCCCCCAGCCCTTTAGGCCCTATCGGCTCTCCCGGCCCGACGCCGAGCGGAGCGGCCGACGACGACAGGCAGCACGTCCCTTGACCTCGCCCTCTCCCGCCACGCGTTCGCCCTTCCACTCTATCTGTTCCCGATCGAGAACACCCTACCCTACTGTTCTCTATCGGGAACGCGCTAGCGTGGGAGAGAACATGCTGCTGCTCTCTGACCTCGAACTCGCCCGGCTGGACTCGCCCGGAACTCCGGACGCACAGCTGGTCATCCAGCTCGCCCAGCGAACCCTCGACGAGATGGCCATGCAGCCGCCCATCAACCACGAGATCGTCGCGTCGATGCGAGACATCATCAACATCGAAGAGGACCTCATCCCCTGGGCGGGCTGCCTCGTGCCAGGGCCGGCCGGCCTGTTGATGACCCTGCGGGCAACGGACTGCCGGGGCAAGAAGCGCTTCACCGCGTTCCACGAAGTGAGCCACACCTTCCTGCCCGGATTCAGCGCCGCCGCCCAGTACCGCTGCGACCCGGTCACGCCAGAGGCCAGCCGCAGCGGCCACCCCCACCTCGAGACGCTCTGCGACCTCAGTGCCGCGGAGCTGCTCTTCCCTAGCAGCCCGTTCCTCAGCGACCTTGCCGGCAACACGCGCAGCATGCGGCTCGTTGAAGCCTTGGCCGACCACTACGACGGCAGCTTGGAAGCAACCGCCCGCCGCCTTGTATCGCTACACCCGGAGTCGACCATGCTCGTCGCGTTGGAGCCTGCATGTAAGCCGAGTGACCCGCACGCCCAACCCGTCCTGCGAGTGCAGTGGGTGCACGCCAGCGGTCGCTGGCTATTCGTGCCGAAGCACAAATCAGTGCCCGACGACAGCCCATTCGGGCGGGCCCTCGACGGCGACCGCGTCGAAGAGACGGCCTCCCTCGGCATTCTCGTCAACAGCGCCACCGACCCGATCCACATCAGCGCCGGCTGCTACCCGTACACCGACCATCGAGGGGAGCAACACATGCGCGTCCTCGCACTGATCACACCTGCCCGCCCTAAGCCAGGGATAAGCCGTGGACACTGACCCCGGCATCCCCGGCAAGCCGGAAGACAGCAGCGAGGGCAGCGTCGGCGGCAGGATTCGCCGGTACCGGCAAGACCGCGCGCTCAGTCTGAGCCAGCTCGCCGAACAGGCCGGAGTGAGCAAGGGCTACCTGTCGACGCTTGAGAACGATCCCCAAGCCCGACGACCCTCCGCCGAAACCCTCTACACCATCGCCCGAGCACTCGGCGTAACCATGTCCGACCTGCTCGGACGAAAGCTACTCCCAGCAGCCGCCACCGAGATCCCCACCAGCCTCCGCGAATTCGCCGAGGAAGAAAAGCTCCCCGAGGCCGACGTCCGAATGCTCAGCGCCATCCAATTCCGAGGCGAACCCCCACGAACCAAAGAACGCTGGCGATACATCTACACTGCCATCCGAACGAGCGAAGCGATCGATAGGTGAACTACCTTAAGCACTGTTCCTAGCCGAGTCCGGCGTTCCGGTGCCATCACTGGACCCCAGCGCAGGGCAGCCGGGCTCCCCACCCGCTCCGGCTGCTGATCACGCAGGCTCGAAGCTAACGACGAGTGCGCCCGCTCGTTGATGCTTGCCCCATTCAGCACGCCTCACGGTCCGGCCATCTCTCGCGCCGACAATTGTCGACGGAGATGCGGTCGCGTTCCCGGGCAGTGTCGACGTAGCGGCAGCGGCCATAACGAAGCGTGGCAAACCCTCACGGAGGCCGAGCGTCTGCTCGCGGAGCCGCTTCGCCCCCGACTACGTACGTTCGATGACGACCTCGCGCAGATCCTCGGCAAGGTCGTCTGCGTGCTCACCGCCCGTAAATCCACTCCGTCCGCGCACCAGCACAAGCCCTGAACACCCGGCTGCACCGCCGACCTCGCACGCCGCCCTGCTGGTCGGCCTGCATCTCAACGAGCTGCCTACGCCTGCTGACCACGGGCACGCCCTCACCGACAAGGACGCAGCCGCGTCCCGGGCAGCCCGTCGATGTGCTCGTCGACGGGCAGCCTGTCAACGCTGTTGTACGAGGGGGCGACCCGGGCGCGGACAGCCAGGTGCCGAGCGCCGCCATCGCATTGAAGATCCGGAAGCGGAGCACAACCGGGCCATGGGAATGGCCGACTACCGGCCGGCGGCGACAAGGTCAGCCTGAACACCTCGCCGACGTCGCCGCCGAAGGTCCGGTAGGTAACGACCGCGACGACGCCGCCGCCTGGGTGGCCGGGTTGATGACGCGGCCACCCGTGCTCATGCTCATGGCCCGGTCGTTCCCTGCGGCCGGAGCGCCCGCCGCCCGGAACCGGACCGAGAACGCGCTGCTTTTTCGGGGACGCGTTCCTGCTCCCGGGCGGCACGGCCGCGGCCGTTCCACCGCTACCGGCCGGTCCCGTCCCCGACCCGGTTCGCCGGCGTGTGCGGTGAGTAGCAGGCGGATGGGTTTGGCGCACGTCATGGCTGCACGTCGAGGGGGTGGTGGGGCGGCGCCTGGAGCGTTTCCATGTCCGAGTGTGGCGGTGCCGGACTGCGCCACTGGGCGAGTAGCACGGTGGCGTCGTCTTGGAGGCAGTCGTCCTGGTGTTCGAGGATGGCGTGCACGAGCCGGCGGGCGGTCTCGGGCGGGGGCAGCTGGTCGGCGAGGGCTCGGGTGGCGAAGTCGACGAGCCGGTCGAAGCCGAACGTCTCACCGTCGGGTGTGCGGGCCTCGATGATGCCGTCGGTGTAGAGCAGTACCTGGTCCCAGGGCTCGAGGGCTTCCTCGACGACCACGGGTGGACGCCGATCACCCAGGGTGACGGGGAGCGCGGTCGGGGTGGGCAGGACCTTCACGACCTTGCCGTGACGCAGCACGATCCCACTCGGGTGGCCGGCGGAGATGACCTGCAGGACTCCGGTGCGTTGGTCGAGTTCGGCGAGCACGGCGGTGATCATCCCGAACCGGTCGTGGTCGCGGACCGCCTGGTCGATGTGGTGGTAGGTGGCGGTCAGGTCCAGGCCTGTGCGGCGGGCGTTGCGGTAGGCGGCCAGGGCGATGGACGCGAGCACGACCGCGCGCATTCCGCCGGCCGAGCCGTGCCCGGCCGCGTCGAACAACGCCAGGTGCGCGGTGTCGCCGTTGACCGCGTAGTCGAACGCGTCGCCGCCCACGTCGTAGCACGGCTCCAGGATGCCGCTGATGATCAGGTGCCCGGTGGAGAACGTCAGCGGCGGCAGCTGCGCGCGGAGCATCTCCGCGGCCAGTCGCATGGGCTGGCGGCGCCGGGTCCGCTCGATGGTGTCGCTGTAGAAGCTGCGCGTCACCACCAACTCCGCGAGCAGCGACGCCACCTCGCCGCACTCCTCGACCGTCTCGTCGGCGAGCGGATGGTCGGCAACCACTTCCAGCACGCCCATGCGTTCGCCACCATTGACCAACGGCACCCACACCCGGTGCCCGCCGTCGTCGCTGGCAGCGGTGCAGGTCGTCACCGTGCTGTATGCCCGGCCGGCCAGGGTGTCGTTGATTCCGATCGGTGTACGGGCCGGGCTGCTACCGCCCGGCAGCGGCAGCAGCAGCCGCTGCTGATGGTCGACCAGATAGATCACCAAAGCCGTCGCGTCCAGCAGCGGCGCCACCCGCATCGCCATCTGCGGTAGGTCCTCCGGCCGCGCATGGTGCACCTGCCGCAGCAGCTGCCGCAACGACTCCAAGCCGCTCACCCAGGCTCCCCCTGTTCCGACCCCGACCGATTGGCGCTCAGGGCGAACCCCCAGGGTGACACGCTCGAGGCGGACCATGCTCGGCCGGTGATGGTCGTCTGCGGCGCGGTGCGAACACCGCCAAGCAGCCGGGTCACCGGCAGGGCCCATCTGACGGCGCGGCCCCTGCTGCTTGAGCAGGCGGCCCACGCGTATCGTGCCGTTCACCGCGACGACCATGGTGGGCGACGCGGTGCAGCGGGGCTTCGAGGCGAGCTCGCCCGAAAGACCCGCTCTGAACTGCTGTTATTTGCGGTTGTGCAGCGGTGGCGGATTCGTGGATCACAGGTATCATGCCCGCCATGAGCACCGGCGGCTCTTCGCACGACAATGATCCACCCTCCGGTCATCTCCGACCCTGACGGCCCAGGCGTGTTGTGGTCGCAGCCCTTCTACCGCTGCCACGGTGACGGCGGTACGGCATGCTGTGGCGGCGCGGGTCGCTGCCGCGGGCCTGACCGGTGACGAGGCCGAAGACTTCGTCCTGGCCGTGCATGAACTCGTCATCAACGCGGTGTGCCACGGTGACGGCTCGGGGCGGGTAGAGCCTCGCCCCGGGGATGACTCGCTGGTCTGTGACGTGGTCCGACACTCGGGCGCGGGGTGCGGCTCGACCGGCCCCGCCCGCTACATCGAGGTATCGGCCGGGCGAGGGTGGTCGGAGAGCAGGCCGCACGCCGCGCGCAGTTGGTCGACCGAGCGGCGCAGCGCCGCGACGATTCGCTCCTCGAGTCCGGGGTCGAGCCGCGCGATCGGCACGGACAGGCTCACCGCGTCAACGGCCGGGCTGTGCAGCGGTGCCGCCACTGCGAAGCACACCAGGCCTTCGGTGTTCTCCTGGTTGTCGATCGCGTAGCCACGCTTTCGGATGGTCGCCAGGTCGGCGTACAGGGCATCGGGGGCGGCGATCGTGTGCGGAGTCAAGGCCACCAGTGGCCACGTCAGCAAACCGCCGACGGCCTCGTCGGTGCGCTCGGCGAGCAACACCTTGCCCAGCGCGGTGGCGTGCGCCGGCAACCGCCGGCCGATCGCGCTGTAGAGCCGCAACGGATGCACTGATTCCCGTTTGGCCATGTAGACGACGTACGGGCCGTCGAGGCGGCCGAGGTGGACGGTCTCGCCAAACTGCTGGGACAGGTCGTCGAGCACACCGGCCAGCAGGCTCACCGAGTCGTCGGTCTCCAGGTAGGCGGCGCCGACCTGGAGGGCGCGCACACCGAGCCCGAACCGGGTTCCGGTCTCGTCGCCCTCCACCCAGCCGCGCTGCATCATCGTCCGCAGGATGCCGTGCAGGCTGCTCTTGGGAATGTCCAGCGACCGCGACAGGTCGACCAACGACCGCCGTTGCCCCGAAGCGGCCAGCGCTTCCAGCACCTCCAGCGTGCGGTCGGCCGACTTGACCGGCTGGAACCCCGCCCCTGACACCACGTCGCCACTGTAGCGGGATTGACATGGCGCGAAGCAACGCTATGGTCATGTATGTGACCGACGTTCATGCTTCTGAACACCGACGCGGAGAGTGCAGCACCGTGGAGGCCATTGCCGCGGGCCGGATCCTCCCGGTCGTCGTCCTCCGGGACGCCCGGGCCGCAGCCCCTACGGGGCACGCGCTGATCGCCGGCGGACTCCGGAGTGTCGAGGTGACCTTCCGCACCGACGCGGCCGCCGACGCCATCCGCGCCATGTCCGAGAACCCTGACCTCCTCGTCGGGGCCGGCACCGTCCTGACCCGGGCCCAGGTGGACCGGGCCGTCGAAGCCGGCGCCCGGTTCGTCGTGAGCCCCGGCTTCAGTCCTGCCGTCGTCCACCACTGCCAGGCGCTGGGCATCCCCGTCTTCCCTGGCGTCGCGTCGGCGACCGAGATACAGATGGCGCTCGACGCGGGCCTCGACACGGTGAAGTTCTTCCCGGCGGAACAGCTCGGCGGCGTCGCGATGATCAAAGCCCTGGCGGGACCCTTCCGCTCGGTGCGCTTCATCCCGACCGGCGGTGTGAGCCCCGCAAACCTGCGCGACTACCTCGCCCAGTCCGCCGTCCTCGCGGTCGGCGGCACCTGGATGGTCGCCCCCGACCTGCTCTCCGCCGGCAAGTGGGACGAGGTCACCAACCTGACCGCCGCGGCCGTGTCCGCCGCCCGGGAATGCTGACGAGGAGCCATGTCGCCGTTCGACCTACGCCCCGCTGAGCAATGCCGCTACGACCTGGTCTCCCTCGGCGAGGTCATGCTCCGTCTCGACCCGGGTGAGGGGCGCGTCCGCACCGCCCGCAGCTTCCGGGCCTGGGAAGGCGGCGGCGAGTACAACGTCGCCCGCGGACTGCGCCGCTGCTTCGGGCTGCGCACCGCCATCGTCACCGCGCTCGCCGACAACGAGGTGGGCCGCTTGGTCGAGGACCTGATCCTGCAGGGCGGGGTGGACACGTCGTTCGTCAGGTGGCTGCCTTACGACGGCGTCGGCCGCGCCGTGCGTAACGGGCTCAACTTCACCGAGCGCGGCTTCGGCCTGCGAGGCGCCGTCGGCACCTCCGACCGCGGCCACACGGCCGCCGGCCAGCTGCGCCCCGACGACATCGACTGGGACCACCTGTTCGGCGAGCTCGGGGTGCGGTGGCTGCACACCGGCGGCATCTACGCCGCGCTGTCGGCGACCACCCCCGACACCATCGAGGCGGCGATGACCGCGGCGCGCCGCCACGGCACGATCATTTCGTACGACCTGAACTACCGGCCCAGCCTCTGGAAGGCGGTCGGCGGGCAGACGCGCGCCCAGGAGGTCAACCGGCGGCTCGCCCGGCACGTCGACGTGATGATCGGCAACGAGGAGGACTTCACCGCCAGCCTGGGCTTCACCGTGCCCGACACCGACGAGAGCCTGTCCGAGCTGGAGGTAGCCAACTTCCACCGGATGATCGAAGAGGTCGTCAAGGAGCACGACAACTTCCAAGTGGTCGCCACCACGCTACGGACCGTGCGCACCGCCACGGTCAACGACTGGGGTGCCATCGCCTGGTCCGCCGATACCGGATTCGTCGAGGCGACCCACCGGCCCGGCCTCGAGATCATGGACCGGGTGGGTGGCGGTGACAGCTTCGCCTCCGGTCTGATCTACGGGCTGCTGGAAGACGGCGAACTGGCCAGCGCGGTGGAGTACGGGGCGGCCCACGGCGCCCTCGCCATGACAACCCCGGGCGACACCTCCATGGCCAACCTGAAAGAGGTCGAGGCCCTGATGCGCGGCGCCAACGCGCGAGTACAGCGCTAATTGACCGGCCCGGCCAGCCCGGTGACTCGGGTGAGTCCTCGCTCGGTGACTTCTTCGGGTTCGCCGAAGAAGTCACCGAGCCGGAAGCCGTGGTCAAGGCGGTACGGCCGAGATTGATCTTCCAGAAGGCAGGACGGCTCGAGACCGACAGATAACCGCACGCAGAGACAGAGACCTATCACCTGGCCGCATCGCCGGGGCGCCCCAGCCATCAACTCGTTACCTGAGGTTGCTCAGCGCCCCCGCGCCGGGCAGATGACCACATCGATCTGCTCTGGGAGGTCATCCCGACTCGCCCGACCGCATCGCCGCAGGTCGGGGCATTCCTCTGCGTACGGCCTCGGTGAGCACTTCGGACGCGGTGACCACTTCGCCGAGCTGCACCCAATCTGGACCCACTCGTAACGCCCAAGGAGCCACTAACTCATTACCGCTTTGATCTGCGGACACTCGCCTGCCAGGCGATTATCAGGGCAGTGACGTCGCCGGCCACGAGGACCGTCGTCCGCTCCGCCGGAGGGCGCGGCGGATAACCGCGAATGTGCCGACGCCCTGGTTCTGGACGACCGTGCCGAGCGTTTCGAGGTTGCGGACGGCCTCCCGCAAGTTCCCCCGGCCGACACCGAACCGGTCGACCAGCTCACGCTCGGACGGCAGCCGGCCACCCTCGTCGCAGTGGCCCTTCCGGATGAGGCCCTCGAGTTGGGTCGCCACGGCGTCGGTGAGCTTGAGCTGGTTGACCGGCTCGATCTTGCTCGCCTGGTCAACCCAGGAACGAACCCCCGAACTACCCGGACCGGCCAGCGATCAAGCAGCCTGTCCCGCCCATTCTAGCCTCCGCCGGCGAGTCACCCCGTCATTCCCCGATGTTGACGCTGTACTTCTCGCCCGCGCCGTCGGCGATGCGTGCGCCGATGCCGGGCTCGTCGCTCGCCCAGACACGGCCGTCGGTGACCAGCGGCGGGTTGGCGAGGAAGCCCTCCCAGCCGAGGCCGCCGTAGGCGTCGAACTCGATGAACGGCGCGTTGTCGCAGCTGAGGATGACCTGCAGGCCGGCGTAGATGCCGATGCCGGTCCCCGACGAGCAGCCGATGTGCGGGACGCAGCGCAGGTTCCAGGCGCTGGCCATGTCCGCGATCCGTTTGAGCTCGGAGATGCCCCCGACGCTGGCGGCGTCCGGCTGGATGATGTCGAAGGGCAGCTTCGCCATCAGATCGATGTACTCGTAGCGGGTCAGCAGCGACTCCCCGCCGGCCAGCGGGATGTCAACCCGGTCCGCCAGCCACGAGTGGCCCGACACGTACTGCGACAGGCTGCGCGACATGATGGGCTCTTCCAGCCACGCCACCTGCAGGTTGTGGAGTTCCTTCGCGAGCGCCAGGGCGCCCCTGCGTTCGTAGGCCATGTTGGCGTCGACCATCAGGTCGATGTCCGCGCCGACGGCGCAGCGCACCGATTCCACGAGATGGACCGCCCGGGACAGGTCACCGTCGACCCGCAGCTTGATCGCCGTGTACCCGGCGGCCACCGCCTCCCGGGCCTCGGCGACGGCCTGGTCCACCGGCTTCAGGGACGGGGCGAAGTAGGCTCGCACCGAGTGCTGCGACGTCCCGAGCAGCCGGTGGACCGGCTGCCCGGTGATCTTGCCTAGCAGGTCCCAGAGCGCGATGTCGATGCCGCTCAGCGCGTACGTCTCGACGCCGCGGCGGCCCCACATGTGCGTCGCCCGCATCATGTCGTGCCACAGCGCGCCGATGTCGCGCGGGTCCCGACCGCTGATCAACGGGCCGAGCTGCCCGTTGATCAGCGGACCGACGGTCGGGAAGTACTCGGCCGAGAAGCCAGCCTCCCCGATGCCCACCAATCCATCGCTGGTGCTGACCTCGACGATGATGCCGCCCTTGGTGCTCACCGCCATCGCGCCCCACCGCAGCTCCTCTTCCAGGGGTAGCCCGACGGGATACGCCCGTACACCCGCGATCTTCATGCTCAACTCACCATTCGCCTAGTTGGTACTGCTGGAGGTGGAGGTGAGCCGGCGGCTGGACAGCGCCGACCCACCGCGCTTGCGACGGCTCAGGCGCCGTACTTCTTCGGGGCCGCGAGAGCCCACTCGGTGTAGGCCAGGTGCCACTCGACGTTGGACTTGTCGACGGCCTGGGTGGGGTTGTTGATGAACTGCGTCACCGACTGGCCGAGCACGGCCGAGACGAAGATCGCCTCGATGAGGTTCTGGCCCTGGTCGACGCCGCCGATGTCCACGGTGGCGGTCAGCTTCCCGGCCTTGATCTGCTTGTAGCCGGAGACGAGGCCGTCGGCGCCGAGGGTCAGGATCCCGCTCGAGCCGTCCCAGTGCTTGAGCCCGGCGGCGTCGATCGCCTGGGACGCGCCCAGGGCCATCTCCTCGTTCTCGCCGTAGATCGCGTTGACGTCGCGGTTCTTGGTCAGCAGGTCCTGGGCCGCGGCGTAGCCCTTGTCGCGCATGTACCCGCCGTCGGCCTCACCGACCACCTTGATGCCCGGGAACTCCTTGAGGGCCTTGTCGAAGCCGATCTTGCGACCGCGCGTCCAGTCGTTGCCGGAGGGGCCCCAAATCTGCAGGATGTTGCCCTGGCCCTTGAGCTTGTCCGCGATGTACTTGCCGGCGAGGTAGCCGGACTGCCACCGGTTGTCGTAGCCGACGTTGGTGACCGTCTGCAGCTGGTCCTCGGGGTACAGCTCGGCCGGCTGGTTGAACTGGTAGATCTTGACGCCCTTCGCCGACGCATCGCGGTAAAGGCTCTGGACGGTGGCGAAGTTGGCGCCCGTGCACACAGCGATGGCGTCGAACTTGCGCGACACCCAGGACTGTACGATGCCGAGGGTCCCCTGCACCGCGTTGAAGTCGCCGACGGGTGCCTGGCGCTCCCAGACCCAGCGGCAGCCGAACCGCTGCTCGTACTCGTGCATCTTGCGCCAGGCGGCGTGCTCGATCTGGGTGAAGTTCTCCGAGAGGACCGGCGGGGTGAATCCGACCTTGATCTCCCGCCCGTTGACGAGCTTCTTCACGGCCTCGTCGAACGACTCACTGGCCGCCCCGCCGCCCCCGCCGGCGCCCGCCGCGCCGCCGTTAGGCGAGCAGCCGGCGAGCAGTGCGCCGCCCAGGCCGGCCCCGGCCAGCAGCCCGGCGTTGCGAAGCAGCCGGCGGCGCGAGACTCCGTCGAAGTTGGCCATGTCGATCTCCTCTGACTGTGGGTGTTGTTGGGGTGCCGTAGGGGTGTCTGTCGATGGGGTCTGTGGATCAGCGGCGGGGAGCACCGATCGACCGGGCGATGCCGCTCCAGGCCTGGTTCGCCAGGACCGCGAGGATGAGCACCAGGCCGGTGATGACGGCCTGCCAGCTCGACTCGACACCGGTCAGGTTGATGATGTTGCGGGTCAGCGTCAGCGTGAGCGCGCCGACGAGGGCGCCGATCACACGTCCCTTGCCGCCGAAGAGGGAGGCGCCGCCGATTACGGCAGCCGCGATGGCACTGATCTCGTAGCCGTTGCCGATCAGGGGAGGCACGGTGGTCGTACGGCCGGCGATGTGGATGCCGGCGATGGCGGCCATGAGCCCGCTGATGACGTAGGCCGTGATCTTGATCCCGTCGACGCGGATGCCGGCGTGCATGGCACCAGTCGGTGAGCTGCCGACCGCGTAGAACTTCACGCCGTAGGTGGTGCGGCGGAGGAGGACGGAGACCCCCACGCCGACCACCAGCACCAGCAGCATCGGCACGGTGATCGGGCCGACGATCCGGCGGAGTCCGCCGGTGTAGTAGTAGGCCTCGGTCATGTAGCCGAGGATCGGCACACCGGCGGTCCAGTACAGCAAGAACCCGCCTGCCAGTCCGAGCATGGCCAGGGTCGCGATGAAGTCCGGGATGCCCAGCTTCGTGATCAGCAGGCCGTTGATCAGCCCGATGCCCGCTCCCACGCCCAGCGCGGCGAGGAAGGCCACCGCCAGGGGTGCCCCGTTGTTGAGGCAGCTGGCCGCCACGCCGGCGCAGAGGGCCATCACCGACCCCACCGACAGGTCCAGCCCGCCGGCGATGAGGACCACGGTCATGCCGATGGCCAGGAAGCTCACGGTCATCATCGCGTTGACGATGTTGGTCAGGTTGCCGGTCGTGGCGAAGGCCGGTTCGACCAACGACATCACGGCCACCGCGACGGCCAGGAGCACGAGGATCCCGAACGAGGGATCCCGGAGCACCCGGACGCGGAGCGCGGACCACCGGTCAGCGCGCGGTGCGGACGCCTGCTGGGTTGCGATGGTGGTGGTCATGGTCCCTCACTTGTCGCGGGCTGCAGTTCGTTGGCCGGTGTCTGGAGGGGTTCGGGTGTGCGCAGCGTGAGGGCGAAGCGGCGGACGCTGCGGTCCACGACCACCCCGACGAGAATGCAGACGCCGGTGATGATGGAGAAGATCAGCGGGTCGATGCCCATGAGCCGGAATCCCTGCTTGAGGGTGACCAGGAGCAGCGCGCCGAGCGCGGCCTGCCAGATGCCGCCCCGGCCGCCCGCGAGGCTCACGCCGCCGAGCACCGCCGCGGCGACCGCGACGAGCTCGTAGCCGCCGGCCATGCCAGGCTGGACGGAGTTGAGCCGCGACGCCAGCAGCACGCCGGCGAATCCGGCCAGGGCGCCCGACACCAGGTAGGCGTAGAGCTTGAGCCGCCCGACGTCGACCCCGGCCACCAACGCGGGGGCGTTGCCCATGCCGGTCGCCCGGATCTTGCGACCGAACGCGCTTTTGACCAGGACGAGGTGCAGCACCGCGATGACGACGATCGCCAGGACCATGGCGCTGGTGAGGCCGAGGACGGAGGTGCCCGTGATGGCCAGGAACTTCGAGTCCTGGGTCCCGACAAGCTGGATGTGGTCGGTGAGGACCACGAGCAGGCCGGCGCCGACGTTCAGCGTGCCCAGCGTGACGATGAAGTCGTTGAGCCGGAACTTGACGATCACCAGGCCGTTGACGAGGCCGAAGGCGAGTCCGGTCCCGACTCCGACGAGGACGGACACCACCGGGTTGAACCCGTGCATCGAGGCCCACAGCGACGTGCCCGCGCTCAGGCCCAGGACGGAACCGACCGAGAGGTCGATCCCGCCGGCGATGATGACCAGGGCCAGCCCGGCCGTGATGATGAAGATCGGGACTTCTTCGTTGAGGTAGTACTTGACGGAGTCGGCGTCGGCGAACGACGGCACGCCCAGGACGAAGTAGACGGTGATCGCCGTGAAGGCCAGGAGGATGGGAACGCCCTCGATCCCGAGGAAGCGAGCGGCGCCCGTGCGGAATTTTGTCATCGGTCAGCTCTCGATGCTTTGTCGATGATGGCCTGCTTGACGGTGTCGTAGCCCTCTGTCGCCACCCGTTGGGGGATGTCGCGGATCTCGCCGACGAGCGCTCCGCGATTCAGGACGATCACCCGGTCACTGAGGCTGATGAGTTCGGAGAACTCCGAGGCGATGACGACGACCGAGGTCCCTTCCTCCACCACTTCCCGGATGAGGCGGTGCACCTCCGCCTTCGCGTGGATGTCGATGCCCTGGGTCGGCTCATCGAAGATGAGGATTGACGGCTTGGTGTTCAGGCAGCGCGCGATGATCGCCTTCTGCTGGTTGCCACCACTGAGATTGCGGATCATCTCGGCGGCGCCGGGAGTCTTGATCCCCAGGCTGCGGATGTACGAGTCGGCGAGCGTCCGCTCGCGCCGCCCGCGCAGCACGCCGGCGGCCGTGACCGAGCCGAGCTCGGAGATGGAGATGTTCTCGGCGATGGAGAAGTCCGGGAGGATGCCCATCTGCTTGCGGTCTTCCGGCACCATCGCAAGACCCGCCTTGTAGGCCACCTTGGGATGCCGGATCCGTCGGGGCCGCCCATCGATCTCGATCTTGCCGGAGGAGAGCTTGTCCAGGCCCATCAGGGCCCGCACCAGCTCGGTCCGCCCCGCGCCCGCCAGGCCCGCGATGCCCAGGATCTCCCCGCGCTGCACGTCGAAGGAGATGTCGCGGAGCACCCCGTGCCGAGTGAGATTCCGCGCCCGCAATCGCGGCTGTGCGTTCTTGTCCTCGGCCCGTTTCCTCGGCGCGGGAACGGTGTCGGCGGCCTCCATGAGTTCCGTGGCGTCGCCACCGAACATCTGCATGGCCAACTCGCGCTGGGTGAGCCGGGCGGTTTCGGTGCGCGCGATGGTGCGCCCGTCGCGCATCACGGTGACCACGTCCGCGAGCCCGAACACCTCGTCGAGGTGGTGGGTGACCCAGATCAGGGCGACGCCGCGCCGTTGCAGGCTGCGCATGTGCTCGAAGAGCAGCGTCTTCTCGTGCTCCTCGAGCCCCGACGTCGGCTCGTCGAGGATGAGGATCTTCGGTGGTACGGCCAGCGCCTTGACGATCTCGATGGCCCGCTTCTTGAGGGCTCCGAACTCACCGACCGGACGCCACAGCTCCGACCGGCTGATGCCGAACTCCGCCGCCAGGCTCTGGACCCGGCGGGCGATCTGGCGGCGGTTGACGAACAGCGATCCCATGCCGGTCAACGCCTCCTCCCGCCCGAGGAAGATGTTCTCCAGAACGGTCAGGTCCGGCACGGTGGACAGTTCCTGATGGATGGTGCTGATTCCCAGGGCCTGGGCCTCTCGGGGGTGGCCGATGGACACCACCTCGCCACCCAGCTCGATGGTGCCGGAGTCCGGCATGACGATGCCGGACAGCACGTTCAGCAGGGTCGATTTGCCCGCGCCGTTGCCACCGAGCAGTGCATGGATCTCGCCGCTGCGCACCAGCAGGCTCACCCCGTCGAGGGCCTGGACGCCCTGGAAGCGCTTACGGATGTCCGTCATGCGCAGGTGCGGCACCTCGGCGGGTTGCTGCGCCTCGGCGGGCACTGGGGACGGCGCCTTCATACCTGCTCCTCTCCCGCGATCTACTGGTCTTGTGATCGGGTGGTCGGACCAATATCCTGAGCGTCCGACCGCAAAGTCAAGAGGTTGTTCCGGTTTCTTCGTCCTGACTCAGTACCGGCAGTGCCCGGCTCATCCATGAAGAAAGGGGGCCTTCAGGTGCAGAAGATCATGGGCGATGCCTCCGCAGTCGTCTCGGACTACCTGCGCGGACTGGCAGCCGCCCACCCCGACGTCGTCGAATACGACCCGGAAAGCCGCATTGTCGTCCGCCGCACACCGGCCCGCCCGGGCAAGGTGGGGCTCATCTCAGGCGGCGGATCGGGCTGCGAGCCGCTGCACGCCGGCTACGTCGGGCTGGGCATGCTCGACGCCGCCTGCCCCGGCGAGGTGTTCACCTCTCCCGTGCCGAACCAGATCATGGCGGCCACCGAGAGCGCGGACCACGGCGCCGGGGTGCTGTACATCATCAAGAACTTCGGCGGCGAGGTGATGAACTTCGGGCTCGCCGCCGAGATCCTTCGCCGCCGCAAGGGCATCCGCATCGAGAAGGTCCTCGTCAACGACGACGCGTCCTTCCCGCCGGAACTCGCGGGCCGGCGGCGCGGCCTGGGCGCCACGGTGCTGGTCGAGAAGATCGCCGGCGCCGCCGCCGAGGAGGGGCGTTCGCTCGACGAGGTCGCCGGGCTGGCCCGCCGGGTCGTCGACCGCAGCAGGACGTTCGGCGTCGCGCTGAGCTCCTGCACGCACCCCAGGACGGGACGGCGCACGTTCGACCTGCCCGACGGGGAGTACGAGGTCGGCGTCGGCATCGGCGGCGACCGCGGCCACGAGCGCAGGCCGCTGCCGCCGGTCGACGAGATCGCGGACGTGCTCCTGGAGAAGGTCGCCGGCGAACTCGGCCTGCAGCCGGGCAACCGGACCCTGGTCCTGCTCAGCGGCCTCGGCTCCACCCCCAGCATCGAGCTGCACGGGTTGTTCGCGGCGGTCCGGGACCGGCTGGTGAAGCTCGGGGCCAAGCCCGTCAGGAGCCTGGTGGGCAACTACATCACCTCGCTGGACTCCCACGGCGCACTGCTGACGGTGCTCGACGTCGACGACGACATGCTCGACCTCTGGGACCGGCCGGTGCACACCCCGTCGCTGCGTTGGGGGGTCTGACATGACCGCGGAACTGTCGAAGGACGCCGTGACGGTGTGGCTCGAGCATTTCTGCGTCGAGGTCATCGCCGCGGAGTTCCGCCTGAACGAGCTCGACTCCGCCACCGGCGACGGCGAGCACGGATCGAATCTCAGTCAGGGCGCCGCCGCGGTGCGTGCCCTGCTCCGGGAGCGCGAGTTCGGTGACGTCCAGGAGCAGCTGTCGACGGTGGCCATGGCCCTCGTCAACTCCGTCGGCGGCGCCAGCGGGGCGCTCTACGGCGCGTTCTTCCTCCGCCTGAGCGACGTCGGAGAGGGCCGGGACGCGCTGGACCTCGCCCGTCTCGCCGACGGGCTCGGTTCCGCCCTGGCCGGCATCCGCGAACTCGGCGGCTCAGCCCCGGGCGACAAGACCATGGTCGACGCGATCCACCCGGCCGTCACCACGCTGCAGTCACCCGACACCCAGGCCCGCGGCCTCGTGGAGGCGCTCGACTGCGCCGCGACGGCCGCCGAGGAGGGTCGCGACGCCACCGCCGGCATGGTCGCCAGGATGGGCCGGGGAAGCTACCTCGGTGACCGCAGCCGCGGCCATGTCGACGCGGGCGCCACCTCGATGGCCCTGCTGTTCCGGTGCCTGCACGCCGGCGCGGAGGCGACCGCGTGAAGACCTCCGTGACGTCGGTCCACCTGCTCGACGGGGGCCTGCTGGAGGTGGAGTCGAGCGTGGTGGTGCCCGGCTGCGACTTCGGCCGCCGGATCGTCGTACCGGTCCAGATGTTCCTGATCGGCACCCGTTCGGGGTACGTCCTGATCGACACCGGCAACGACCCCGCAGTGATCACCGACCCGCTCGCGACCTGGGGAGCGGACCTGGCGGAGGCCTCCCGACCGCGCATGGAACCGCACAACCACCCGGCCCGCCAACTCGAACTGCTCGGGCTCTCACCGCGCGACGTCAAGGCCGTGGTCTACACCCACCTCCACCACGACCACGCCGGCGGCGGCCGCGTCTTTCCCGACGCCGTTCACGTCGTGCAACGCGCGGAGCACCGGTGGGCGCTCAGCCCCGACGGGCACGCGGGCAAGGCGTACGTCCCGGCGGACTTCACGACGGCGCAGTGGACGCTCGCCGACGGGGACTGGCTCATGATTCCCGGGATCCAGCTGGTGATGACGCCGGGTCACACCCCCGGGCACCAGTCGGTGGTGCTCTGGGACGTCCCCGACCTGGGCAACGTCATTCTCGCTGGCGACGCGATCAACACCGCCTCGTGCATCGAGGCGGATCTCCCGCCGGGCATCGCCACCGACACGTTGACGGCGGTCCAGTCGATGCACCGGCTGACCGCGCTGGCGGCCGCGACGGACGCCCTGATCGTGACCGGTCACGACATGGCGCAGTTCGAGGCCCTGCCCAAGGCACCCGAGCCGCTGCGGAAGCCGGCCCACCACATCCCAGGGCACCGCGGGACAAGGGGCCTGCTGGACCTCACGGCCGGCGCCTGATCCCCGATTGCGCTGCTGCCGGGCGGGTCCCCGCGGCAGCAGCGGGGCGCCGTGGACCCGCGTAGCGCTCCGGGAACCGATGGGGGCCGGATCATGTCAGAAGGCTCCTGCCATTGCCGGATCGACACCTCGGGTTCGTAGCCGTCGCAGTGCCGGCAGCGGCAACCCTGACAAGCTCCACCCGCACGTCCGGCACCCCCGGCCGGGTGAACCACCGCCGGATCCGAGCCGGGCGGTCCCGCCGATCCATGGGTGGCACAGCTCGATCCCGGCCGCATTTGCGCGCCCTGTCGCAGGCGTTCTCCGCTCGGGCTGGCCGCGCTAAATCACCCGGACCGGTCAGCCGTCCCGGCGATCAACCGGCGCAAGCCGGACGGCAGTGACGAACGGCTGTCGACCGTCGCGTGCCCGGGCCCACCATGATTCGCCGAGTGCACGCCGTCGACCGACGCTGGAAGCGGGCCTCAGGACCGCTCATTCACCTGCACCAGGTGCTCGGCGATGTCGCGCTCGACGTCGCGGATGTGGTTGAGCGCCGCGGTCCGGGCGTCGCGGACCCGGTGGCCGATGATGGCCTGGCACAGCTTGACGTGGCCGTCGTGCGCGTGTGCCCGCCGTCCGGGCAGCTGGATGACCCGGTGCGAGTACTTGAAGAAGAGCGGCTCGATGCTCTCCATGAGCCGCAGCAGCAAGGTGTTCTTCGTCGCGCGGACGATCGCGCGGTGCAGCTCGGCGTCGAGCTTGACGAAGGCGTCGTCGCTCAGCTGCGGATCGGCCGCCTCGGCCAGGATCCGTTCGAGATCGGCCACCTCCGGCGCAGTGATGCGCCGGGCGGCGAGACTCGCGGCGTCCGGCTCGAGCGACAACCGCACCTCGAACAGCTCCGGCACCGTGAAGTCGTCGAACACCAGCAGCTCGGACAGCTTCGGGAGGGCCTTCTTGTCGCTGACGACAAACACTCCCCGGCCGTGGTCGGTCCGCAGCATGCCGTTGGCCTCGACGACCCGGATCGCCTCGCGCATCGAGCTGCGCCCCACGCCGAACCGCTCGGCGAGGACGCGCTCCGGCGGCAGCTTCTCGCCCGGCTTGTAGTCGCCGCGGGTGATCAGCTGCTCGAGCTGGGCAGCAACCGAATCGGCGACCTTCAGCCGGCGGACAGGTTGGATCCCACCGGGAAGGGTGCCGGTCATCTCGGGACCCCCTTCGCTGACCGGACTCACAGTCCCACCTGCAACGGATCACTCTTTTCGGCAGTTGGTCTGATGATCTGAGCACAGCCTACCACCGTCACACCGCCCCCATGGCGAGGGCCTCCCGGCGAATGGCAAAGCCTTCGCCGGGAGGCCGGGTAACAAATCGGCTCCGGATTACTCGCCAGCCGGCTGGAAGGGGTTCTCGCGCAGGTGTGGCACGAGGTCCTCCCAGGTGTAGTCACCCTCCATGAAGTACGGGCTCGTGTCGTACGTGCCGTCCATGGTGTCCTTCAGCGACTTCGGGCCGGGGAACCCGATGACCTTCCAGCCGATCTGGTCCTTGTTGCCGCCGTAGACCGGGTCGCAGTAGAAGCCCTGCTTGCTGTGCAGGCAGAGCGCCGGGAAGAAGGCCATGCCCTCGTCGAAGGTGCCCTGCAGGAAGGTCGTCACCGCCTCCGTGGTGCCGAGGGTGACCCTGGTGGGCTTCGGCGCGCCGGAGTAGATCTCCAGCACGCTGTCCTGCTGCTCCTCGGTCAGGCTCTTGAAGTCGGTGTTGTAGTTGGTCCGGGCCACCGCGTCCAGGTCGCGGATGCCCTGCCGGTACGTCTGCTGCATGTCCCACATGCGGGCTCGCCAGGCCTCGGCGAACTTGCCGGTCAGCTTGAGGAACCCGCTGCCGTCGGCTGCGGCGAAGATGTAGTCGATGCCGGACAGGTAGCGGTCGATGAAGACGACCACCCGCGCCTCACGCGCGCCGGGGTCGTGGTCGGTCGGGATGATGCGGGCGGTGGCGGCCTCGATCGTCTCCCACTCGTGCTCGGTGAAGAACAGCCGGTCGTTCGAGTCGTGGTCGATCGGCGATCCGACGATCTCCCAGTCAGCCTTGAGGGTCACTACGTCCTCCTTCCTTGGTGAAAATGCGGTTGGCTACTTGACCGTGATGTGCTCTTCGCGGCCCTTGGCGTAGGTGGAGACGATGTAGTCGCACGCACGCCAGGCGTTGGCCATCATGGTCAACGTCGGGTTGACGCCGGTCGAGGTCGGGAAGCCCGAGCCGTCCACGACGAAGAGGTTGTCGATGTCGTGGGTCTGGCACCACTCGTTGAGCACCGACTTCGCCGGGTCGTTGCCCATGCGCGCCGTGCCGTGCTGGTGGCAGGTGTTGCCGGTCATCCGGTCGAGGTACACCGGGACCGTCTTGCGGGCGCCGGCGACCTCGAGGATCTCGGCGTTCTTGTCCACCTGCCACTTGCTCATGCGCACGTCGTTCTCGTGCGGCTGGTGCGTGATCCGGGCGACCGGCAGGCCCCAGGCGTCCTTGACCGTCGGGTCCAGGTCGACCCGGTTGGACTCGCGCGGCATGTCGTGCAGGATCGCGCCGATCTTCATCGCGTAGTTGAAGTAGTCGCGGTCGGCGTCCTTGAGGGCGTCGCCCCAGCTCGGCCGGCCCGGGAAGACCCAGTTGACCGGGTGGACCGTCTGCGAGGCCGAGATCAGGCAGCCGCCGATGTGGCCGCGGCTCTCGTCGGTCTCGTAGAACTCGAACGTGCCGCCGCTGATGTAGTTGCCGGCCCAGCCGTACAGCGGGTCGTCGACCTCCTTGTCGAACAGACCCACGGCGAACACGTACTCGTGGAACGTGGCGTTCTTGCCCACCAGGCCGCTGGAGTTGGCCAGGCCGTCGGGGAACTGCGCGGACTTCGACATCAGCATCAGCCGCGCCGATTCGATGGCGCCGAGGCTCAGCACGACGACCTTCGCGTCCTGCTCGACCTCGCGGCCGTCGGGGTCGATGTAGACGACGCCGGTCGCCCGGCCGTCCTTGCCGACCTTGATCTCCCGGACGAAGCACTCGGAGCGCAGCTCGAAGTTGCCGGTCGCCACCGCCTCCGGGATGAAGGTGGTCAGCGTGTTCGACCGCGCGCCGCTCGGGTCGCCGTACTGGTTCCAGAAGCTGGTCCGGTTGAACGGGTCGCGGCCCTTGTGGTTGTTGGTGACCATCGCGTGCGGGATCGGGAACGCGTTGATCCCCATCTTCTTGGCCGCCTCGTAGAAGCGCTTGCCGAAGCGGGTCGGGCGCAGCGGCTCGCTCGGGTACGGCTTGCTGCGGAACGGCTCGTACTTGTCCGCGCCGGCCACGCCGGATACGCCGAACTCCCACTCCACCTTCGTCAGGTAGGGCTCGAGGTGCTCGTAGCGGATCGGCCAGTCGGCGAGGCTCGCGCCCTCCAGGTCGCCGTGCAGCGTGCGCTGGATGAAGTCCGACTCGCGCGGCCGCGGCACCCAGCCGGCCCAGTGGTTGGTGCCACCGCCGACGAGCTGCGGGGTCGGCGAGAACGGGAACACCTCGGCGACGGAGTTCTCGTCGTGGCGCAGCGTCCGGGGGAACAGCTTCGGGTCCGGCCAGAGGTAGTTGCGGTTGACGTACTTGATCTCGTCACCGGAGTAGTGCTCGTGGGCGCGCAGCCACGGGCCCCGGTCGAAACCGACGACCTTCAGGCCGGCTTCGGCGAGCACCTTGACAGCGGTGCCACCGGTCGCGCCGAGCCCCACGACGATCGCGTCGACCGGCTCGGGCCTGGGGGTGTATGCCATGTTTCCCTATCCCCTCAATGGATGCTCGTAAGGAGGTCAGAAGCCCGGCGCGTCGGCATTGCTCGGCGTGGTCTTCTGGGCGGCGATGTTGCCGTGGCGGCGCTTGATGTACTCAGCGCAGCGCACGGCGACGGCCTGCAGCGTGCTGGTGGGGTTGACCGCCGCGCCCGTGGTGAGCGAGCTCGCGTCGGTGATGAACAGGTTGGGGATGTCCCAGGTCTGGTTCCACTTGTTGGTGACGGAGTCCTGGGGGTTGTTGCCCATCCGGCAGGTGCCCATGATGTGCCAGCCGGGCGGCGGGCCCTCGACGCCGCCGATGCCGGTGCTCGCGGTGTGGAGCACGCCACCGGCGGCCTGGGCGGCCTCCATCGCCCGCGCACGGCCCCACTCGATCAGGCGCCGGTCGTTCTCGTGCAGTTCGTAGTGCACGTGCGGCGCGGGCAGGCCGCTGGAGTCGGTGACCTCCGGGTCGAGGGTCACCCGGTTGGTGGGCACCGGCAGGTCCTCGCCCTGCACGTACACCAGGGCGTGCCGGCCGAAGTGCTCGTTGAAGAACTTGCGGTGGCCGGCGCCCCACGGCGCGACATTGCCGGTGTTGGTGCCCAGCGCGCTGTTGGCCGCGCCCAGTGCGGTGCCCACCTGGAGCGAGAAGCCGTTGACGAAGCCGCGCGACGGGTCGGTGTCGTAGAACTCCTGGCTGTAGAGCACGGCCGGCTCCGGGCCCTTGAAGCCCTCCAGCGGCTCGTCGAACCAGAAGTCCTCGAACGACCAGCTGTGGAACATCAGGTGCGTGCCGACGAGGCCGTTGCTGTTGGCCAGCCCGTCCGGGTGGCCGGCCTGCGCCGACATGAGCAGCAGGCGCGGCGTGCCGATGGAGTTGGCGGCCACGACCACGATCTGCGCGCGCACCTCGTGCCGGTCGCCGGTGCGCCGGTCGATGTACACCGCACCGCTCGCGCGGCCGTTCTTGGCGTTGATGTACTCGACCCGGGCGTTGGTGCGCAGGTCGACGCCGTTGCGCAGGGCCTTCGGCCAGTACGTGACGTCGGTCGACGCGATGGAGTGCCGGGGGCAGCCGCCCAGGCAGAACCCGCAGTCGTTGCATGCCAGCCGGGCGTCCTTGGGCCGGGTGAGGATGGCGTTGTCCGCCGGCCACCAGTGCCAGCCCAGCCGGTCGAAGCCGGTGGCCATCTTGTGGCCGACCTTGCCGCCGCGGCTGGCCGGTCCCCAGCCGTGCGGACGGGCTGGGTTGCCCGGGTCGCCGGTGCGGC
This sequence comes from Micromonospora sp. NPDC048930, assembly GCF_043197935.1. NCBI lineage: Bacteria > Bacillati > Actinomycetota > Actinomycetes > Micromonosporales > Micromonosporaceae > Micromonospora > Micromonospora sp. NPDC048930. The sequence continues at coordinate 31,598 of NZ_JBICUB010000007.1, forward strand.
GGGCGACACCTATCTCGCCGTCGTTGATGGCGTAGAAGGGTTCGAGCTCCTCGTAGCTGATCGGCCAGTCGATGGTGCCCTCGACGCCGTGTTCGGTGCCCTTGCGGAAGTCGACGGGCTTGAACCGGGGCCACGCGCCCGCGTAGTGCAGGGTGGACCCGCCCACACCGTTCATCATCATCGGCGCGGTGTTGCCCGTGATCGGGTAGTCCTCGGGGAACATGCGCACGTTGGGGTGCCAGGACCAGGCCCGGTTGCGTTCGAGCTCCCAGCCGTCGTAGAAGTGCGGGTGGTCCATCGGGTGCTGCCAGTCGCCCTGCTCGAGGCAGACCACCTTGAACCCGCCGTCGCTGAGGCGCTTGCTCATCGCCGCCCCGCCAGCACCGGCGCCGATCACCAGAACGTCGGTCTCGGTGTATGCAGCCATCGCCTATCGCTCTCCCGCTCGTCTAGGTGGTCGGTCACGGGGGGTCATCCGCCGGAGGCGGGGCTGCCCGCCGGTTCGGCGGTGACCCGCTCCCCCGGTTGCTGAGAAACCTGACGCAGCGGAAGGTCGGCGGGCAGCGGCAGTCGCTTGACATCCTCGGTGCGCTTGTACGTGCCGCGTACCCGGCTCAGCAGTCCGTCGTCCCAGTCGTCGAAGTTGTCGCTGTAGCCGTACGGCTGAGGGGTGTAGCGGTAGTCCCGACCGGCGGTGAGGTTGAGGTTGATCGCCCGGATGACCTCCGGCCGGGAGTAGTACGCGTAGTAGACGACGTCCCGCAGCCGCGTGAAGAAATCCGCCTCGTCACGCTCCAGCGCCTGCAGCGCGAGCACCTTCTGCTCGCCGCAGGCACCGGCGAACTCCGCGCCCAGGGCGTCGAGCCGGGCCTTCAGGTCGCCCTCACCGAGGAACGGGTACCACTTCGGCTCGACGCCCGCGGGCGTGACGTACTTGGCGATGAACGACACGACCCCCACCTGGCTGGGCACGGGGAAGCCGTCGCCGCCCGGGATCATCTCGTCGGCGGCGGCGTTGAGGACAGCAGCCTGCACCTCGGTCAGGCGGATCGACGGAAGCCAGCCGCCCAGCGGCGGTTTGCTGTCGGGGGATGTCACCTGCAGGTCAACCACGTGCCCTCTCCTGTCGCGAATCGTCGTCTACTGGTCGGGTGTCGCCGTCAGCCGAGCGTCCCGGCCTACGCGCGCTCGAGGTACTCGACGATCGCCCGGCCGAAGTGGGGCAGGTCGACCGGCGTGCGGGAGGTGATGACGTTGCCGTCCTCGACGACCGGCTCGTCGACCCAAGTGCCGCCGGCGTTCTCCACGTCGGTCCGGATGGGCAGGTAGCCGGTGATCCGGCGGCCCTTGGTCGCCCCGGCCGACGCGAGCATCCAGCCGCCGTGGCAAATCGCGGCGACCAGCTTGCCCGACTCGTAGGCGTCGCGGACCAGGTCCACCATCTCCGGGTGCAGGCGCATGTTGTCGGGGGCGAAGCCACCGGGGATGACGACCGCGTCGAAGTCGGCGGCGGAAACCTCCTGCGCGGCGGCGTCGGCCTTCATCGGGTAGTGCTCTTTGCTGTCGTAGCTGTCCTTGGTACCGCTGCCGATGATGCGAACGTCGGCGCCGGCCTCCTGCAGGCGCAGGTACGGGTACCAGCCCTCGAGGATCTGGTACTCGTCTTCGATCAGCAGGGCCACACGCTTGCCCGTAAGCGACATCTCACGTCCTTCTCTCGCGCTGTCGGTGTCGGTGGTACTGGATGCGGCGGCCGACGGGCTGACCCGAAGAGCCCGCCGGCCGGTCCAAACTGCGAGGGCTCAGGCCCCGATCATCTGGAGGAACTCGATGCTGGTCCGCACGTCGCCGTGGTTGGCCTGGATGTTGCGCAGGGCCTCCCAGTGCTGGCCGTAGCCGAGCGGCTGCTCAGCGCCACCGGGGATGGACGCCGGGATGGCGGCGGTGGTGTCGGCCAGGACGATCATCTTGAAGTCCTGGTTGTTGCCGTCGATGGCGGTGGAGATCTGGCAGTTGCCGGTGGACAGGCCGGCAACGACGAGGGTGTCGCAGCCCGCGCGGCGCAGGTACTCGGTCAGCGGCGTGCCGTAGAACGAGGAGAACCGGTGCTTGCGGATCACCGGCTCGTCGTCGAGCGGCTTGAGCTCGTCGACCAGCTCATCGCCGCCGTTGCCCCAGGAGCCCGGGAAGTTCTCCAGCTGGCCCTCGAGGCCCCACTTCTTGTCGGCGTAGCCGGCGTCCTTCCCGTCGCCACGCAGGCCCCACAGCGACCAGACGACCGGGATGCCCTTGGCGCGGCACGCCTCCAGCACGTTCACGACCGGCTCGACGACGTCCTTGCCCTCCGGGGCACCGCCGACGCTGGGGATGTACATGGCACCACCGGGCTGGGCGCACGCCTTCTGCATGTCCAGCACCAGCAGCATCGTCTTGTCGCGGTCGATCGTTGAGGCTACCCAGGTCGACCGGTCGATGACCTTGTCGATGTTCTCGTAGGTGAAGTCGAGCGAAGACATCGCTCCTCCTCTGGCGTCTGAGGCGGGCCTGGAGGCCCGGGTTCTTCGGTTGTGGGGCGCAGGCCCCGAGCGCGCCGTGCACCACTGCCGCTGCCGCGATCGACGGATAGCTGATCGGGTGAGCAGGTGGTCTGAACACTAATCCAGCCAGACTCAGTGTCAAGAGGTGTTCTCGGCTTGAATTCGGGACTGTTACGTGCGCAAGGCCGAGGACCGGCGGCATCGACCGGGCGCTCGAGCGGCCGGCGCAGCCCGCCAACCGGTGCGGCAGGGGCTCTCGACCCCGGGTGGCCCTGCCGTCCGGAGCGCCCCGCCGGGCAGGTGTCCTGCTTCGAGGTGGACAGCGTGGCCGGGTTCTCGACCCTGTGCGAAAGGCCGGGGTCTGGGTCTGTTGTCCGCGGCCTGCGGATGGCCCGCCGCCCCAGAGTCACCGCCTCCGCGGACTGGCGGTCGGCGGCCTCGTTCTCAGCGTCCTGGCGGTGTTGGTGGCCCTCGCGTTCGTCGCCGGAATCACCACCGCCCTCGCAGCGAAGACGCGATCAACCGGCTCGACCACCACGTGGGCTGAGAGGGCTACGCGGGACGGCGCATCGCAGGGGCAGAGTTCTGCGCGCGGACCCGAGCCGCCCCGCCCGCTCCCCCTCGGGCCCGCCGACCCTCCCGCCGCGCCAGGCATTGCATCGCTACGCCGGCGACATGGCACCCACCGTCCGCGGCGCACTGGACCACCGACCACAGCAGCCACCTCACGATCCGGTCGATCTTGCCGGCAGTGTCGCTGACGGGCCGGTCACCAGCCCTCGCCGTCCGTCCACGAGCGATCCGGCCTTCGCCGGACCGTGGCCGGGTGTGGACCCGGCAAAAACGGGAAGGCCGAGCCGTTGCACGACGGCTCGTGGTTACGACGGCTGGAGGGACATGGGAGCCAAAACCTTCGTGGTGGTCGGTGGCACCAGCGGACTCGGGTTGGCGGTGGCCCGCCTGCTCATCGACGAGCACCAGGTCGTCGTCCTCGGCGACGCGCCGGACGAGGTTGCCGCGGTGACCGATGACCTGGGCTGCGCGGGCTGCGTCTGCGATGTCTCCTCCTACGACCAGGTTCGGCAGGCGTTCGCCGAGGTGGCCGACCGGTACGGCGAGATCGACGGGGTGGCGGCCTGTGCCTCGATGTGGGCGGGCGGTGACCTGGCGGACCTCGCCCCGGAGCGCATCCGGCGGGCCGTGGAGATCAATGCGCTAGGCACGACCTACGTGTTCAAGGAGACGCTGCACCACCTGCACCGGCAGGGGTACGGCAACGTGGTGTACATCGGCGCGATGGCGGTGGCGAAGCCCAGGCCCGGCATCCCGATCTACCGGGCCACCAAGAGCTACGGCAGCAGCCTAGTCGAGTCGCTGGCCGAGGCGCAGCACAGCAACCAGATCAAGGTGATGCTGGTGCATCCCGGGCCGATGCCGACCCGGCTGCAGGAACGGGTCGGCGACGAGTTCCTGGACGAGATCTACGCCCTGCCCGAGCAGGTCGCCGGCGAGGTCGTACGGCTGCTCCTGCTCGCCCCCGACGACCTCTACGTCTCCGGCGAGCGCGTGCTGCGCGCGGACGGGCGGTGGTGACGGCCGACAGCACCCCCGCCGAGCGTCCGGTCTCGGCTTGGCGCCGCTGCGGATCGCGGTCTACCGCAACCTCTGGCTGGCACTGCTCGCGCCGCCAACATCGGCGTTACCGGCCGGCATGCTGGCCCACACCCTCGACCGTCGGCACCTGCCCATGTCGGTGCACGCGATGGTCCTGGTCCGTGGTTCGCGGCAGCGTACCGGGGCGGGCGGTTCCATGAGGGCGAGTGCCGAGACCGCTTCGTCGAGGTCTACCTGGTGCCGTCCTGGGACGAGCACCTGCGCCAGCACGGGGTCGGCTGACGGGGAAAGACCACAGCGCGCGCAGGTCAGGGCCCGCGAACACGAACAGGCAGGCAGATGGCCAGGCGCACCGTGCGTGCCCTGCAGCACAAGAAACGTCGATCTCTCAGCTACTTGCCCGAGTCGCTGCCACCGCGAAGGACAACCTGCCCGCCGCCTTGTACCTGCTGGCCTGGGGTCATGCGGTCAGGCGCCGGACGGCACGGCGGCGGGCTTGACGGACAGGGCGAGTTCGCCGTCGACGACGCTGACCTGGACGGTGTCGCCTGGGTTGCGCAGTCCTCGAGCAGCAGGGTCGACAGCCGGTCCTCCAGCTCGCATTGGATGCTGCGCCGCAGTGGTCGTGCCCCGTACTCGGGCTGGTAGGCCCGGTTGGCCAGCCACGGCACGGCTTCGGGGCTGACCTCCAGGTTGATGTCTGCGCGTGCAAACGGCGGCGGGTGCGGTCCAGCAACAAGCCGGTGATCTCCAGCAGTTGATCACGGTCCAGCTCGGTGAAGATGATGATCTCGTCCATCGGGTTGAGGAACCCGGGGTGGAACCGCTGCCCGAGTAGGCCCATCAGTTCCTCGCGCAGATCGTTGACCGGACGCCCCGGCCGTCTGTGCGGCGGGAATGCGGTCTGCGCCCACGTTGCTCGTCATGATCAGGATGATGTTGCTGGAGTCGGCCCTGCGACCCTTCCCGTCGGTGCGGCGCGGTCGTCGAGCACCTGCAGCAGCGTGTTGAACACCTCCGCGTGCGCCTTCTCCACCTTGTCGAAGAGCAGCTTCGAGGACGGCCGGCGACGGACCGCCTCGGTGAGCTGTCCGGCCTGCTCGTACCCGACGTAGTCGGGGGCCCCGACCAGCCGGCTAACCATGTGCCGTTCCTGGAACTCGCTCATGTCGAAGCGGATCATGCTCGTCTCGTCGCCGAAGAACGCTGCGGCGAGGGCCCGGGCCAACTCGGTCTTGCCGACGCCGGTGGGTCCGAGAAAGAGGACCGACCCGTCCGGGCGCTGGGGGTCACTCGGCCCGGAACGCGATCGGCGTACGGCGGCCGCCACGGCGCGTACGGCCTCGTTCTGGCCGACGACGCGCCCGTGCCGCCATGGTGTCAGGACTCTCCGAGGTTCGTGACGAGGTTGATGGCGACGGCGAGGACGCCGGTGCCGAACGCGTAGGACAGCAGCGCGTGGCCGAGTGCGACTCGTCGGGTCCGGTGGTTGGCGGGTTCGCTGTCGGACACGGCGAAGGACATGCCGATGGTGAACGCCATGTAGGCGAAGTCGCTGTAGGTGGGTGGGGTTTGCTGGTGGAAGTCGATGCCGCCATCGGGGTCGAGGTAGTACAGGCGGGCGTACTTGAGGGCGAAGACGGTGTTCACCAGGGCCCAGGACAGGACGACGGCAACGACGCTGAGGGTCACCGCCGCGGCGGTGACGGCGTCCTCCTGACCGCCGGAGTGGATGAGTGCCTCGACGACCGCGGCGAGGCTGACGACAGCGGCGATCAGCACGGCCGAGTCGGTGGAGCGGGTTCGACTCTCTGCCTCGGCGAGGCGCTCGGTGCCGCTCGGGTCTTGTGGCCAGCTGATGCGCCACACCCAGGTGAGGATCACGGTGGTGGCGGCGATCCAGCCGACGAGGAACATCAGCTCTGGCGCGCCGAGAAGGGCGGTGATGGCGCCGCCGACTACGCCGACGCCGAGGGACAGCAGTGCCCGACGCGTCGACAGGATTCGTCCCCGCGTCTGTGGTGCCGCTTCCATGGTGCGGGTAGTTGGTTTTGGCATGCGCCGTCCTCTCCCACTGGCAGTTCGATGCGGTCGGAGGTCGCCTTGCCGCCCGCGCCGGCCCCGGTGGCCGACCCGATCACGCCGGCCGTCGCCGCGATTCGCGATCAGGGTTTGAGGACGACTCTCTCGCAGTTCTCCCGCTTGTGCTTGGAGATATCGAAGCCGTGCGGCACCTCACCGAGGGCAGGGAGTGGGTGATGATCTTCGTCGGGTCGGTCTCGCCCGTTAGACGCGCTCCAGTAGCGGCTTCATCTACCGCTGCACCGCGCGGACACTTTCCGCCTCGACCTGCCGGCCTGCTGATCCAGTAGTACGCGTGCACTTGGGCGCTGCCGTGCGTGGCTTGCAGGCCGAACAGGCATGGGGATGAAGTGCTGTCGCCGGTATTCGTACCTCTTGCCCTTTGCTAGACATAGGGTCAGGTAGTCAGCCGTCCCCAGTCATCCCAGGGGTCAACCATGCCCAAGGGGGGCCATTGCTGTCCGGCTCGGCACCATCCTCGGGTCAGTCAACCTGATCACCACCTGCGCCCACCCGGGATGACGACGTTCCGGACGCGGCCTGCCTGCACGGCATCCCTGCACGGGGAAGCCGGCGTTATCTTCTGGCGGCGACGGGAAACGACAGCACGGCGCACATCGAATCCACTTCAGTGGATCAACGGGAGGACTTAAGTGGCCACCAACCACCGGCCGGCCGAACGCTCGCAGAAGCGGCCGCTGCGGATCGCGATGGTGCTCCCGCCCTGGCTGTCGGTGCCCCCACCGGGCTACGGCGGGGTGGAGCACCTGGTGGCCGGGCTGGTGGACGCGCTGGTCGATCGGGGTCACCAGGTGACCCTGTTCGGCGCCGGGCGGCAGCACGGCACCGCCGCCGACTTCGTCTCGACGGTGCCCGAACTGCAGTACGAGCGGCTCGGCGAGACGCTGCCCGAGCTGGCCCACGCGGCCCGGGTCACCCACCTGATCAGCGCGGCCGACTTCGACGTCATCCACGACCACACCACCATCGGCCCGATCATCGCCGGCCGGCGCGCCGTGCCCACCGTGGCGACCGTGCACGGCAACCCGGTAGGCGAGTACGGCGACGTGCTCAGCCTCACCGACCAGGGCGTCGCCCTGGTCGCCATCTCGCACGCCCAGCTCCGACTGAATCCGCAGCTGCCCTGGGTCGGCGCCGTGCACAACGCGATGGACCTCGCCGGCATCCCCCACAAGACGGCGCCCGGCCGGGGGCCGGTGCTCTGGCTGGCCCGCTTCAGCCCGGACAAGGGACCGGACGTTGCCATCCAGGCGTGCCGGGCCGCCGGCCTGCCGCTGATGCTGGTTGGCAAGTGCAATGAGCCGATCGAACGCCGCTACTACGACGAGGTCATCCGGCCACTACTCGACGAGGACGTCACGGTGGTGTTCAACGCCGACCGGGAGGCCGTGCTGCAGCTGCTGATCGACGCCCGCTGCCTGATCATGCCCATCCAGTGGGAGGAGCCCTTCGGCATGGTCATGGTGGAGGCCATGGCGACCGGCACCCCAGTGGTCGCGCTCAACCGCGGCGCCGTCCCGGAACTCGTCCGACCCGGCCTGACCGGCCTGGTCTGCGAGGCAGACGAGGAATTGCCGGCGGCGCTGCACGAGGCGACGGCCCTCGACCCGGCGGCCTGCGTCGCCCACGTGGCGGAGAACTTCTCCACGCAGCGGATGGCCCGCGACTACGAGCCGATCTACCGACGCGCTGCCGTGAAGGACTAGGACTGCTTGAGCAAATCCCTCCAGCCGATCAAGCGGATGAACTGGGAGCTCGATACGAGGTCGGACTCGACACGATCAATGTCGCACATGTTGCTCTGGATGTCGTAGCGGCCCTGCCCTGACCGCGCTGCTCGGCACCCGGGTATGCGCGTCGCTTTGTGCGTCGCAGGCCGAGGCGCTGGAGACGCGGCGGTGGCTGGGGTGCCTACTTGCCCGTTCCGGACGAGTGTCGGCGGGGCCGCTGCACGGCTCACCCGACCACGTGCCAGCGGTGGTCCGGGATGCCGTTGTCGGGCCCTTGAAGGATGGGGCGCCGTTGGCGAGGGTGTCGGGCTCGTAAAGGGGTTCAGCCGTGCTGACGTGCGGTTCTGTGCAAAGCCAGCCCCGGCTGCGCTGGCAGGAGGACCCGCTGCTGGGATACTGTCGACGGCCAATCAGATTTGCCTCTGGCACGAACTTGGTGATCGAGACTCGTTGATCGATGTTCTTCCGCTATGTCAGCTTTCTCGATCTTGTGCGCGTGGTGTTTCCTTACCTGGACGGCCTACGCATCTTGGACGTGGCCGCCAGGGCCGCCTCGGTTCGGGTGTACGCCGAGGTGGCGGGGACAGTACACCTACAAGTCAAGGTCTCGTCGGGGTGGCGTTCGTGTTAGCCAACGTGGCGTTCAGGCTTGGCTGCGGAGCGGCGCCGTCGCCAGGCCTCTGCCAGTGTCAGCGCGCCGACCACGATGGCGTAGGCGCCGATCACCTGAGCGATGGCCACAGCGCCGACGTCGGGGCGGAGCAGCAAGAGGACGCCGGCCACAATCGACAAGACCCCGACCACGGCGAGCAGCCCTCGGCCGTGCTGCCGCACTACCACCGCCGTCCCGATTTCCAGGACGCCCGTGGCGACCGCCCACACCCCGATAACCACAGCCAACGCCAGGGCCGAGATCGCAGGCAACAACAGCGCCACCACGCCGGCCGCGATCCCGAGCAGACCCCGCAGCACAAGCAGCAGCCTAGCTTTGCCCGCCTTGTCGCGGCTGAAAGCCCCAGTCAGGTTGAGCGTTCCGTTGGTGAGCGCGTACACGCCGAACAGCACAGCGAGGGCGAGCGCCGTCACCGAGGGCCACGCCAGGGCGAGCAATCCGAACACGATCGCGGCGGCCCCCCGAAGGGCCTGCCACCAGACGTCCTGTCTACTTCGCATCACCCTACTCCTCGATGGAAACGCGGTCCCCCGCGTCGGTTCCTCCCCGCCTTCGCCTCGCGCCGCTGCCAGCGGCAGCACGTGTGCATGCACCTGCCGAGGGTGCGGCGACGTTCCTAGGCGGGATCCGCAGGTGCGGCGTGGGTCGTCAGAGAGGGCTGGGCCGATGTGAGACGGCAGGCGGCCACGCCAGCGCGGCCCTCTCTGACGGATCGCCACGCGAACGTCCGACCGGGGCCAGCGGACGCCGGAGGACAACGACAGGGGCCGCGTCTAGTCCTCGGGGACGACCACGATGCGGTTCTCCACCTGCGTCACTCCTGGGGCCGACCAGGCGACCCGCGCTGCCTCTTCGCGCTCGCGCCAGGACCGGACCACACCGGTCAAGATGACCTTGTCGCCCTCGATGGTCACGGTGAGCCGCTCGCCGGGCGTGTCCACGGTACGGACGAGCGCCTCCTCGATCCGGCGCCGCGCCTCCGCCAGGTCCACCCTCGTTCGCGGCCGCAGGGAGATCTGGTTGGTCACTCCCCGCACCCCGGACAGTCGGCGCACCGCCCGCTCCGCGGCCCGTCGCTGGTATTCCCATTCGACCTCGCCGCTCAGGGTCACCCATCCCCTGGTGACGGTTACGTGGATGTTCTGGCTCGGCACCAGCGCATCCCACTCCAGGGCCCGGGCCGCCGCCGCCGCCAGATCCGCGTCCGTGCGCTCCGTCGAGGTCGGCAACTGCACCTCGATGTCGTTCGCGACCGCCTTCACCCCACGCACCCGGTACGCCGCCTGCTCAGCCGCCCACTTCTTCACGAACGAGTCGACCCACCCGGTCAGGGTCACCACCCCGTCCTTGGCCGACACCCCGATCTCATTGGGCTGGACGCGGGCATCCCACTTCAACTCAGCCAGCACATCTCGCTGGATCTGCTCATCGCTCCGGGTCATCGTCGCCGCAGTCATTCCTGTTCCCTCCAGGCTCGTGGCTTCCTGACCTGATGCTTCGCCCCCACGCCCGCACCGTCTGCACATCGCGGCAGGCATAACCAAGCGGGTGACCCGTCATCCCCCAAACCGGTCGAACTGTTCGGCGACCGGCTCAGATCCCACCATTTACCTGCGGCGCGGTCATCTGGCTTCCCTGATCGTGACAGGCCCGAGGCGGGGGCGTCTGTGCCTGGACGGGCCTCCCCCGGGATATCGGCGGCGAGCGGTGGATGGTGTTGATCGATCCGATTGGCCAACCGTTCGGCGAGGGCTAGCTATCCAGGTCCGGGGGCCGGCTTGCGCGGCGTTAGCCCCCACCAGGTCGTTGAACAATCGCCCGCAGGCCGAAACGTCCAGCGATGTGACGCCGGCGTAAGGGCGGCCTCCGGCTTTCGTAACGTCCCGTCCGTGCGCTACGCACCTTTTACAATGCATGACGGGGGAACACGGCTTTCAGCTCAAGCGCCTGCGTCGAGCGGTGGTGGACGCCCCGGACGTGTACGACGCGAGGGACCTGAGGAGGCAGCGGTGGCCCAAGGGTCCAGCGACCCGTCCAAGCGGGGAAACCGACGACCCGTGGCTGCGGATCTTTTCGGGCGGATTGGCGCTGTGGATTGCCACCCTGGGGTCATCTTCCTCACCGGCAACCCCAACCTCGTGCCGACCCTGGTGCTGCTGGGCAGTTTCCTGGTACCAGTGACGTTCGTGGCGTGGGCCGTCGAACGCCGCGAAACCGGGGAGGTCACTCCGGCTCTGTCCGGCTCGGCGACACATGGGCGCCGCCACCCCCCGGGCTCACCGGCGCCGACCTGATAACGCGGAGCCGGACTTCATGACCATAGTCCACGGAACCGGTGGTTGAACCGTCGTCTGTTCAGCCATGACTTGCCAGTTGGCGCTGCAGGTAGTCGCGGATCAGTTCCTTCGCTTCGCTCAGTACCTTCTCGTCGCCGTCGGGCTGCCGGCGGAAGGCGAGCGTGGTCAGCGCGCCGGACGTCGCGACAACGATCTTCAACGTGAGGCGCATGCGCGGGGTGTCGGCTATGGCGAACCGCTCGATCAGCGCGCGGGCGAGTTGATCGGCGAGGACGATGTTGTTGTCGCCGACTGCGTCGAGTGCATGCGCGTCTACCACGTTGGGGTGATGCAGGATGCGGATTCCTGGAACTGTGCGGTGCAGGGTGATGTACTCGTCGATTGCGGCCGCGACGCCGTCCCACCAGTGTGTGAGGCCATCGTCGGCGAGCCGTTCGTTGAGCCTCTGGGTGTAGGTGTTCAGGCTGCGCAGCAGCAACGCCTGTGCGATGGCGCGTTTGTCGGGGAAGAACTGGTAGAGCGAGCCGATCGCGATGCCGGCGCGTTCGGCGATCATGGTTGTGGTCAGCCGGTCGTAGCCGATTTCGTCGATGAGGCCACCGCAGGTGTCCAGGATTCGCTGGACGAGGGCGGTGCTCCTGGCTTGTACCGGCAGCCGCCGCAGGGGCCCTGTCGTGTAGTGGATGGTCTAGACATCGGCACCCAAGCCTTCGTTCGTAGGAAACCCGTGCCCATCCCGCATTCGAGGCGGGCATCTCTGTCACGAGCAAATGAGACAGACATACATTTCCCTACGTGATGAACCAGACACGCCTTGAGAAGGGACTCGGCGCCGGGCGGCAGAGCAGTGGGAGCCGCGGAGAATGGGTGGGCCCTGGTGCTGTTCGCCGCACCCGCAATTGCGCCGCGCTTGCAACTCGCCGGCCCCTGTGGATGCGCCGCACGCCACCGCGTTTGCAGCCAGCTGGGGTCGCCGGAGGGGTGGACACGTGGTCCGGAGGGTCCGCGCTTGGACCTGCTCTGCGCCTGCGCACCTGCGGCCGTGTCCTGGCCGTCGCGATCAACGTGGTGGCAGTCTCCGCCAGTCATGAACCGGCCGGTCATCCCCCTACCCCCGATGTGCCGTCGACCAGCAGACCGCTGTGTCGGATCAGCTGTGACGCGGTCTTGCGAGACACTCTCCGACACACGAGGAAATCGACATGCGCCGAAGGAAGACGAGAGGGAGTGGCCTGAACCGGGGCCAAGCGAGCTTGAGGTGAAGGATCGGGGGTGGCACGCTCGGGCGCCGAAAGCTACCGACCACCCAGACCGGCCGTGTCGCACTGGGTAGGCACCATTCCGGTCCTCCTCAGGCGGGCCGGCTGGCTGTGGCCCAGGTCAGCGTCTTGGTGAAGCGCAGCCGGGTGCCCGCCCCGGCGCTGGAGACGATGTCGAGGTGGTCAACGAGCGCGGCAACGATGTGCAGACCGCGCCCGGAGGTTGCCGACGGGCCGGGCATGCTCGAGCGCGAAGGCACGAAGCCATCGCCCTGGTCGCAGACCTCGATCGTGCATCGGTCACCGTCGACGGTGACGTCGACCGTGTAGTCGACCGCCGCCAACGAGTGGGCGACCACGTTGTCGCACGCTTCTGTCAGCGCCAGCTGGATGTCGGCCCGGCAGTCGTCCTCGACTCCCACGCCGGCCAGTGCGCCGTCGAGCGCGCGACGGGCCACGGCAACGGTCGCCGCGTCACGAGGCAGGTCCAGTGACAACCGCAGCAACATCGGGACCACCGCCTCCAAGGCGTCGCTCATCGTCATCTGACCCTGCCCGTACCCGAGGAGCACAACAAGAAACGGCCCTGGGGCTTGGCGGAGGTAGAGAGGCCGCCGCAGCTTGGGCGAGCGTGGGGACTGCCCGGCGGCAGGACGAGGTCAAGACTCGCGTTCCAGTCCACCCCCATGACGTTCACCCCGGGTGGGGCGCACCGCCCGTTGGCGCTTCCACGAGGGCCACTCGAGAGCTACCTGACGGGGATCAGCCGCGGCATTGCTGTACCTGATCACTCAGCTGTGCCTTGCACCTGCGCCGTCAGGACGACGTCCTGATATGCGAGATCACTGATCGCGGCGGGGCGGCTGACACACTGCCCGTGGTCGCCGGCGGCGGACGTCGCCGGCGGTCGCGGACTGTGGCTCGCGCACCAGCTGACCGAAGGGCTCATGATCACCCGCCGACCCGACGGGGTGACCGCCACGGTTACCGTACGCTTGGAGGCCTCGAACAGCCCCGACATCCAGTCGGCACCCGCAGCGCCGCAGAACGACAGGATCAGCAGCCTTGGGGAGTACAACGAGCGATGAACCCCCAGCCGAGCTGGCAGCACCAGGTCCGCGTCGAGCCGGACCGCAGGATCCTGCTCTCTGGGGAAATCGATGTCAACGAGCTGACCAGCTCCTGGACCTCCTCGAGAACGCGATCCACGCGACGCAGCGGGTCGACGTCGACATCGAAGCGGTCCCGTTCATCGACCCGACCGTCATCAGTGCTTTGATCAACGCCCGGAACACGGCGACCACAGCTGGCAGACAATTCGCCGTCATCAATCCGACGAGCAAGTTCCGCCGAGGTTGACGACCTGCTCCACTTTCTACCGCCTAACCATGTTACAGCCAACGGCGTGTTCCGAAGGCACCTGTTTAAGCCGGGAGAAGCCGTGATCGTGCAAAGCCACGCGAAAGTACTTCCACAAGTCAAAACGTGCAAAGAAGTGGCCGCCGCCACTACGCCGTTTCGAGCAAGACCCGCATTCACCTCCGCCGGGCGCTCGGCCCCCGGTGATCAACCATCACGCCGCCGGTTCGGTGGACGCGGACCGCCGGCGGCGGCTACATCGCCGGCGGTCTGCAGGATCGGCCCATCGTTCCGGGGCGGCTGGGCGCCGTGGCGTGTTCAGTTCTTCGCCGCTGTATCGAGACGGGCGCGCGCGCCCGCCACTGCCAGCCGGAGCGGCTGCCCTGGTATACCCGGCTTTCTCGCTGCGGCGTATTGGCTGGTCTGCGACCCGGACGTCCTGCCGCTGCAGGGCCCTCAGCGCCGGGAGCTGTGGGCCAGCGCAGGCTTGCCTCGGACCTTGTCCCCGCCCGGGTAGGCGAAAGAGGCTCGTGGGGAGTGCCAGCCCCAGAGGATCATCAGCGGGTTGGTGGGCCGCAGCGCGTAGGTCGGGTGGGCCGTGTTGAGGAACTCCACTGACTCGATCTCAAATGGGTCGACCGGTTCGGCGATGTACGGGTAGATGCCGCTGAGCAGCTGCCCGTCGCGGGAGGTGAGGTAGCGGTGCTGCCCGCTGCGGATGGCGTGGCCCGTGTGCCCGACACGGGCCCGGGTGCGGATGAGCGGCGCCCCGTCGACCTCTGTGACCGCGACCAGGCTCTCCCGGCGCACCTCGAGGGTGGTGTGGCCGGGGGCGGCCGGGGCGCCCAGGGCGGCCGCGTACTGCCGGACCCGGGGGCTGGAGTTGAGGTAGTGCGTCCACCAACCGCCGGGCGTCGCCCCGTCAGGCGCCTCCATGCCGGCCAGGGTGATCCCCAGGTAGGTCAGGGAGTACGCCCCGAAGCCGCAGGTCTGGCTGTCGTCGTCCACCACGTACTGGTTCATGAACACCGGGTGACCGGGCGCGGCCCGCAGGCCGGCCGGTACGAGGGCGTCGGCCGCGTCCGGGTCCGCCGGCAGCCAGCTGAACAAGAGCATGCGGGCATGCACCACTAGCTGCGGAGCGGCGGGGTCGAGCACGGCACCTCCATAGCGGGATGTACAGCCGACGTTACGCGCGGTCTCATCAACGGGACAACGACGGATTTCTGACACCGTAGGGTTGCGGCACTCGCCCACGACCCGACGTTCCACGGGTGACGGTGCCCCACCGACCGCCGACTGGCATCGGTTAGCCCATGAGACGAGGGATATCTGCATACGGCCTGTCAGCCCGCGACCTAGCCGCCGTCGGGTAGTTCAGAAACCGCCAGCGTCTCCTCGGCTGGACCTGCCGGTTACACCGTCGGTGAGGGCGACTGTGTCCACCAGGTTCCACCGTCCGCTCAGGCCGATCTCGCGGCTTCGATAGTGCGGCACCAGGGCATCTGTCGATAGAGCTGACCAACCGGAGCCACGGGCAGCGCCGCGACAGCAGCACCCCGGGGGACAGCTAGGTGCAGGACAGCGCCGAGATACGAGGAGCTGACTGCCTGCCCTCGACGTGGCGTGGTCACCGCGTGAAGGCGAGCATGGTCGGCCTCGGCCACCCCGGGTGGCCGAGGCCCGGGATCAAGGGCTTCAGGTTCGGCTGGGGGCGCCGGGTGCGGCCAGCATCTGGGTGGCCTGTGCGGCGTGGGTGTCGTCGACGAGCAGGTCGTAGCTGTCGGCGCGGAATGCGCTGATGGAGGCGAAGTCGCGTCGGCCGCCGGTCAGGGCGTGTCCGACGAGGCCGAGCACGGCGCCGAGGACAGCGCCGACGATTGCCCCGTACAGCGCGAGCAGCGCCCCGGAGACCAGGGGGTTGACCAGGTCGAACAGCCCGAGGATCCAGCCGAACAGCGCGCCGAGGACGGCGCCGCCGGCCGCCTGGTAGCCCGCGGCCTTGGCCCAGGTCATGCGGCCGGTGACCTGCTCGTAGGAGTGCAGGCCGCGACCGACGATGGCCACGTGCTCGACGGGGAACCGCTGGTCGGACAGGTAGTCCACCGCCTGCTCCGCGGCGGCGTAGGTCGGGTATGAGGCCACCACCCGCTGCGCGGGCGCGGCGGTGGGGTGGTGGGAGGTCGGTGTCATCGCGAGACATCCTCCTTCGCGTGTCGGTGACGGACCGGTTAGTGCGTGGTGTCAGGTGGCGTTCACGGTGATCCGGCGCGGCTTGGCCGTCTCGGTCTTGGGCACGCGCACGGTCAGCACACCGTCGGCCAGGTTCGCGGTGATGTGCTCGGCGTCGATGTCGCCGGGCAGGGTCGTTCGGTAGGCGAACTGGCCGACACGGCGGGTGCGATGGCGCAGCCAGCCGACCTTCTCCTTCTCGACGATCTCGCCGCTGACCCGCAGTTCGGTGCCGGCGACCTCCACGGTGAGGTCCTTGCGGTTGACCCCGGGCACCTCGATGTCGATGAGGTACGCGTCGTCGGTCTCGGTGACGTCGGCCAGCGGCGTCCACCCCTGTGTCGTCCCGGCGAGGGGATCGGCACCGAGCACGGCGCTCATCAGCTGGCTGATCCGCTGGTGAAGCTGCGCCATCTCGCGTAGCGGGTCCAGCGCGCCGCCGTTCTCGGCGGACCGCAGCTGGGTGGGTCGAAGCACGGGAAGCGTCATCGTTCTCCTCCACGCGGTCGGTTCGATGCCTGGTGGGGTTCGCGGCTTCCCCGGGCCAGGCGCCCAGTCACGGCCCGGTGCCCTCCTGCGGAGGGGCGCCGGACCGCTGCGGAGGTGACCAGGAGCGAAGCCCGGAGCGTCAGGGGCCGCGGCGGCGCCGTCAGCCCTGGATCTGCTTGCGGGTGCTGCCGTTCGACCCGATGCTGATCTTGCGTGGCTTGGCCCGGTCGGACACCGGGATGCGCAGCGTCAGCACTCCGTTGTCGTAGCTGGCCTCCAGCTTGTCGGTGTCGAGGGTGTCGCCGAGGAACAGCTGCCGGCTGAACACGCCCATCGGCCGCTCGGCGATCACGGTCTCGACGCCGTCCTTCTGCGGGCGCTGGCGTTCCGCCTTGACCGACAGGACGTTGCGCTCGACGGTCAGGTCGATCGAGTCCGGGTCGACGCCCGGCAGGTCGAAGGAGACGTGGAACCAGTCGCCGTCGCGCTCGGCGTCGACGTGCATCACCGCGGGCCGGCTGGACGTGCCGACGAGCTGCTCGAACATGCGGTCCACGTCCCGGAACGGGTCGGTACGCATCAGCATGGTCATCTCCTCCTTCAGTGCTCCTTCACCAAAGCCTCAAGCCCGGGAGTCACCGGGCAGTTGAGTCCCCTTGACTCAACTTAATTCCACGGATACAACGAACTCATGTCGCTGTCAACTCCTACCTCTCCGGCGCGCGGGTCGTTCCCGGTCGGACCGGATGAGGGGCTGTTCCCGATCTCGGTGGTCACCGAGCTGACCGGCGTCGGCGCGCACACGCTGCGTGGCTACGAGCGGGCCGGGCTGCTGCGGCCGCGGCGCACCGACGGGGGGATGCGTCGGTACAGCAGCAACGACTTGGCCGTCGTGCGCCGCGCCGCCGCCCTGTCCGGCGAGGGGATCAACCTGGCCGGCATCCGCCGCATCCTGGCCCTGGAATCCGAGGTGGCGTCGCTGCGCGCCGAACTCGACGCTCTCCGTGCCCGGATGGCGAGGCGGTCACACCGACGGTCCTGAGATCACGCGCGCGACGGGGGCGCGGAAAAGTTTGCTGAAGCACCGAATGTGCCCACGCTGCCGCCGGCGGAGCCCTGTCACGTGCACGGCCGCCGGCGCCGGGCGCGGATCGAAGCGGCACGTCGCGCGCCCGCAGGGGCTCATCGCCCCCGCGGGCGCTGATGATCTTCTGGGCCATCGCCGAACCGGTCCCGGCCCCGCGCAACCGGATCAGGTGCGCTACACCTGTATTAGCACTCAGCGGAGGCGAGTGCAAGTCCCGCCTCTTCTGGCCGGGGATGACTTTGCAAGAGTTGACACCATGAGGCTCAAGTTCTATCAGTGGGTAGAGGCAGCTACTCGCCGGTGCACATCCCAGAGCGAGAAGGAGGTTGATCATGGGACGCGCCGTAGGTATCGACTTGGGCACCACGAACTCCGTGATCGCCGTGTACGAGAGCGGCCAGCCGCAGGTGATCGCCAACGCCGAGGGCGGGCGGACCACGCCATCGGTGGTCGCGTTCACCGACACCGGTGAGCGCCTCGTCGGGCAGCTGGCCCGCCGGCAGGCGGTGCTGAACCCGAAGGGCACGATTTCCTCGGCGAAGCGGTTCATCGGACGCCGCTTCGACGAGATCACAAACGAGGCCGACCAGGTCTCCTACGACGTGATCTCCGGGCCGGAGGGCGCGGTGCGGTTCTCGGTGCGGGGCAAGCAGTACGCGCCGGAGGAGATCAGCGCCCAGGTCCTGCGCAAGCTGGCCGACGACGCGGCCAAGCACCTGGGCGAGAAGGTCACCGACGCGGTGATCACCGTGCCGGCCTACTTCAACGACGCGCAGCGCCAGGCCACCAAGGACGCCGGCCGCATCGCCGGGCTGAACGTGCTGCGGATCATCAACGAACCCACCGCCGCCGCCCTCGCATACGGCCTGGACAAGAAGGGACACGAGACGGTGCTCGTGTTCGACCTCGGTGGCGGCACCTTCGACGTGTCCATCCTCGACGTGGGCGACGGTGTGGTGGAGGTGCGTTCCACCGCCGGTGACACCCACCTCGGCGGCGACGACTTCGACCGCCGCCTCGTCGACCACCTCGCCGAGCAGTTCAAGAACGACAACGGCATCGACCTGCGCAAGGATCCGCAGGCACTGCAGCGGCTGTACGAGGCGGCCGAGAAGGCGAAGGTCGAGCTGTCGTCGGTGGCGCAGACGCAGGTGAACCTGCCGTTCATCACCGCCGACGCCTCCGGCCCGAAGCATCTGATCACGACCGTCACACGGGCCACGTTCGAGCAGCTCACCGCCGACCTGGTCGAGCGGTGCATGGGCCCGGTCCGGCAGGCCCTCGCCGACGCGAAGGTCTCCGCCGACGACCTGGACGAGGTGATCCTGGTCGGCGGGTCGACCCGTATCCCGGCCGTGCAGGCCCTCGTCAAGCGGCTGACCGGCGGCAAGGAACCGAACATGTCGGTCAACCCCGACGAGGTCGTCGCGCTCGGCGCCGCAGTCCAGGCCGCGGTGCTGCAGGGCGAGGTCTCTGATGTGCTGCTGCTCGACGTCACCCCGCTGTCGCTCGGTGTGGAAACCCTCGGCGGGCTGATGACCAAGCTGATCGAGCGCAACACCACCATCCCCACCCGGCGCAGCGAAACGTTCACGACAGCCGAGGACAACCAGCCGGCCGTGGACGTGGTGGTGCTGCAGGGCGAGCGGGAGAAGGCCGCCGACAACCGCGTGCTGGGCCGGCTGCGGCTGGAGAACATTCCTCCGGCGCCGCGCGGGGTACCGCAGATCGAGGTCACCTTCGACATCGACGCCAACGGCATCCTCAACGTCTCGGCGAAGGACAAGGCCACCGGCGCCGAACAGAAGATCACCATCTCCGGCAGCGGCACACTGGACGAGTCCGAGGTGCAGCGCATGGTCGCCGACGCCGAACGCCACCGCGCCGACGACGTCCGGCTGCGCGAGGCCGTCGAGGCCCGCAACAGCCTCGACTCGGCCGCCTACCAGGTCGAGCGGCGCCTCGCCGAGCTGGGCGAGCAGGTGGCGGTGCACGACAAGGCCCGCGCCGAGATGCTCATCGGCGACGCCCGGCAGGCGATCAAGGACGAGGCCCCGCTCGACCGAGTCCGGTCCCTGACAGCGGATCTGCAGCAGATGCTGCACGGCCTGACCGGTGCGGGCGCCGCTGAGTCCGGCGGCCAGTCGGCCAGCAGCGGCCCGGCCGGCGGCAGCGCTCCGGGCGGTAGCGGCTCGGCCGGCGGGGACGACGTGATCGACGCCGACTACACCCCGACCAGCTGAGCCTGCGAGAGGAGGTGACCGACGATGAGCAGCGCGCACAACCCCACCCGGCAGCGGTCGGAGGACCGCGAGCCGACCCCCACGCCGGCCGGTCAGGGAGATAGCCAGATCGTCGAGGAGCACCCGCGGGTGCCGGCTGACGCTCATACGGCGCCGGCCGGCGCCCCGGCCGGCGAGGGGCCGAGCGCGGCGGAGCTGGAGGACCGGTGGCGGCGTGCGGTGGCGGAGCTGGACAACCTGCGCAAGCGATTCGAGCGGCAGCTGGCCGAGCAGGCACGCGCCGAACGCGCCCGCACCGCCGCGGCGTTCCTGCCGGTGCTGGACAACCTGGAACTGGCCCTGCGGCACGCGAGCGCTGACCCGACCGCGATCCTGACCGGCGTGCAGGCCGTGCACGCCCAGGCCCTCGAAGTCCTCGGTGGGCTGGGATACCGGCGCATCGAGCCGGTGGGTGAGCGGTTCGACCCGGCCCGGCACGAGGCGGCCCGGGTCGTGCCCGCCGCCGAGGGCGTCGAGTCGGGCACCGTGCTGGAGGTGCACCGGCACGGCTTGATCGACGGCGCCGGCATGCTGGTGCGCCCGGCGGTCGTCACGGTCGCTCAGGCATCCGAGTCCGAGCGGGAGTCGCAGGAGAAGTAAGGGAGCGAAGCGGTGGCCACGACGACAGGTGACTACTACCAGGTGCTGGGAGTGAACCGGTCGGCCAGCCAGCAGGACATCCAACGCGCCTACCGCAAGCTGGCCCGCAGGTACCACCCGGACATCAACAAGGACCCCGGCGCCGAAGACCGGTTCAAGCAGATCAACGAGGCCTACGAGGTCCTCTCCGACGAGAAGAAACGCGCCCGCTACGACCGGTTCGGCGAGGCGTGGCGGCAAGTCCCGGAAGACTACGACGGCCCTGTGCCCGGCGTCGGCCCGTTCGGCGGTAACAGTGGCGGCGGGCGGCGGGTGTACGTCAACACCGGCGGTCCCGGCTTCGGTGACGCCGGGTTCGCCGGCGTGGATTTCGAGGACCTGCTCGGTGGTCTGTTCGGTGGGCGGACCAGCAGAACGGGCGGCTTCGGCGGGCCCCGCGTGTCGGCGCCCGGCGCCGACACGGAGGCCGAGATGGAGCTGTCGGTGGAGGACGCCTACGCCGGCGGCCGGCGGCGGATCACGTTGCAGACCGCGGCCGGGCCGCGCAGCTACGAGGTGCGCATCCCGGCCGGTGTCACCGACGGGCAGCGCATCCGCCTGGCCGGGCAGGGTGCCTCCGGTGTCGGCGACGCCCGCGGGGACCTGTATCTGGTCGTGCGGCTGGCCCCGCACTCGCGCTACCGCGTCAACGGCCGGGACATCACCGTGGACCTGCCGGTGGCGCCGTGGGAGGCCGCGCTCGGGGCGAGCGTGCCGGTGGAGACTCCCGGCGGGCCGGTGCAGGTGCAGGTGCCGGCGGGCTCGTCGTCCGGGCGGCGGCTGCGGCTGCGGGGACGCGGCATGCCCAACCCCAAAGGGTCGGCGGGTGACCTGTACGCCGAAGTCAAGATCGTCGTGCCGCCACAGCCGAGTGACGCGGAACGGCAGTTGTGGCAGCAGCTGGCCGCCACCTCCGGGTTCGATCCGCGTGCTCAGCGCGTCGGGGCGGAAGGGGGCGGGCGATGAGCCGCTACGCCCTCGTCCGACGTGCCGCCTCAGTGGGTCTGACGGTGGAGCAGTTCGCCGCGGCGGCCGGGCTGCATCCGGGCATGGTCAGCCGGATGGTCGCGCTCGGCCTGCTCGACGCGGACCCCGGCCCGGCCGGTGCGGCACTTCTTCCCGTCGGGCAGGTCGCGCGGGCCGCGCGGATCGTGCGGCTGCGTGCCGGGCTCGGCTTGAACTACACCGCGGTCGGCGTGGTGCTGGACCTGCTGGACCGCATCGAGGAGTTGGAGGCGGCGCTGCGCGCCCGCCCGACTGGCTATCGGAGGTGATCAGCTGATGGATGCCAACCGGTTGACGCAGAAGTCGCAGGAGGCGCTGCACGACGCGCAGACCAAGGCGCTGCGCTTCGGCCACGTGGAGGTCGACGGCGAGCACCTCCTGCTCGCCCTGCTCGACCAGGCCGACGGCCTCGCCCCCCGCCTGGTGTCGCAGGCCGGCGCCGACCCCGACACGGTACGCGCCATCGTCGAGGCCGAACTGGGCCGGCGCCCGCGGGTGTCCGGACCCGGGGTGGAACCGGGCCAGGTGTTTGTCACCCAGCGCCTGTCCCGGCTGATGGACGCGGCGGACCGAGAGGCCAAACGCCTCAAGGATGAGTACGTGTCCGTCGAGCACCTGCTGCTCGCTCTGGTGGAGGAGGGCTCGGCCACGGCGGCCGGCCGCCTGCTGAAGGAGCACGGCCTGACCCGTGACCGCCTGCTGACTGCCCTGACGGGTGTCCGCGGCAACCAGCGCGTCACGTCGGCCAACCCCGAGGTGGCCTACGAGGCGCTGGACAAATACGGCCGCGACCTGGTCGCCGACGCCCGCGCCGGCAAACTCGACCCGGTCATCGGCCGCGACACCGAGATCCGCCGGGTGGTGCAGATCCTGTCGCGCAAGACCAAGAACAACCCAGTGCTCATCGGCGATCCCGGCGTCGGCAAGACCGCCATCGCCGAGGGTCTGGCCCAGCGCATCGCCAACGGTGACGTCCCTGAAGGCCTGCGGGACAAGACCGTCTTCGCCCTCGACATGGGCTCCCTGGTGGCCGGGGCGAAGTATCGGGGCGAGTTCGAAGAACGGCTCAAGGCCGTGCTGTCCGAGGTCCGCGCGGCCGAGGGGCGGATCCTGCTGTTCGTCGACGAGCTGCACACCGCCGTCGGTGCCGGCGCCGCCGAAGGGGCGATGGACGCTGGCAACATGCTCAAGCCCATGCTGGCGCGCGGCGAGTTGCACATGATCGGCGCGACGACCCTCGACGAGTACCGCAAGCACATCGAGAAGGACGCCGCCCTGGAACGCCGTTTCCAGCCGGTGCTGGTCGACGAACCGAGTGTGGAGGACGCGATCAGCATCCTGCGGGGCCTGCGTGAGCGGCTGGAGGTGTTCCACGGTGTCCGCGTCCAGGACGCCGCCCTCGTCGCCGCCGTCACCTTGTCGCACCGCTACATCTCCGACCGGTTCCTGCCGGACAAGGCCATCGACCTGGTCGACGAGGCGTGCGCCATGCTGCGCACCGAGATCGACTCCCAGCCGGCCGAGCTGGACGCGGCCAGCCGCCGGCTGATGCGCCTGGAGATCGAGGAAGCCGCGCTGGCGAAGGAAAACGACCCTGCTTCTACAGCGCGGCTGGATCAGCTGCGTAAGGAACTGGCCGACCTGCGCGCCGACACCGACGCGATGCGGGCGCAGTGGCAGGCCGAACGGTCAGCCATCCGCAAGGTCCAGGCGCTGCGCTCCGAGATCGAGCAGATCCGTCACGAGGCGGAGGCGGCCGAGCGCGCCTACGACCTCAACCGTGCCGCCGAGCTGCGCCACGGCAAGCTCCCCGAACTGGAGCGCCGCCTGGCGGCGGAGGAGGCGCGGCTGGCTGCCAAGCAAGGCGAGCGGCGGCTGCTGCGCGAGGTGGTCACCGACGTGGAGATCGCGGGCATCGTGTCCCGGTGGACCGGCATCCCGGTCTCCCGCCTCGTTGAGGGGGAACGGCAGAAGCTGCTGCGCCTGGATGAAATCCTGCACGAGCGCGTCATCGGCCAGGACGAAGCCGTCCAGCTCGTCGCGGACGCGGTCATCCGCGCCCGATCCGGAGTGAAGGACCCGCGCCGACCGATCGGCTCGTTCCTGTTCCTCGGCCCCACCGGCGTCGGTAAGACCGAACTCGCCAAGACCCTGGCGGCGGCGCTGTTCGACACCGAGGACAACATGATCCGCCTGGACATGAGCGAGTACCAGGAACGCCACACGGTCTCCCGGCTCGTCGGCGCCCCACCCGGCTACGTCGGCTACGACGAGGGCGGCCAGCTCACCGAGGCCGTCCGCCGAAAGCCCTACAGCGTGGTGCTGTTCGACGAGGTGGAAAAAGCACACCCGGACGTGTTCAACACCCTGCTGCAACTGCTCGACGACGGCCGGCTCACCGACGCGCAGGGCCGCACGGTCGACTTCCGCAACACCGTCGTGGTGATGACCTCCAACATCGGCTCCCAGTACCTGCTCGCGGGCGTCACCGGCGAAGGGGAGATCAAGGACGACGCCCGTTCCGCGGTGATGACCGAGCTGCGCCGCCATTTCCGGCCGGAGTTCCTCAACCGGATCGACGACGTGGTGCTGTTCAAGCCGCTCACCCTGTCCGAGATCGAGAAGGTCGTCGACCTGCTCGTGGCCGATCTGCGCCGGCGGCTGGCGGATCGGCAGTTGGACCTGCAGCTCACCGAGGCGGCGCGCCGACACATTGCCGCCGAAGGATTCGACCCGGTCTACGGGGCCCGGCCGCTGCGCCGCTACCTGCAGCGCGAGGTCGAGACCCGCATCGGGCGGGCGCTGCTGTCGGGCGACGTCGTCGACGGCAGCACCGTGGTCGTCGATTACACCGGCGCCGCGTTGATCGTCACCTGGACTCCATCGCAGAGCCCGCCGCAGCCTGGCGCTCAAGCAGCCTGACCTGTAGGGGATACCCAATCGCACAGCATTCGAGGAGGTGATCACGATGTGGCTCCAGAGCCCGCCACCGGTGACCAACCGGTGGGTGCTGCACGTCGCCGCCACCACCAGCCAGGTCACCGCCGTGCTGCGGGAGCTGTGCATCGACGACGAACAGCCCCGCTACAACGGCGACGAGGCCTTCCCCGTCTACCTTCACGGCTCCGGCAGCCCCTACGGGCCACCGGAGTGGATGAGCGTCGCCCGGGCCGAGCTGAACCGGCGCGGCTACCCGACCCGCTGGTGCACCCCGACGTGTCGCCACCATCCCTGGCCGCCGCACAGCGAGGCCCAGCCGGCGAGGGACGGCGCGGGACGCAGCATGGCGGCCCACGACCGGAGTCGCGGGCTCGCCGGCCGCAGCCGGCCGCGCACGCCGGTGCGGCGGCTGACCGGCGGCGCGCCGCATCACCGCGCACCCAGCCCGGCTCCGGCCACCCCGACCGGCCCGGCCACCGCATAGAACATAGGCAGATCGGCACAGCAGAGGAGGACGACGAACGATGGCGCGCATCGAATCCGTGCTCGAACCGCAGGCCCGCGACGTCACCGGCGTCGCGCTGCAGCAGACCCTGGTCGACCTGGTCGATCTCGGCATGGTCGCCAAGCAGGCCCACTGGACCGTCACCGGCCCCCGCTTCCGCGCCCTGCACCTGCACCTCGACGAGGTCGTCGAGACCGCCCGCCGGCACGCCGACACCGTCGCCGAACGCGCCGCCGCGATCGGCGTGGCACCCGACGGGCGGGCCGCCACCGTCGCGGCCGGCAGCCGCCTCAGCGTGGCACCCGCCGGCTGGCAGAACGACCGCGACGTACTGGCCTACTTCATCGACGCCTACGCCAAGGTCATCGCCGGGCTGCGCGAGCGGATCACCGAGGTCGCCTACACCGACCCGGTCACCCAGGACCTGCTCATCGCCGTCACCGCCGACCTAGAGAAGCAATACTGGATGTTCCAGGCCGAACAAGACTGACCCATCTGCGAACGCCGTACGGGGCGCCTGCCCGAGCACCCGCCGTTCGGGGGGCAACCCGTACGGCGGTGCCGGGCATCGGTGAAGAGCGCAGCCGCGAGTACGCCGCCGACACCGACGGCGCCGCCCTGTCCGGCGACCCGCTCGCGCTGGCTGACGCCCTGCGCAAGATCCACGCCGGGACGCAGCTGATGCCCCTGCCGCCCGATCGGCAGCTGGCCAGCGCCGCCCACCTCATGATCGCCAATCCGCTGCGTGGCGACGCGCTGAGCGCCCTGTTCTCCACTCACCCGCCGATCCCGCAGCGCATCGCCCGTCTCGAACACATGGCCGCCGCGCGGGGGACCCCCCGGCCCGTCTACCACTGAGGCGCCGCACGCCCCACTTGGAGCACAGCGGCCATCACCCGGAGAAACAGGAAGTCCCCGAGGTCCCGGACCGTTGGGTGAAGTGCCGATCCGGCGAGGGAATGCCACAGCCGCCACGACCAGCCGCAAAAGGAGGACTGGCCAAAATGACGGCCGCGACCGAACCGCGGGAAATCACCTACCCGCCTATCGACGAGCTGCTCGACATGACGTCGTCGAAATATGCCGTGGCGGTCATTGCCGCCAAGCGCGCACGGCAGATTAACGCCTACTACCAGGCGGCGGGTGAGGGCCTGCTCGAATATGTCGGGCCAATGGTCGAAACGGTGCCGCACGAGAAGCCGCTGTCGGTGGCCCTGCGCGAGCTGCACGCCGGGCTGCTCGAGGTCACCCCTGCCGAGGAGCAACCGCCGCTGACCCTGTCAAGTGGAGTCCACGGCGAGGGCGCCTGAGCCGCCTCAGCGGTCGTGATACGGATCACCGGTAGCGGGGAATATGTTGCTGAGCTGCGTTGTCAGACGAGGTGAATGGCGCTCTTCAGAGTGCTAATGAGGTAACGGCAATGAGATTATCGGAGGTGAGGTTCATGGCGCTGATGAAGTGGGATCCGTTCACCGCGCTCGCGCAACTGGACAGCACGTTCGATGAGCTGATCCGGCGCAACTTCGGCGTCCAGACGCAGCGGTTCGTGCCATCGGTGGACATGGCCACCGAGGGCACGGATGTGGTGATCAGGATGGAGCTGCCCGGCATCACACCCGACGACGTCGACATCGAGGTCGCCGGCGGCGTGCTGACGGTCTCCGGCGAGCGCAAGGACAGCGTCGACTCCAACAACGGCCGCGTTCTCGTGCGCGAGCTGCGCTACGGCTCGTTCCGGCGCAGCTTCCAGCTTCCCGACGGCGTCGACGCCGACCGCGTCACCGCGGAGTTCGACAACGGTGTGCTGAAGGTCCGAGTCAAGGACGTGGCCGCGCCGGTCGAGCAGCCCCGCAAGATCGCCATCCGGTCGGCCGGCGGCGCCACCGGCCCGAAGCAGATCGAGGGCGAGACCGTCGAGACCCCGGCCGAGCGGAAGGCCGACGACCGCCGCGGCGTGAACCGCTCGGCCGGTTGATGCGGCACCAGACAGCGGACGGCGATCGATCCAGCGGGCAGGCGGTTGCCTCGCGGCTACCGCCTGCCACGTCGGGCGCAACCGCCAACCTTGGTCCCGGAGACTCTCCTAGTTCGTGAAGGAGGTGATCGCCATGGACGTAGGGCTGTTGCTGCTGCGTGTCCTGATCGGTGTGCTTCTGGCCGCCCACGGCGCCCAGAAGCTGTTCGGCTGGTTCGCCGGGCACGGCCTGCGCGGCACCGCCGATTTCCTCGAATCGCTGGGCTGGCGCCCCGGCCGCGTGTTCGCGGTGCTGCTGGGTACGGCCGAGTTGGCCGGTGGGCTGGCGCTGGCGTTCGGCGCCGGCACGCCGGTCGCCGTCGGTGTGATCATCGCGGTGCTGGCCAACGCGGCCCGGATCGTGCACCGGCCCCACGGGCTGTGGAACACCGATGGCGGCTACGAGTACCCCCTGGTCCTGATGGGTTCCGCTCTCGCGGTGGCGGTCACCGGTCCCGGCCGGTTCAGCATCGACCACCTCGCCGGGTGGCACCCGTCGCCGGCGCTCGGCGCGGTGCTCGCCCTCGGCGTCGGCGTGATCGGCTGGCTGGCCGGTGACAGCGCCCGCGACGCGGGCATCGCGGGCCTGTTCCGCCGGCCGCCCTTCGGCGGCCTGCGGCCCAGCACCTGAGCAACCGACCGCCCCGCCAACGGAACTCGTCGCAGGCGGTCCTGCCGCCCCATGCGGCTCACGTCCACCGGCGGGTCAGCGACCACCTGCCGCCACCCGTGTCAGCGGGCATCGTCGAATCCCGGTCTCCGCGACCGCTGATATACGGCAACCAGACGGAGGAGTGAATCGATGCAGACCAACCGTTACCCGCGGGTGCTGTACGAGCTGGAGCAGCAGTTCGCCCGGCTGGCCCCCGACATCCCCGACGGCCCGCACAAGCGGGCCCTGTCGGTGCTGCACGGCATCACCACGGAGATCTGGCGTACCGTCCAGCACGATCGCATGCCCACCACTGACGGCGGTGTCCCCGAAATCGCCGACCTGTGGCAGGGCGCCCCGCCGATGGAAGGCGCCGCGCTCACCAGCGGCCTGCCCGTCGGCGTCGAAGCACCCGACTTCACCCTGCCCGACGCCTCCGGCGCCCCGGTGCGGCTGCGCGACCTGCGCGGGCAGCCCGTGGTGCTGGTGTTCTACCCGCTCGACTGGAGCCCCGGCTGCAGCCAGCAACTCGACCTGTACCAGCAAGAGCTCGACGAGTTCGGCGCCCGCAGCGCCCACCTTCTGGCTGTCTCGCCGGACAGCATCTACAGCCACGGCGCCTGGGCGGCCGTGCGCGGGCTCACGATCCCGCTGCTGTCGGACTTCCATCCCAAGGGCGAGGTCGCCCGCAGCTACCAGGTGTGGCGCGAACCCGACGGCTTCAGCGACCGCGCCCTGTACGTCATCGACCCGGCCGGGCGGATCACCTACGCGCACGTCTCGCCCTACCTGCACCACATCCCGGACCTCGACGAGCTCCTCGCCGCGGTCGATGCCGCCCGTGACACCACCAGCACCACGGACACCCCCGCGGGCGGCTAGGAAAGAAGGAGAGAAGCGATGGCCGCGTTCGGCACCCGGTCCCCCTATGCACGAGTGTCAACTCCGCCGATCACGCCGGTCGTGGTCTACGGCCGACGCTGGTGCGCGATCAGCCAGATGGTGCGCCGCTACCTCGACCGCACGGGCATGCCGTACCAGTACGTCGACCTCGACCTGCACCCCGACGCCGAAGCCCGCCTGGCATGGCTGACCGGCGGCCGCGTGCACAGCCCGATCGTCTCCGTCGACGGTGAACTGCTCGTGCAGCCCATTATCGCCGAGTTGCAGTGGGTTCTCAGGAAGAGGTGATCGCCCCATGACCACCCCATCCAGCAGTACGACCGACGGCGCGATCATCGGCTGCCCGCACTGTGGCCAGGCGAACCGCGTGCGGCCCAGCCCGGGCGGCACGCCCCGCTGCGGCTCCTGCCAGCAGCAACTGCCCTGGCTCGTCGAGGCCACCGACAACACCCTCGATGCAGAGCTGCGCGCGCCGGTGCCAGTCCTGCTCGACCTGTGGGCGCCATGGTGCGGACCGTGCCGCACCATGGCTCCCGTCCTCGAGCAACTCGCCCGCGACCGCGCCGGACGACTCAAGATCGTGAAGGTGAACGTGGACACCGCGCCGGCGGCCGCCGCCCGGCACCAGGCCCAGAGCATCCCGCTGCTGGTCCTGACCCGCCACGGCCGCGAACTGGCCCGGCTGACAGGCGCAATCCCTGGGCCGCGGTTGCGCACCTGGATCGACGGACACCTCACGGCGGGCGATTAAGCCGCATCGCCTGCATGAGCACGATCTCCTGGCCCGCCGACGCAACGACCGGCCCCACGAACAGCCGGCGCCGTATCGGCGACGCAGTGACGCGGCGGGCAAACCGGGCGGATCACAATGGTTCACCCGCCGCAACACGGGTAGCGCATGGTCGAACCGTCGGCGATCGCGTCACCTCTGACATCCGGACGAAGGGAGGAGAGCATGAAGTACCACGAATTCCTCGCCGCACTACGCGACCGCGGCGAGTACCGCGACACGGCTGAAGCCGAGCAGGTTGCGCAGGTTGTGCTCGCGACCCTGGCCGCCCGCCTCGACCCCGGTGAAGTCAAGGACCTGGCATCGCAGCTGCCCGCCGAGGCAGCCGCAATGCTGACCCGCCAGGCAGGCCCGGTCGAACGGTTCGGCGTGCAGGAATTCCTGCGCCGCGTCGCCGCCGCCAACCCAGCCAGCGAACGCACAGCCGAATGGGACGCCAGCGCCGTCCTGTCCACCGTCGCCGACGCCGTCTCCGGCGGAGAAATCAACGACGTGCTGACCCAACTGCCATCCGGATACGCGGTGCTGTTCGGCAAGCCCAACCTCACCGGCTGACCGGCGCCTCCCGACCACCGGCACCGATCCCCACCTACCGGCGCCACAGCACCATCACGCACCGGAACGCCCGCCCGCGCGCGGCGAAGCGGGCGGGCTGCGATCGCAGGGCATCCGGTACGACCCAGCTTGGCAGCGACGTAACGGCAGGCGAGCTATCGACGCCGAATTCGTGTGGATGGTTCGAGGTGCGCGGCCATCTACGGGCCGGGTGAGACGCTCCCACCCTCTCGGCGTCTCACCCGGCCCCGATCAGGCGCGGCCCGTCACCACCGGACGTGCATGCCGAAATGACCGCGCGCCCGGCCCACCGGTCGGCATGGCTCGACCAGTCGCGGCGACAGGGCGACGAACACCGCTGCTGTGGACGGCGGTCCCGTTAGAGTCCGTCGCCCCATCACCACGCCGAAGGGCGGCGGGAAGGGACTGCACCCTGCCGAGCTCCGGCCCTTCGGGTGACATGGCGGGAGCGGCGGGCACCGTCCGAAGAAGCCACTCCCAGGTGCACCCGCCGCTCCAACGCAGATGACCGTATCGGGCTGTGTTGGCGCTGGCCGGCTGTCGCCTGTGGGGTCACTCGACCGGGTGAGGAAACAACTGCACGGGAACGGTACCCGTCCCGTCCAGAGCCAGAGGCGGTTATGCAAGCTGACATCGTGCGCCGACACCTCAGCGCGCGTCGCCCCCGGCATCGATCGTTCAGCCGACCACGTATCGGGACGCACCCCACCCGCCGACGATCGCCACCCGGACGTGTTCTCCATCCGCTCCCGCCGTAACCGGGCCTCAGCGAGCAGGTCAGGAAAGCCGGGTTTCCTGGAAGGGCTCGCGGACACGGGCCCGTGCCGCGAACGGGTGACCCGGTGCGATGGGCGTGACGCGAATTCAAGGGCCTCGCAGACCCGTTCGCGGTCTTCATCGCCACTACCGTCGCCGTCCTGCGTGGCGGCTTCCAGGACTCGCGTGTCAAATCCTGCCGGTGGGCAGCGCCGCCAACTGGAACCGGCTGGTCACGTCCGACAGGATCTGATGCAGTGCGTCGACGGTGCCCTGCCGGTCACCGCCGGCATCATGCAGCAGCACGACCGAGCCGGGTTCGACCTGACTAACCACCGTCGAGGCAATCCGCCCCGCTCCCGGCGCCTGCCAGTCCGACGGGTCCACCGTCCAGTGCAGAGGCGTCATCCCGAGGCTCCGCGCCACCGACACCACCGAGTAGGTCCAGGCGCCGCCGGGCTGGCGGTAGTAGACGATCGGGGCGTCGGGCACCGCGGCCCGGATCGCGATGCTAGTCCGCAGCAGATCGGCGCGGATCCGGTCCGGCGAACGCGACCCGAGTGCGACGTCGTGGTTCCACGAGTGGTTGCAGATTGTGTGACCGTCCGCCACGATCGCCTTGATCAGGTCCGGGCGGGCCTGCGCGTTCTCGCCGACCACGCAAAAGGTGGCCTTGACATGAAACTTTCGCAGCACGGCGAGCACCTGCGGTGGTGTGCTTCCGATCCGGGCCATCGTCGAAGGTCAACGCAACCTCAGAGGTGCCGGTGGTGCTACGAGTTCCGAAAGGGCCCGCCCGACCGCCTTGCGGCCCTGCCCGGGATCCCCGGTCCTGACTGGCTTCACCTCCTTGCGCTTGCCCGTCGCCGCCGGCGGCCTCCTCACGCGGCGACCGGAGCGGGACCCGGGGGCTGGTCGGCAAAGTCCGGGCCGTGGGAGTCAGTCAGGACGGTGGCGGCGCCCCTCTTGTGCGGATGCGCGACCAGGCTCCGGCCCAGCACATAGGCCGAACCGAGCAACACGGCCACCACCAGCGCGACAATCCCGAGGATGCGTCCCGTCGAGTCACCACGCAGCAGGCTGCCGGCAATCCGACTCGCCGGGGAATCTCCGCCGTTCCCGGCAGCCGTCATACGCACCCTTGCCCCTCTCAAACGTCTACGCGAAGCATAAAGCGGACAAAAGGCCCAGCTGACACGAATAGGCACACCTAACGGGAGGTCGACCGTCTGCTCGGGAAGAACGTTGCCGCCACCGCCCTCCAACCGCGGAGAGCTAGGGTGTGGGTGCCGGCGGGGGGCCTTGCTCGCGATGCACCTGCTAGGCGATTTTTGTGGAACGCTGGGCACTGGCTGCGGTCCTCGTCGGTGACGATGCCGCCGCACAGCTGCACGGCCCGTAGGAACTGCTCCACGCAGGCCCAACCTCGGTAGGTGCCGTCGGCTGTCGTACTCCTTTCCGCCGTCCGCAGGCGGACGGCGGAACACCGCGCCACGGCGCACAGCGCCCTGGGCCAGCCCAGTGATCGCGTTCGCCATTTCGCTCACCGGTGGATTCGCGTACCGCTTGGGGCATCACCAGCCGTCTTGGCCCTCAGGCACCGTTACTTGACGCCCGGCGAGATCGGCGCGGCCGGCGATGCCCCACCGGCCGGTGACGGCGTGCAGGCGGCTGCCGAGACTCCGGGAACGAGCGGCAAGTCCGCCCAGTGCTAGCGGGCGCCGCGCCACTCCCACGTCGAGCAGTGGGTCAAGGCGATGCAGACCGCCCAGAGACGCAGCCGTTTGGAAGAACATGCTCCACCGGTCGTGATGCCCGAAACGCTTGCTCGCGTCCGATAGGGGTGCGTCTCGTGCCCAATCGCAACCGCCGCGCGGCCGTGGCTACTGGCCCGTGTGTCGCCCGCCAACCTCGTCGGGTTTCCACACCAACCCCTTGCGTTTGACCTCGGCTTGTAGGTCGACTCCGTGATGTCGAGCCATCAGCACCACCTGCGACAGCACGTCGGCGAGCTCTGACGCGATCACCGCGGGCGCCAGGGTGCTCGTCGCCGCCCATCGCATCCTCGACTGAGCTCTGGACGCCGAGCCCGGTGCGCGCGACCACCAGCGGCCGTACCGGCTCGGCATGCATCCCCGGGCCGGTCCGCTCGCCGCTAACCCGCCAGCATCTTGTAGAAGTAGAAGCGTGGCGCCTCCGGCCACTCCGACGTCGGGGGCATCCAAGCGACTCCCAGCAGCGGCGGCAAATCCCGCCCGTCGTCCAGCACCCTGTAGCCATGCCGCCTGTAAAAGCGGCGCAGCGCTTCCGCGTCCAGCCCGTGGACGACGTTGCCGAACAGCACCCGCACCCCGTCAGCCCGCAACCGGCCCTCAATGTGGGCGAGAAGCTGCGACCCGATGCCGCGTCCGCGGAATTCAGCCCGCACCGCGAGCAGGTCGAGTTCGCGGTGGCGGTCCAACACACCGGGGGCCATCGCACGCCGCATCTCTGGCACCAGCGGGATGCCCAGTGCTGCGAACTCCGCAGCCCGCCCGGCGAGCTGACTGCGGGTCGCCAGGGCGGCGCCCACCAGGACGCCGGTGTCCGGGTCGTGGTACTGCGCCACCACAGCGGGGAAGTAGGCGTTGGTGATGGCAGGGACGGCACCGGCGTCGATGTCGCCGATGATCTCCTCGAACAAGCGCTGCACCTGCCGCCGCTCGTCGGCCGTGGTCGCCTCAGTGATCGCCGACGGATTGACATCGCTTTGGCTCATGATGGGGGAGTGTAGGTGGCCGAGCCGACACGTCGGCTCCCGCGAAGTCGATGAGCGGGTGTCTGACTACTACCGGCACTCGTCCCCGGACCGGCGGCCCTTAACGACCTCCATCACATCCCTACCGCCAACGTCCGGGTCCCGGCTGAGCTGGCGTGCCCGAGCTAGGCGCAGAGGCGGCCAACACCTGGTTGCCCATGGCAACTGCAAGGCCCGCCGCAAACGAATGTCGATCACCGACAAGCTGGCTGACAGCTAGCCCGCTCGGTTCTTATGGCGTTCACTAGCACCGATATCCGTCGATGAAATCGGTGATCCACTTCGCCGCTGCCGCCAGGACCAGACTGGACCCACCCGCACCCCGCCGGACGGGCCATGACGTAGGGGATGCTCGTCGGACGAGCAGCCACCGAGCAGCCACACGTCCACAAGGGATGGAGAAGCAAGAAGCCTGACCCACGTTTCCGCAGGTCAGGCTCTTATGATCTTGCGCGCCCGAAGGGACTCGAACCCCTAACCTTCTGATCCGTAGTCAGATGCTCTATCCATTGAGCTACGGGCGCTTGTTGCTCGGCCAGTCTACACACCGGCTTTCGCGCGGAGACTCCGGGATTCGAACCCGGGAGGGGCTTTAAAACCCCAACCGCATTAGCAGTGCGGCGCCATAGACCAGACTAGGCGAAGTCTCCCTGGTGGCCCGGAGACCACCGCGCCCGAGGATACAGGCCCGCACCCGCCCGGGGCAAAGCGACTACCGATGCCGCCCGCATCCCGTGCGTTTCCCCCGTGTGCGACGTCACGTCCGGGACTAGGCTCCATCGATATGCAGGAGCAGCCGCCGAGCGATCCGCCCCGTCGCGAGCCCGCCACCAGCGCCCGGCGGAGCCGCTCCACCCAGCCGACCTTCACCCCGCCACCCACGCCCGTACCGCCCGCCGACCAGGCGGGCAGCGACGGTGGCCCGGCACCCCGGCAACGGCGGGCCAAGGTCCCTCCGACGGTGCTCTTCCAGCCACCGGAGCCCGCCCAGGCGGCGCAACCCGCCGGCGGCCCCGGCCGGACTCTCGGCGGAGCCGCGCCGGGCACCGCGCCACGCCCCCGGCCGACCGACGAGGAGACCTCGAACGCCCCGGCCGGGGACGACACCGCCCCGGCCGCCCGGAAGGCCACCCGCGGCCGCCGGGCCGCGGCACCGGCCGAGGACGGGTCGGACACCGGTGCCGAAACGGTGAAGCCGACGAAGCGCACCAAGGTGAAGAAGGCGACCCCGGCCGCGAAGAAGGCGACCCCGACGGCGCGGAAACGGGCTGGCCGGCCTGCGGCGGAGAGCGCCGATCGTGACGAGGAGCACATCGCCTCCCCCGCGGCAGACCTGGCGACCAGCGGGACCAGCGCCAGGTCGGTCGAGGCGACACCGCCCGGCACCGAGACGGCCAGCCGCACCCGGCCCGACGGAACCGAGACGGCCGGCCACGCCCCGACCGCCGAGACCGAGACGGCCAGCGACACCATCCGGCCCCAGGGAGGCAGCACCGCCGAGGCCGGGCAGGTCCCGCCGTCGGGTGACTCCGCGGTCCCGCCCGCGCCGCAGGCCGGCGCGGGCGGCACGGCGGGGGACGGAAGCGCGGAGCCGACCGGGCCGGTGAGTACGGCCGGCGTCGCCGCCGCGCCGGAGACGGCGCCGCCCGCCACCACCCGGGCCCGCAAGGCACCCACGAAGAAGGCCACCTCGGCGAAGCGAACCCCGGCGCAGAAGGCCACCGCGGCCCGGAAGGCGGCACCTACGCCGGCCGAGACCCGGGACGGGCCGGAGCAGCCGGTCAAGGCGGAACCGGCAACCATCAGGGTGGATCAGCGAAGCGTCGCGATCGGGCCGGAACCGGGGCACGCCGTCACGGTCGAGCCGGCGCAGCCGGCGGCCGGCAGCCAGGAGGTGGCGTCGGGGCGTACCCCCGGGGAGGGCTGGCGGGCGGTGGGCGCCCGGGTCGTCGAGCACCCGGGCTTCGCGCCGGAGCTGCTGGCCCTCGCGGCGGTGGAGGAGCTCGGACCGCGGGCCCGCGACTGGGTCGAGCGGACCCGGTCGGCGTACCCGGACGCGGGAGCCGACGGGCTGGCCCGGCTGGCGACGCGGCGGTTCGTCCGGCTGGCCGGTACGGGCGGGGCGCTCGCCGCGGGCGCCGGGCTGCTCGCGCCGGTGGCCGAGCTGGCGGCGGTGCTCTGGACCCAGGCGAACCTGGTGCTGCACCTGGCGGCGGTCTACGGCCGGGACCCCGGCCACTCCGACCGGGTGGCCGAGCTGCTGGTGCTGACCCAGGTGCACCCGGACATCGCCACCGCCCGGGCGGCACTGGACGCGGTGCGGTCGGCGGGCCCGCCGGTGGACGGGCCGTGGCCACGGGCGGCCGAGGCGGCCTGGCGGTTGGCGACGCCGCTCGCCGCGCAGGCGGGCGGCTGGCTCGGGCTGCGGCTGGCCTCCCGGCTGCTGCCGGGCGCGGCGGTGCTCACCGCGGCGGCCGGCGACTCGGCCGCCGCCGAACGGCTGGCCGCCCGGGCGGCCGCCCGCTACCGACCCGTGCGCACCCGCTGACCGCCCGCCGGGCGGCACCGGACTGATCCACTCGGGATGCGGCGTCCGGGCGGACGGGGCCGCGCGAGATGCGCCATTCCGGGCCTTCCGGCGATCGGGGCCGCCCGACATGCCGCACCTACGGCACCCGACCGCCCCATGATGGCTGGACGCCGCACGAAACCGGTCAGAGCCAGCTGAACCAGGACTTGGGCAGGAGGGCGTAGCCGACGAAGGCGACCACGTCGAGCAGGGTGTGCGCGACGATCAGCGGGGCCACCCGCCGGGTACGCAGGTAGCAGAAGCCGAAGATCACACCCATCACGGCGTTGCCGACGAACGCGCCGAAGCCCTGGTAGAGGTGGTAGGAGCCGCGTAGCAGGGCGCTGGCCGCGAGCACCGCGCCGAGCCGCCAGCCGAACTGCCGTAGCCGGGTGACCAGGTAGCCGACCACGATCACCTCCTCCAGCACGGCGTTCTGCACGGCGGCGAGGATCAGCACCGGCACCGCCCACCAGAGGTGCGGCAGGGCGGCCGGGACCAGGGTGGCGTTGACGCCGAGCTGCGCCGCCGCCCAGAACAGCGCCAGCCCGGGCAGGCCGATCAGCGCGGCCAGACCGGCGCCCCGGGCCAGGTCCGACCCGGGCCGGGTCAGGTCCACCCCGAGGGTCCGCGCCGGGTCGCCGGGGTCGCGCGCGAGCAGGTGTACGGCGAGCAGCACCGGCAGCAGCGCGAAGGCGATCCCGAGGAGCTGGTACGTCAGGTCGAGGTACGGCCGGGCCGACACCGAGGTGTTCAACGCGGCGGTCTGCTTGGTGAGCGGACCCGCGGCGGTCAGCTTGGCGATCAGCGAGACCAGCGCGTACACGGCCGACTGGCCGAGGGAGAGGCCGAGCACCAGGAGTGTCTCGGTGCCCAGGGTCCGGCGGGACACCGGCCGGGTGAGCTCGTCAACCGTCACCGGACAACTGTGCCGCACACCGGGGCCGGCCAACACCACCTCCGCCCTCAGATGAGCCGGTCGCACATTCTGTGCGACCGGTGCGCACGCTCCGTGGAGATTCTGTGAGGGCCGATCCGCCCGTCAGGAGAAGGAGCGTGCCCCGGTGGAGAACTTCGCCCGGTTGTTGAAGGAGAGCTGGACCCTGGTCGAGGAGGAGCGCGAACGGCTGAGCGGGCACTTCTACGCCCGGCTCTTCCTCCTCGACCCCGAGCTGCGCAAGCTCTTCCCGGTGCAGATGAGCGGGCAGGGCGACCGGATCCTGGAGGCGATCGTCACCGCCACCCAGACCGTGGGCGACCCGGAGAGCTTCGACGAGTACCTGCGGGCCCTGGGCCGGGACCACCGGAAGTACCACGTCGAGGCCGCCCACTACGAGACCATGGGCGTCGCCCTGCTGGACGCGCTGCGCAGCACCGCCGGGGACGGCTGGAACCTGGAATACGACCAGGCGTGGCGGGAGGCGTACGCGAGCATCTGCGAGCGGATGCTCGCCGGCGCGGCGGCCGACGAGAACCCGCCGTTCTGGCACGCCGAGGTGCTCACCCACGAGCGGCACGGCCCGGACACCGCCGTGCTGACCGTCCGCGCCCTGCAGTACCCGCTGCACTGGCAGGCCGGCCAGTACGTCAGCGTCGAGGCGCCCCGCTACCACCCGCGGGTGTGGCGGACGTACTCGGTGGCGAACGCCCCGAACGACGACAACGTGCTGGAGTTCCACGTGCGGACGCCGCCCGGGGCGGCGGGCTGGGTGTCCGGGGCGCTGGTCCGCCGGACGAAGCCGGGTGACCTGCTGCGGGTGGCCGCGCCGATGGGGTCGATGACGCTGGACCTGTCATCCACCCGGGACATCCTCTGCGTGGCCGGCGGGGTCGGGCTGGCGCCGATCAAGGCGCTGGTGGAGGAGTTGACCCGGGTCAACCGGACCCGCTGGGTGCACGTCTTCTACGGCGCGCGCCGCCCGGACGAGCTGTACGGCCTGCCGGGCCTGGAGGAGTTGGTGGCCGCGCACCCCTGGCTGTCGGTGACCCCGGCGTGCAGCGAGGACCCGGACTTCGCCGGTGAGCTGGGGGACGTCTCCGACGTGGTCACCCGGTACGGCCCGTGGACGAGCCACGACTGCTACGTCTCCGGCTCGGCCGCCATGGTGCGGGCCACCCTGCGTGCGCTCGCCGCAGACGACGTCCCGCCGGACAACATCCGGTACGACACCTTCGGCGCCCAGTAGCCGTTCCTCCCCCCGAGCCGGGGCGCGGGGCCCCGCCCCCCCGGGGCCCCCGCCCCCCCCCCCCGCCCCCCGGGGGCGGGGGGGGGGGGCCCCCCCCCCCCCGCCCCGGAGCCTGCCGGCCCCGGGCGGGGCGCCCGGGGGGGGCG
>NZ_JBICUB010000007.1:69747-478218 GCF_043197935.1 Micromonospora sp. NPDC048930
GCGGGCGCGCGCCCCACCCCCCCCCCGGCGGAAAAACCGCGGGTACCCCACGTGCGGCCCCCCTTCGCGTTCCCCCCCCCGCCCCGGGGCCGCGGCCCCGGCCCCCGGGGGGCCCGCGCCCCGGCCCCCCGTTCGCCGGTGCGCGGGCCGGGCCGGCAACCGGCCCGCGTACCGGAATCTGCCGGCGCCGGTCAGTAGCGCCAGGGGTGACCGGTGTCGCGGTACTCCTCGACGGGGACCAGCGGGACGCCGGGGGCCATCCGGTCGACGTACAGGTGCCCCTCCAGGTGGTCGATCTCGTGCGCGACCAGCCGGGCCATCGCGTACTCGAAGGACGTGATGATGCGGCTGCCGTCCCACTGGGCGTGCTCCACGTCGATCCGCAGCGGCCGGGGCACCAGGCCGCGGTGGTCGAAGAAGGAGAGGCAGCCCTCGTACTGTTCGTCGGTCTCGGCGGCGGTGTCGACCACCCGGGGGTTGAGCAGGACGACGGGCTCGGCGGCGCGGTCGGCGGGGCGGACCACGGCGGCGGCCCAGGCGTGCCCGAGCTGCGGCGCGGCGATGCCCACGCCCTTGCTGAACGGATGCAGCTCGTCGAGGCGGACCAGGATGGCGGTGAGCCGGTCGACGACCTCGCGCGCGACGCGTTCCTCGCGGGGCAGGTCGAACTGGCGGGCGGGCTGCCGGAGCCGGTCGTCGCCGCGCTGCACGATGCCGATGCCGCGCATCCGGTCGCTGGCCCGCACCCGGGCGCCCGGACCGGGACCGTCCGGCTCGGTGTCGGGTGGCGGGCTGCGGAACCGCCACTGCATCCGGTAGCGCGCGTTCAGCGGCGGGTCGTCGGTGGCCCAGTCGAAGAGCACCCGGCCGCCCTCGTCGCGCCGGTGGATCGGGGTACGCAGCGGCCCCTCCTCGGAGGAGAGGGAGGTCTCCGCCCCCCACACCTTGGGGTCGAGGTCGGCGGGGAGGTCGAGCCGGACGGACAGGTGCCGGGTGGGCAGGCGTACGGCGCGCTGGAACCAGGGGCCCCACTTGTCCCGGCCGACCCGATACGCGTACTCGATGGTGACCCGGTCGCCGGGGTAGAGCGGGAAGCGACCCTCGGCGTTCTCGAAGAGCAGCCAGATCTCCTTGAACGCGTCCCGGTCGTGCTTGGCCCGCCAGTGCATCGGCTCCCGGGTGCCCCCGTCGTCGCGGTACGCCGCCAGTTGCAGCTCGGCGAAGGTGAGCGGGTGTTCCCGGTGGTGCCGGTTGGAGCGGCCCGGATCGTTGGGGTACCGGTCGACGGCGACCCGGACCAGGTAGCGGGTGACCGGTTCGGTGCCGGCGTTGTAGAGCTCGCGCCGGATGACGCAGTGGTAGCTCTCGTCGGTGTAGGTGAGGGTGGCGGACTCCCGCTCGACCACCAGTCCGGTGCCGGGCGGCAGCCACTGGCCGGGGATCGACGGTTCGCGGTGGTTGCCCCCGGAGCGGCCGTGCCGCAGTTCGTCGTACTCGCGGAAGCGCTGCCAGATGGCGCCGCTGGCCTCCAGGACGGCCTCGGCCCGGCGCGCGAAGTCCTCGGTGGGCCGGTGCCGGCGCCCCTCGACGTGGCTGACGTACGACGGGTCGAAGCCCATCAGGGTCGCCAACTGCTTCTTGGACAGCCCTCGGCCGGTGCGGTGCCGGGCGAGCTCGGCCGCGAACGAGTCGGCGGCGCGCTCGATGGGTGAGGTCGACATCGGCTTCCTCGTACGCGGGAGCACCATTTTCACGTTCAGTGGCCGAACGTGTACGGAAACTGCCTCGTATTCGACACTCATCTTGACAATTCAGCGGTAAACGTCGATGCTTGCGCGGCCCGCCCACCCCTCCGCCGGTGTTTTCCGCCCGCCCGGCCGGGTAATACGCGGCACGCGACGACGGGCCGCGGAGTGATCGGGACCTCATCCGACCACCCCTGGGTCGACTTCCCCCCGACCGGAAGCTGTGGTTAGGCTAGCCTTAGTTCGAGCCGGCAACGGGTGCCGACCGGTGGCGACCACCAGACAGGGGACGGATCAAGGTGACTGCGGTGATGCCGACGCGTGACGTCGCCACGCCGCTCGCCCCGATCACCGCCACCCTGCGCGCGATGTTCGGCACCGACGACCTGCCCGGGCTCGCGCCCGGCCTGCTGGTCACCACCGACGAGGCCCGCTGGTCCCCGGCGACCCGGCTGATCGACGGCACCCTGCTGCCGGAGTTCCTGCGCGCGGCCACCCGGCGCTTCGGCGGCACGCCGCACGCCTGCGCCGCGCTGGCCTGGAAGTCGTACAGCTACTGGACGGCGCTGCCGGTGGTGCTCGGCTGGGCCTCCGCCCGGCGGGTGCCGCTGCTCGATCCGGCCGACGTTCTGATCCACTTCGAGGACCACCACCAGCTGCTCACCCTGGGCCTGCGCCGCTCGACCACGATCGCCGTGCTGCCCGGTGACCCGCTGGCGCTGGCCGGCCACCCGGACGTGCGGGTGGTGGCCGACGAGGCCGCGCTGCTCGGCGCGCTGCGCGCCACGCTGCTCGACGCCCACTTCGCGCCGCTGATCGCGGCCATCCAGACCGAGGTCCGGCTCGGCACGCGTACGCTGCTCGGCTCGGTCGCCTCGGGCATCGCGCACGGCGTCCTGCGTGCCTCGGACGCCCTTCCCGGCTCCGCCGCCGAGACGATCGGGACGCTGCTCGCCGCGCTCGACCTGGACGACCTGGTGGAGCTGGTACCCGGCCCGGCCGGCGAGCCGACCGTGCAGCGGCGGACCTGCTGCCTGGCCTTCACCCTGCCCCGGCCGAAGATCTGCCAGGGCTGCTGCCTCGGCCCGGCCTGAGCGTCCCGGCCGCCCGCCGCTCAGTCCACCAGCGGGCGGACGTCCCAGAGCCAGACCCCGCCGGTGTACCTGGGGTCGATGCCGGTCAGCCCCGTCATCCCCCGCCGCAGCGCGTCGGCCTGTCGCAGCCGGGGGTCGAGGATCACCGCGCCGGCCCGCCAGTAGCGCAGGTCGTCGACCGCGGCCACCTGGTCCTGGGGGGTGATCGGTGGCACCGCGTCAGTGGTCCGGATGGTGGTGAAGAAGGTGCTCGTGGGACGCGGCGGAGCGGTGAAGAGCGCCACCCGCCCCTTTCCTGGCCGGGTGTCCGGATAGAGGAAGTAGCCCCGGGCCAGGGGCAGGTCCAGCCGGGTGTCCGCGGACCAGCGCAGCGGGTCGGGGTAGTTGGTGTCGGGCAGCGGCAGCGTCACGATGCTGTGCCCGCCGGCCACGTACGGCCGCCAGGCCCCGGAGGTCACGAAGGCGGGGATCGGGTCGAGGCGTACC
The DNA here is from genome assembly GCF_043197935.1 of Micromonospora sp. NPDC048930. Taxonomy (NCBI): domain Bacteria; kingdom Bacillati; phylum Actinomycetota; class Actinomycetes; order Micromonosporales; family Micromonosporaceae; genus Micromonospora; species Micromonospora sp. NPDC048930. The sequence goes on from NZ_JBICUB010000007.1 coordinate 73,073, forward strand.
GAGGGCAGCGGGGTGGGCAGGATCGGCAGCAGCGCCATGGCCAGCACGGTGGCGGTGGCGAACCGGATCTGCCGCCGGGCGGCCGGGTGCCGCCGGGTGAGCTGCCGGACGTGCTCCGCGCCGAAGGCGAGCAGGACCCCGACGATCGGGGTGAGCGCCAGCGACCAGCGGGTGGGCACCACCGAGTGCAGGATCGGCAGGTGCTCCAGCGCGGCCCACGGCGCGGGGATGCCGGTGTCGTGCCCGTCGTAGCGGATCTCCCGGCCGAGGGAGAAGACGGCGAAGAGCAGCCCGACCCCGGCCAGCGCGAGCACCACGACGTTCCGCCGCAGCCACCCGACCAGCGCGACCACCAGGACGGCGAGCGGCCAGCCGAAGAAGGCGTTCTCCTCGGTGGCGTTCTTGGCCAGCCACACACTGCCGCGGGCGTCACCGGCCAGGGACTCCCGGGACCAGGCGACGAACGAGGCGAGGTCGGTCCGGTAGCCCCGGATCAGCCGGGACAGCCCCTGATACGCGCCGGGCCCGAAGAACTGCACGTACAACGGGTAGGCCAGCAACACGCCGGACAGGACGGCGGCGACCACGAGTCCGGCGCAGAATGGGCGGGCCGCCCGGCGCAGTTCTGGCCGGCCGACGGCGAGCGCGAGCACCACCACGCCCAGCCCGATCGCCGTCATCAGCAGGATCTCCAGGTTGAGGAACGCCTGCCAGACGATCACCAGGCCGAGCAGCACGCCGTTGCGCAGCCACCGGCCCGGCTCGGCCAGGCGCAGGGTGCGCCAGACGATCAACGGCACCACGAACTGGCTGACGATGTTGGGGTGGGCGTTGGCGTGCGAGACCATCGCCGGCGCGAAGGCGCAGAAGCCGGCGCCGAGCCAGGCCGGTCCCCGGGCACCGATCAGCACCCGGGAAAGGACGAAGTACCACGCGACGCCGGTGGCGGCCATTCCGAGGGTGAGAAAGACCAGGAATGCCCAGCGCGGCCCGAACCCGACGGTGATCGGCGTCATTGGCAGTGAAATGGATAATACGGACGTATTCGCCATTAGATTCACGCCGTCCGGCACATTCATCCGGTCGGTGGTGAAAGGATCGGCGAAATGCGTCACGACCCGCGCACCGTGCGCCATCATCCATTCGAACTGCGCCTGGTCGGAGCGGTTGTCCCGGACCCCGGCGTCGGGGCTCACCCAGAAGCGCACGGTCACGCAGAAGGCCAGCAGCAGGAAGCTGAGCACGGCGGCGAGGTCGATCCACCGCCCGCGCGCCCACCGTTCGCCCTCGTCGGGCACACCCTCGGCGGCGGCCCCGCCGGCGGCGGCGTCCGATTGAGGAGTAGTCATGACAATTCAGAGCGTAGTCAGGGTATGGCAGGGCCGTGACATGTTTCGGGGTACTGGCGTACTATGTGCCGGGTTCGCCGACCGCCGATCACGTGCCCACCCCCGACCGCAATTCGGCCACCCCCGGTGCCCCGATTTCCACACCAGCCATCCAGATGGTTGACTCTGTCGGTCCAGGCGCGGGTCAGTCATATCGTGAGGAATCGACGCATGGCAGAAATCACTGGGGATCAGCGCGTCCAGTCGGAGGTGCTCGAAGGTCTGGCTACGGCGGTCAACCACCGCAGGTGGTTCGTCGAGCTGGCCGTGCCCTACCTCGGTGACAACCCCATCGAGATCGGCAGCGGCCTGGGTGACTACGCCCTGGAGTGGTCCGAGCACGTGCCCCGGATCACCGCCACCGAGGCGGACCCGGACCGGCTGGTCCGGCTCAAGGAGCGGCTGGTCGAGCACCCCACCGTCGAGGTCCGGCAGATGCTGCTGCCGCACTCCGAGCGCGGCGACTACAGCGCGGCCGTGTCGTACAACGTGCTGGAGCACATCGAGGACCACGTCGGCGCGCTGCGCAGCATGCGCGACCTGGTCCGCCCCGGCGGCGCGGTGATCATCATCGTGCCGGCGTTCCAGTTCGCGATGAGCCCCGCCGACATCGCCACCGGCCACGTCCGGCGCTACACGAAGAAGACGCTCGCCGCGGCGATGACCGAGGCCGGCCTCATCGTGGAGAAGATCCACTACGCGAACGCGCTCGGCCTGATCGGCTACTTCATGGCCACCAAGGTCTTCCGGCTGATGCCGAAGGAGGGCCCGATGGTGAAGATCTACGACACCCTGGTCCTACCCGCCACCAAGGCGGCCGAGCAGGCCGTGCGCCCGCCGTTCGGCCAGTCCGTCTTCGCCGTCGCCCGCGTCCCTGCCTGACCGTACGAGGAAGGGCCCCCGGATGCTCCGGGGGCCCTTCGTCGAGTCCGGTCAGTCCTTGATCTGGTACGTCGGGCGGATGACCGCCCGGGCCAGGGTGTGGAACGCCAGGTTGAAGCCGACGAAGGCCGGGCTGGCGTCCTTGCCCACGTCGAGGCGCTCCACGTCCACCGCGTGCACGGCGAAGACGTACCGGTGCGGGCGGTCGCCGGGCGGCGGGGCCGCACCGCCGTAGCCGGTGTCGCCGTAGTCGTTGCGGATGCTGAAGGCGCCACCCAGGTCGCTCTCCTTCACCGCGCTGGGCAGTTCGGTCACCGAGGTGGGCACGTCCACCAGCACCCAGTGCCAGAAGCCGCTGCCGGTCGGGGCGTCCGGGTCGAAGCAGGTCACCACGAAGCTCTTGGTCTCGTCCGGGAAGCCCGACCAGGACAGCTGCGGGGAGACGTTCTCGCCGCCGGCGCTGCCGTGCGCGTACCGCGCGTCCATCGGCTCGCCGTTGTGCACGTCGTCACTGGTCAGGGTGAACGACGGCACCGTCGGCAGCAGCTCGTACGGGTCCGGGGCGATCGGTCGTTCCAGGGTCATCGAAACGGTCCTTCCGGGTGCGCGCGAATTCCTGCGCCCCTTCATACCCCCTCCGCGCCCCGGAACGAACCGAATGCACGTCGTGTCCGCTACCGCGCGACAACTCACAAGGCGGAGGGTGTGGGATTCGAACCCACGAGGACGTTGCCGCCCTACCGGTTTTCAAGACCAGCGCCATCGGCCACTAGGCGAACCCTCCCGGACGCGTCCCCGGCAGGGGCACGCGGCCGTGCATAGTCTGCCACGGACCCCTCACCGGGCGAGCCGGCGTCCCACCCCCACTGGCACCATGGGCGCGTGTGGGAGACGCCGGCGGTGGTGCTGATCAGCGGGATCATGGCCGCCGGCAAGTCCACAGTGGCCGAGTTGCTGGCCCGGCGGCTGCCCCGGTCGGTGCACCTGCGCGGTGACGTGTTCCGCCGGATGATCGTCGGTGGGCGGGCTGAGATGACCGAGCAGCTCTCCCCGGAGGCGTGGCGCCAGCTCCGGCTCCGCTACGACCTCGCCGCCGCGGCCGCCGACCGCTACGCGGCCGAGGGCTTCACCGTCGTGCTCCAGGACGTGGTGCTCGGCGCCGAACTGCCGGCCATGGTCAACCGGATCCGGCACCGGCCGCTCGCCGTGGTGGTGCTCGCTCCCGACGCCGAGGTGGTCGCCGCCCGCGAGCGGGGCCGGTCCAAGCAGGGGTACGGCGACTGGCCGGTCGCCGACCTGGACGCCGGGTTCCGGGCCGACACGCCCCGGATCGGGCTGTGGCTGGACAGTTCGGCGCAGACGCCGGCGGAGACGGTGGACGAGATCGTGGCCCGGGCGTGGACGGAGGGGCGGATCGGGTAAGACTGGGCCATGCACGCGATGACGATCCCGAAGCCCGGCGGACCGGAGGCCCTCGTCTGGGCGGAGGTGCCCGATCCGCAGCCGGGCCCCGACGAGGTGGTCGTGGACGTGCGGGCCAGCGCGGTGAACCGGGCGGACCTGCTGCAGCGGCAGGGGCACTACCCGCCGCCGCCGGGCGCGCCCGCGTACCCGGGGTTGGAGTGCTCCGGGGTGGTCACCGAGGTCGGCGCCGAGGTGACCGGGTGGGCGGTCGGGCAGGAAGTCTGCGCGCTGCTGGCCGGCGGTGGGTACGCCGAGCGGGTGGCGGTGCCGGCCGGGCAGCTGCTGCCGGTGCCGGCCGGGGTCGACCTGGTGGACGCCGCGGCGCTGCCGGAGGTCGCCTGCACGGTCTGGTCGAACGTGGTCCAGCTCGCCCGGCTGGCGAAGGGCGAGACGCTGCTGGTGCACGGTGGCGGCAGCGGGATCGGCACCTTCGCCGTCCAGCTCGGCGTGGCGCTGGGTGCGACCGTGGTGGCGACCGCGCGGGCGGAGAAGCACGAGCGGCTGCGCGAGCTGGGCGCCGCGCACACCGTGGACTACCGGGAGCAGGACTTCGTCGAGGAGGTCACCCGGGTGACCGACGGCCGGGGCGCCGACGTGATCCTCGACATCATGGGGGCCGCGTACCTGCCGCGGAACGTGGCGGCGCTGGCCACCGGGGGGCGGCTGGTGGTGATCGGCATGCAGGGCGGCCGCAAGGGCGAGCTGGACCTGGGCGTCCTGCTGGCGAAGCGGGCCTCGGTCCACGCGACGACCCTGCGCTCCCGCCCGCCGGCCGAGAAGGCGGAGATCGTCCGGGGCGTACGCGAGCAGGTGTGGCCGCTGGTCGAGGCCGGCACGGTGCGGCCGATCGTGCACGCGCGGGCGCGGCTGGCCGACGCCGCGGACGCGCACCGCCTGGTGGAGACCAACGAGCACCTGGGCAAGGTGCTGCTGGTCCGGTGACCGGTCAGGCCGCGTCGCCGTCCAGCTCCGCCGTGCGGGGCAGCATCAGCCGCGCGCCCGGCCCCTCGGCGGCGAGTGTGTCGCCCGGGTTGTAGAGGGTGCAGCGCTGCAACGACAGGCAGCCGCAGCCGATGCAGCCGTCCAGGTCGTCGCGGAGCTTGCCGAGCAGCCGGATCTTCTCGTCCAGCCGGTCCCGCCAGGCGCGGGACAGGGCGGCCCAGTCGTCCGGGGTGGGCGTACGCGAGGACGGCAGCGAGTCGAGCGCCTCCTTGATCTCCTCCAGCGAGACGCCGACCTGCTGGGAGATCCGGACGAACGCCACCCTGCGCAGCTCGGTGCGGGCGTACCGGCGCTGGTTGCCGCCGGTGCGCTCGGCCCGGATCAGTCCCAGCCGTTCGTAGTAGCGCAGCGCGGAGGGGGCCACCCCGCTGCGCGCGGAGAGCTGTCCGATGGTCAGGGTTGCTTCGTGCATCACAGGGCCTTGAGTTGAAGTGCGCTTCAACTCCGAGGCTATCCGCATGACGACGACAACCGCCACCGATCCCGCTCTCCTGGCGGCACTGCTGGATCGGGTGCGCGCCGGGCGTGACTTCGGCGCGAACGTGTACTCGACGCTGGACGTGCTCCAGGTGCTCTACGACCGGGTGCTCCGGGTCACCCCGGAGACCGTCGACGACCCGGACCGGGACCGGTTCCTGCTCTCCAAGGGGCACGCCGTCGCCGGCTACTACGCGCTGCTCGCCGCGAAGGGCTTCGTGCCGGTGGAGTGGCTGGACGACCAGGGCGGTCCGGACAGTCGGCTCGGCGACCACCCGGACCGGGTGCTGGTGCCGGGGGTGGAGATCGGGTCCGGGTCGCTGGGTCACGGCCTCGGGCTGGGCGTGGGCACCGCGCTGGGCCTGCGCGCCCAGGGACGGCTCGACCCCCGGGTGTACGTGCTGCTCGGCGACGCCGAACTGGACGAGGGCTCCAACCATGAGGCGATCGCGTACGCGGGCGCGACCGGCCTGGGCAACCTCACCGCGATCGTGCTGGACAACCGGTCGGCGAGCCACGGCTGGCCGGGCGGCGCGGCCAGCCGGTTCACCGTCAACGGGTGGACCGCCGCGACCGTCGACGGCCGCGACCACGACGCCCTGCACACCGCCCTCACCGGGCACGACCAGCACCGGCCGCACGTCGTCGTCGCGGTCGTCACCGATCAGGGGAAGTGACCATGCGCGAGACCTTCGTGACCACCGCCACCGGCTTCCTGGACGACCCGCGGACCGCGATCGTGCTGGCCGACATCTCCGCCGCCGCGTTCGCCCCGGCCGCCGCGCGCCACCCTGACCGGGTGCTCAACGTCGGCATCCGGGAGCAGCTCATGGTGGGCGTTGCCGGTGGGCTCGCGCTGACCGGGCTGCGCCCGATCGTGCACAGCTACGCGCCGTTCCTGGTCGAGCGGGCGTACGAGCAGCTCAAGCTGGACCTCGACCATCAGGGGGTGGGGGCGGTGCTGGTGAGCGTCGGCGCGTCGTACGACCGGGCGGCGGCGGGACGCACCCACCTCGCGCCGGCCGACGTGGCGCTGATCGACACGCTGCGCGACTGGACGGTGCACGTGCCCGGGCACCGGGACGAGGTCCCCGGGGTGCTGCGCGACGTGGTGTGCGGCGACGACTCGGCGTACGTGCGGCTCTCCACGCAGAGCAACGGGACCGCGTACCGGGACGCGGGCGACCTGCGGGTGGTCCGGGACGCCGGACCGGGCGCGCCACTGCTGGTGGCGGTCGGGCCGCTGCTGGACCAGGCGCTCGCTGCGGTCGCCGACCGGCCGGTCACCGTGGCGTACACCCATCGGCCGCGGCCGTTCGACACCGCCGGGCTGCGGGCGCTCGCGGGCACCGAGGTGATCCTGGTCGAGCCGTACCTGGCGGGCACCTCGGCCCGGGTGGTCGGCGCGGCGCTGGCCGACCGGCCGCACCGGCTGCTCGCCCTCGGCGTGGGGCGCGCGGACCTGCGCCGTTACGGCACGGCGGAGGACCACGACCGCTGGCACGGCCTGGATGCCGCCGGCCTGCGCCGCTCGGTCGACGCGTTCCTGGCCCCGGCCGGGTGAGCGGGGAGGGACGGCGTCAGCGGGTGACCGGGCGACGGCGGGCCCGCTCGCGGGCCAGGATCCAGACCGCCTCGACGCCGTCCTTCCAGGTGATCTTCTTGCCCTCCTCGCGGCCCCGGGCGCGGTAGCTGATCGGGACCTCGTACGGGCGGATCCGCTGGCGCAGCAGCTTGCCGGTGACCTCGGCCTCCATGCCGAAGCCCCGGGACCGGATCTCGAGCGACCGGTACAGCTCCAACGGCATCAGCTTGAAGCAGGTCTCCAGGTCGCCGATGTAGGAGTTGTAGAGCACGTTCGCCACGGTCGTGACGCCCTTGTTGCCGATCACGTACCAGAAGCTGTAGGCGCTGTGGCTGCCGAAGGTGCGATTGCCGTAGACCACCTTCGCCCGGCCGTCGAGCACCGGCTCCAGCAGCTTCGGGATGTCCTGCGGGTCGTACTCGAGGTCGGCGTCGAGGATGACCATGTACTCACCCTCGGCGTTGTCGACGGCGGTCTTGATCGCCGCCCCCTTGCCCGCGTTGCGCTGGTGGGTGATGACCCGCAACCGCGCGTCGTCGACCCGGCCGAGGACCTCGGCGGTGCCGTCCCGGCTGCCGTCGTCCACGACGACGAGTTCGATCTCGCACGGGTAGTCCACCGCCAATGCCTGCTTGAGGGCATCCGCTATGCGTTCTTCCTCGTTGTAGACCGGCATGAGGATCGAGAGCTTCACGGGTTCTCCACGGTGGCGACGGTAAGTCGGCCCTAGCCTAACCTGGCAGGTCCTCACCACGGTGAGTGCAGCGCCCGGAGCTTTGTCAAGGTCTTGTCGGGGACGGACGTGGACGAGGGCGGCCGCCCCTCCGGAACGGCCGCCCTCGCCGGCTCACTGCTGCTTGAACGGGACCACGATCAGCCGCGCCACGCCGCCGTCGCCGTCCTTGGCGCCGGCCACGCCGACCGTCGTACCGACCTTGATGTCGCTGGACCGCACGGTGGTGCGGCGCTCGATCACCCGCAGCTTCTCGTCGAACGTCCAGGTCATGGTGAACCCGTCGGCGCACTTGACGGTCATCGACCGATCGTCGATGGCGGTCACCTGGCCGCGCTGCACGGCGACGGTCTTCGGGTCGCCGTCCTTGGTCTGCACCACGACCTCGCCGTGCAGGATGTTCTTCCGCAGCAGCACCCGGGCCCGGTGCCGCTTGCGCCACTCCTGGCCCCGCTCGCCCCGCTCGCCCCGCTTGTCCTGGGCACCGGCCGAGGCCGAGGGGGCCGGGTCGGCGACCGGGTCCACGTCCAGGTCGGCGGCGTCGAAGCCCATCGCCGCGAGCGCCTGGCCGTCCACCCCCATGGCGGCGGCCACCTCGACCGCGGTCTCCTTCGCCGTGCCCTGCGCGACCTGGGCGGGGGCGCAACCGGCGAGGCCGAGCGCGGCCGCCGCGAACAGCGCGGTGACGCCGGTGACGATTCCCTGACGTGCCATCGGTTGTCCTCTCTCGTCCGTGGTGACCCCAGCCTCCCCCACCCGGGCGAGCGGAGCGTCAGGCGGATGTTCGGATCAGGTAAGGATCGGCGGGCAGCCGGACGGTGAAGGCCGCGCCGCCCTCCGGGGCGTGCCCGGCGGCGATCTCGCCGCCGAGCCGGCGGACGAGCCCGGCGGCGAGCGCCAGGCCCAGCCCGCTGCCCACCTTGCGCACCCCCCGGTACCGCTGGTGCAGCGCGCCGCGCTCGAACACCACCGCCAGGTCGTCGTCGGTGAAGCCGGGTCCGCCGTCGCGGACCTCCACGACGCCGCCGGCGGCCGGGTCGGCGCCGGCCGGGCGGACCGCGAGCACCACCGGCGCCCCCGGGGGTACGACCCGCAGCGCGTTCTCCAGCAGCCCGTCCACCACCTGCCGGATCCGTCCCGGATCGGTGTACGCGGGCACCGGCCCGTCCGGCACCTCCACCCGGAACGGCACCCCGACCGCCGCGCACCGGTCGGACCAGGTCCGTTCCGCGTCGGCGGCGAGCCGGGTCAGGTCGACCGGCCCCGGCTCCAGCGGGAAGTCGGCGGCCTCCAGGCGGGCCAGCGCGAGCAGGTCGCTGACCAGCCGGTCCAGGTGCTCGGCCTCGGCCAGCATGGTCCGGCCGGTGTCCGGCACCCCGTCCGCGTCGATCACCCCGTCGGCGAGCGCCTCGGCGTAGCCCCGGATGGCGGTGAGCGGGGTGCGCAGTTCGTGCGAGACGGAGAGCAGGAACTCCCGCTGCCGCCCCTCGCTGGTGGCCAGCGCGGCCGCCAGCCCGTTGAGCGCGTACGCCAGGTCGGCGACCTCGTCGGGCGGCTCGACCGGCACCCGGACCGCCCGGTCCCCGGCGCGCAGCCGCGCGGCGGCGCCCGCCGCGACCCGGATCGGCCGGGCCAGCCGGCGGGCCAGCAGCAGGCCGGCACCCACCCCGGCGGCGAGCCCGGCGAGCAGCGGCAACCAGAGGCTGAGCAACACCTGCCGCCAGGGGCCGCTGGTGGTGGCCCGGGTCAGCACGACGCCGTCGCCGCCGGGGAGCGCCCGCCCCTCGACCAGGGTCCGCCGGCCGTCGACCAGGCGTCGGCCGGAGACGTCCCGCCCGGCGGCGATCCGGTTCACCACCTGCCGGGGCAGGCCCGACCGGTCCACCTGGCCGGCCCGGACCACGTACACCTCGATGTCCTGCTGGCGGAGCTGGCGGATGAGCCGCTCCCCGGCGGTGTCCCGCTGGCGTACCGCGCGGACGCGGAGCACGTCGGCGGCGAGCCGGGCCTGGGCGGCCAGCGCCGCCTGGTCGCGTCGCTCGGCGCCGCGAACCGCCAGGGGGACCGCGACCAGCGCGGTGACCAGCACCGACACCAGGGCCACCGCGCAGGTGACCAGCACCGCGCGGGCGGTCAGGGTGTGCGCGAAGCCGCGCCGGGGTGGCGTCGGGGTCGGGCGCGGCCCGATCACCGGCAGCGCGACGGTGGGCTGGTGGGCGGGCTCAGGCATCGGCCGCGTACCCGACGCCGCGGTGGGTACGGATCACGCTGGCCGCGCCGAGCTTGGCCCGGACCTGCGCCACGTGCACGTCCACGGTCCGGGTGCCGGCGTGCGCGGCGTACCCCCAGACGCCGGCGAGCAGCTCCTCCCGGGTGAACACCCGGCCGGGTCGGGCCATCAGGTGGGCGAGCAGGTCGAACTCGGTGGAGGTGAGCTGGACCGGGGCGCCGGCCGCGGTGACCGTCCGGCGGGCCGGGTCGAGGGTGACCGGGCCGACCACCCGGGGCTGCTCGGCCCCGGCGGGCGCGCCGGCGGTGCGGCGCAGCACGGCCCGGACCCGGGCGACCAGTTCGCGAGGGCTGAACGGCTTGGTCACGTAGTCGTCCGCGCCCAGTTCCAGGCCGACGATCCGGTCGACCTCGTCGTCCCGGGCGGTGAGGAAGATGACCGGGGTCCAGTCGCCGGCCTCGCGCAGCTTGCGGCAGATCTCGGTGCCGGCCAGGCCGGGCAGCGCGATGTCGAGCACGCAGGCCACCGGGCGCAGCCGCCGCGCGGCGGCCAGGCCGGCCACCCCGTCCCGTTCCAGGTGTACGCCGAAGCCGTCCCGGGTCAGGTAGAGCCGGACCAGGTCGGCGATGGCCGGCTCGTCCTCCACCACGAGGACGAGCCCGCGCGGTGCGTTGTCGGCGGTCACCGGCCCATGATTACCGACCGACGGGCGCGGGGGACGGCAGGGGAATGTTCGGATTCGGTAAGAGGCCGGTCAGCGCACCGGCGCGGGGCGGAACACGGCCGGGCGGGCGAACGCCGGCGGCTCGCCGATGGTGGCGACCAGCCGCTCGGCGGGGGTCCGCAGCCGGGTCCGGAAGGCGTGGTTGAGCAGGGCGTCGAGCTGCCACACCTGCTTCGGGTGGTGGGTACGGATGAGGAACCGCTCGCGGATCCCGTCGATCGCGGTGGCCGCCAGCTCGACGCATTGCGAGCGCGCGTCGGGGCTCCAGGTGACGTTGCTGAGCTCGCGCAGTTCGGTGTTGAGGTGCAGCCGCAGCCGGTGCAGCACCCGGGTCTGCTGGGTCACCACCAAGCGGCGGTGGGTGAGGAGCATCAGGTACTCGCCGCCGATCGGGTGGTCCGGGCGGCTGCACCGGGTGACCAGGATGGTGGCGTCGCCGGAGCCGACGCACCGGCGGAAGACAGGCATGTGCCGACTGACGGTCTGGGTCGCCAGGCCGGTCTCGGCGGCGGCCGGAAGGAACGTTCGCGAGAACACGTCCATGCAAGATGCAACGAGCATGTGAGCAGGAGTGATATGGCTCACTCCCGAATTGCGGAACTTCCACCCGTGCAAATCGCACGGGCGGTGCGACATCCGGACGTGCGACGGCCCGCGCCGGCTGGTCCGGCGCGGGCCGTCGGGACGGCGTGCGGGACTCAGAGCAGCGGGGTGAGGCTGCCCCAGCCGGTGCCGATCCGGAGCGCCGACGCCCAGGCGGTGCCAGTCCACCGGTACAGGTACAGGTAGCCGCTGGACTTCTGCACCGCGACCATGTCCGGCCGGCCGTCCCGGTCGAAGTCGCCGACCTGGACCAGGTCCCGCATGGTGTTCCAGCTGCTGCCGACCTTGGTGCGGGTGGTGAACGCGCCCGCGCGCCCGGCGTAGAGGTAGAGGTCGCCGGTGCTCTTCTCCCGGGCCACCAGGTCGGGGTAGCCGTCGGCGTTGAAGTTGCCGCCGCCGTTCAACTCGTCCACGGTGTTCCAGCCCGCGCCGAGGTACACGCGGGTCTTGAACGCGGTGCCGCCGGTGCCCGGGTACAGGTACATCGCCCCGGTGGAGGAGTTCACCGCGACGAGGTCCTGGTAGCCGTCGCGGTTGTAGTCACCGATCGGGGTGATCTCCCGGAAGCCGTTCCAGCCGGCGCCGAGGTACACCCGGCTGGTGGGGGTCGACCCGTTGCCGGGGTAGAGGTAGAGGTAGCCGGTCGACTTCTCCCGGGCGATGATGTCCTCTCCGCCCGACTTGTCGAAGTTGCCGGCGCGGAAGATGACGTCCATCCCGTTCCAGCCGGAGCCCAGGCTCAGCCGGCCGCTCAGGGTGGTGCCGTTGCCGCCGTAGAGGTAGAGCTGGCCGGTGGACGGATCCCGGTAGGCGACGTCGGACCAGCCGTTGCCGGTGTAGTCACCGAACGGCGTGGCCGGCATCGGGGCGACGTCGAGGTAGTCGCCGTCGATGTTGATGGTGACCCCGCCGTACGTCTCGTCGTGCGGACCGACGTGCTGCTTCATCCGCCGCTTCGGCGACCAGTAGTTACTCGGGATGCCCGAGTCGGCGACCGTGGCCACGTTGTCCCAGCGGGCGAAGTGCACGTAGTCGGGACGGACGTAGCCGGCATTGTTGTAGGCCGCGACCTGGTCGGCCACACCGCGCGCCATGCTGCTGTACAAGCCGGAGAGGTAGCCCGAGTCGTGCAGGCGCGCGGTCCACGCGCTCATGAAATTGAGGACCGCCGTGGTGCAGGCGGTGTCCCCGCCGGAGTAGTCCTCCATGTCGTAGACCAGGACGCTCTCCCGGGGCAGGCCGAGGTTCTGCGCCTGGACGATGGCGTCCTCGGCCTGGGCCCGGCCCTGGGCGGCGGCCTGGGTTGGATCGATCTTGGCCTTGCTCGTCTCAAGGCAGGGCGCCTGGAGGCCGACGTACATCGGCACCAGGTGCCAGCCGGCCGCCACCTGCTGGGCGACCCAGTCGGCGGTGAGGTTGGGCTGAAGGCAGCCCCGGTCCACCCCCCCGAAGTAGATGGTGACCGCCTGGTAGGGCGAGTTGGCCCGCCAGGCCTGCATGGCGGTGCTGCTGGGCGCGGTGCAGGCGTCGAAGCCGAGACCGGTGAAGGTGCCGGGCTGCGGACCGATGGCCGCCTGGGCGGGCGCGGTGGAGACGGCGACCGCGGTGCCGGCCCCGAGGACGGCGGCGGCCGTGGCGGCCAGCGTCCGGCGGGCCGCCCGGCGCAGCCCGGGCAGCGAGAAGGTGGGTGTCATGATTCCCCGAATCTGTCCCCGTGGTCAGAAGGCCGGCGGCGGACGCTTGGCGTCACTCGCTCACACCGGCCCCAAGATTCTTGCCAGGTCAACGGCCGTCTGTCGACCCCGGAACCGAATCTCGTCCCTTTCGCGGCGGTTCGTCTGCCAGGACAGGGACTGGCCGTGCGGTCCCCGCCGAGGCCACCGGGCGACCGTGCACGGCCAGCAGAAACCGGCCCAGGCCGTCCAGAATGGACAGCCTGGGCCGGACGGTTACCTACCTCAGAGCAGCTCGACGATGGTCGCGTTGGCCATCCCGCCGCCCTCGCACATGGTCTGCAGGCCGTAGCGGATCCCGTTGTCCCGCATGTGCTGGAGCATGGTGGTCATGATCCGGGCGCCGGACCCGCCGAGCGGGTGGCCGAGAGCGATCGCGCCGCCGCGCGGGTTCAGCCGCTCCGGGTCCGCCTCGGTCTCGGCCAGCCAGGCCAGCGGCACCGGGGCGAACGCCTCGTTCACCTCGTACACCCCGATCTCCTCGATGCCCAGCCCCGCGCGGCGCAGCGCCTTCGCGGTGGCCGGGATGGGCGCGGTGAGCATGGTGACCGGGTCGTCGGCGGCGACCACGGCGGTGTGCACCCGGGCCAGCGGGCGCAGGCCGTGCCGGCTGGCCCACTCGCTCGTGGTGACCGCGAGCGCTGCGGCCCCGTCGGAGATCTGCGACGCGGAGCCGGCGGTGACCACGCCGTCGGCCTTGAACGGGGTGGCCAGCTCGCCGAGCTTGGCCAGCGAGGTGTCCCGGCGGATGCCCTCGTCGGCGGCGAACTTGCCGCCGTCGGCGAGCGCCACCGGGGCCAGCTCCGGATCGAACGCCCCGGCGTCCTGCGCGGCGGCGGCCTTCTCGTGGCTGGCCAGCGCGAACTCGTCGAGCTGGGTACGCGAGAACCGCCAGCGCCGGGCGATCAACTCGGCGCCGACACCCTGGTTGAACGGGAGGGGGTTGTCGTCGGCGACGCCCTCGACGCCCCGGTAGCGCTCCAGGATGGCCGGGCTGAACGGCATCCCGCCGGCGACGCTGGAGCCCATCGGCACCCGGGTCATCGACTCGACGCCACCGGCGACGACCAGGTCGGCCTGGCCGGAGAGGACCGTGGCGGCGGCGAAGTGCAACGCCTGCTGGCTCGACCCGCACTGCCGGTCGAGCGTGGTGCCGGGGACCGACTCCGGCCAGCCGGCGGCCAGGACGGCGTTGCGGGCCACGTTCCACGACTGCTCGCCGACCTGCGACACGCAGCCCCAGACCACGTCGTCGACCTGGCCCGGGTCGATCCCGGTCCGCTCGGCGAGGGCGCGCAGCACGTGCGCCGAGAGGTCGACCGGGTGCACGCCGGCGAGGCTGCCCTTGCGCCGCCCGACCGGGGTCCGTACCGCACCGACGATGACCGCGTCACTCATGTTTACTCCCCGGTAACTTGGGCTGTCCCCGATCCTACGTCCTGAGCCGGCCGGTCGTCCTCCCCCGGTTTTCCGGCCGCCGCCGTTCCGGCGGTCGGCGCGACGCGCGGGGCGGCTGGCATGCTGGGGCGGTGATGCCACAGTCGCCCCCGGCCCGCCAGTGGCGGGTGCCGACGGTCCTGCCGGTGGCCAAGCTGGCCGGCGCGCTGGTCCTGGTCGCGCTGGGTCTGCTCTTCGCCGGCGGCGACCGGGTCCAGCTCGTGCTCGCCGGGCTGGCCGCCGCCGCGCTCGTCGGCTGGGGCGTACGGGATCTGGTCGCGCCGGTCCGGCTGGCGGTCGACCCGGAGGGGATCACGGTGATCCGGGGCTTCGCCGGCCGGCGGCGGCTGCCCTGGCCGGCCGTGGAGGCGATCCGGGTCGAGCGGCGTACCCGGCGGGGGTTGACCGCCGAGACGCTGGAGGTCGACGCGGGGGAGTCGCTGCACCTGTTCGGCCGGTACGACCTGGACGCGCCGCCGGAGGAGGTCGCCGAGGCGCTGCGGGCCGCCCGGGCCGCCGCCGCCCGCTGACCTGCCCGCCCCGGTGGTGCCAAGCGCTGGCGCCGGGCCGCGGGCGGACGGGCGCGGGTCAGCCGATCAGCATGCCGGTGCGGACGAGGACCAGGCCCAGCAGCGCCAGCGCGATGATCGCGCCGCCCGCCGCCTGGAACACGGTCCGCCGCATCCGTGGCGCGTACGCCAGGACCAGCGCCATCAGCGCGCCGGTGACCAGGCCGCCGAGGTGGCCGGCGGCCGAGATGCCCGGCACGGTGAAGGTGAAGATCAGGTTGATCACCAGGATCGGCACGATGGACGAGGTGTCCCGACCGAGCCGACGCATGATCACGAAGATCGCGGCGAAGAGGCCGAAGATGGCGGTTGACGCCCCGACGGTCGCGGAGCGCGGGTCGCTGAACAGGTAGGCCGCGACGTTGCCGCCGAGCCCGGCGATCAGATAGAGCGCGAGGAAGCGCAGCGGGCCGAGCACCGCCTCCAGGGTCCGGCCGAGCACCCAGAGCGCCCACATGTTGAGCAGCAGGTGCACCACGCCGTAGTGCAGGAACATCGCGGCGACGAGGCGATACCACTGCCCCTCGGCGACACCGCCGATGGTGCCGTCCGGGAGGGTCGCCCGGCCCAGCACCGCCCCCCAGTCGGTCAGCGGGGTCGGCCCACCCAGCAGGCCACCCAGACCGCCGCCGGCGACCGCCGTCCCGCTCCGGGCCGAAGCGATGGAGAGCAGCATGACCAGCACGTTCAGTGCGATCAGCGTCTTGGTGACGTAGCCCTGACGGCCGGCGGCACCGCCACCGAAGGCGGTACGCGCCGGCCGCACGCTGCGGCGTCCCTCGCTGACGCACTCCGGGCACTGGTGCCCGACGGAGGCCTCCCGCATGCACTCCGGGCAGATCGGCCGGTCACAGCGGGTACACCGGACGTAGGTCGCCCGGTCGGGATGCCGGTAGCAGACCGGTGCGGCCGGCACCGACCCCTCGGTGGCGTCACCTGCCTGCCCGGAGCGCTCAGTCATGCGAGCAAAGGTACCCGCGGACCGCTCAGGACGGCTTGCGCTCGATCTCGACGCGCTCGATGACGACGTCCTGGAGCGGCCGGTCGCTCGGGCCGGTCGGCGTGTTCGCGATCGAGTCCACGACCTTGGCCGACTGCTCGTCCGCCACCTGACCGAAGATGGTGTGCCGGTTGTTCAGGTGCGGCGTCGGGGACACGGTGATGAAGAACTGCGAGCCGTTGGTGCCCGGCCCGGCGTTCGCCATCGCCAGCAGGTACGGCCGGTCGAAGCGCAGCTCCGGGTGGAACTCGTCGGCGAACTTGTAGCCCGGTCCACCGCGACCGGTGCCGGTCGGGTCGCCCATCTGGATCATGAAGCCGCTGATCACGCGGTGCGAGATGGTGCCGTCGAAGTACGGACCGCTGCCCGGCTGGCCGGTGCGCGGGTCGATGTACTCCTTGGTGCCCTCGGCCAGCTCGACGAAGTTGCGGACGGTCTTCGGCGCGTGGTTCGGGAAGAGCTCCAGCCGGATCGGGCCAGCGTTGGTGTGCAAGGTGGCGTAGACAGCCTCGGCCACGGGTACTCCTCACTCGTTGGTCAGTTTCCATGCGGATCCTCCCATGTGCCCGATCTGGCCATGCGGAGGCATCCGAAGGTGGAGGATGTCGGAGGAACAACTCCCAGGAGGTGGGACCGTGTTTGGAATCGGGCGGCGCAGGACCCAGGGGCAGCTCGCGAAGGCCGAGCTGAACCAGGGCATCGGTCACCTGAGGCAGGCCGCGACGCACGCGGCGAAGGGTGCCGGCGCCACGGTCGGCCCGCGGGTCCAGGCAGCCCGGGTCGCCGTCGTGCCCACCGCGGTCATGGTCCGGGACCGGGCGTCGAGCGGTGTCGCCTCGACGGCCGCGGCGCTCGCGCCGCTGCTCCTGGCCATGCGCAACGCGCAGGCCGAGGCCGCGGGCAAGAGCCTGAAGAGCCGGAAGGCCGCCGCTGCCAAGCAGGCCGCCGTGTCGAAGAAGGTCAAGGCCAAGAACATGAAGATCGCCAGGAAGAAGCAGAAGAAGTCGCGCGGCATGATGGCCGGCCTGCTGGCCGCGGGCACCGTCGCCGGCCTGGCCGGGGCGATGGCCATGCGCCGCCGCCGCGAGCAGATGGAGTGGACCGAGTACGACCCGGGCACCAAGCTGGGCTCGGCGCGGGAGGACAAGCTGGAGCCGCTGCGCGAGGACGTGGACACCATCGTGGTGGAGACGCCCGACCCGACGGCGAAGGTGACCCAGGCCGGCACCGGCAGCCCCGCGGTGGCCGGGAACGGCAGCGCGTCCACCGCCCGGTCGAGCAGCCAGCCGGTGATCCAGCCGACCGACAAGGTCCCGTCGGTCGCCGAGGGTGCCCGGGACGTTTCCGGCCGCCCGGCCGACGACATCACCAAGGCGGTGAACCGAGGGAAGAACTCCGCCAAGGCCAGCGGCAGCCGCTGACCCGGCGGTCCGTGGAAAGCGCCGGCGCACCGGGTACCCCGGGGCGGCCGGCGCTTCCGCGTGTTCGGGCCGCTACAGCCAGCCGTTGCGGCGGAACAGGCGGTACAGGGCGACCGACGACAGCAGCATCAGCGCCCAGACCCCGGGATAGCCGTAGGTCCACTTCAGCTCGGGCATGTTCTCGAAGTTCATGCCGTAGATGCCGGCGATCGCGGTCCAGACCGCGCCGATCGCCGCCCACGCGGCGATCTTGCGCATGTCGTTGTTCTGGTCGACGGTGACCTGGGCCAGCCGCGCCTGGAGGATCGAGTTGAGCAGGTCGTCGTACGAGTTGACCTGCTCGACCGTGCGGCTGAGGTGGTCCTGCACGTCCCGGAAGTAGCGCCGCACCTCCTGCGGCACGTCCCGGTTGACCTGGGAGGTGAGGGTGAGCAGCGGGCGCTGCAACGGCGCCACCGCCCGCTTGAACTCCACCAGCTCCCGCTTCATCTGGTAGATCCGCTGGATCCGCCCGCTGCCGTGCCGGTCGAAGACGTCCGCCTCCAGCACGTCGAGGTCGTCCTCCAGCCGGTCGGCGACCTCCAGGTAGAGGTCCACCACCCGGTCGGTGACCGCGTACGCGACCGCCCACGGGCCGTGTTCCAGCAGGTCCCGCTTCGCCTCCAGGTCGGCCCGCACCGCGGAGAGCCGGCAGGCGTCCCCGTGCCGGACGCTGATCAGGAAGTTCGGCCCGATGAAGAGCATCACCTGGCCGGTCTCCACCACCTCGGAGTTCTCCGTCAGCTCGGTGTGCTCGCAGTAGCGGGCGGTGCGCAGCACCAGGAAGGAGACGTCGCCGAAGCGCTCCAGCTTGGGGCGCTGCTCGGCCTTGACCGCGTCCTCCACGGCCAGCTCGTGCAGGCCGTAGGTGGCCGCGATCTCGGTCATCTCGTCCAGCTCCGGCTCGTGCAGGCCGATCCAGACGAAGGCGTTCCGCTCCCGCCGGGCCGCCGCCAGGGCGTCGGCGTAGTGCCACTCGCCGGGCTGGCGCTCGCCGTCGACGTACAGGCCGCAGTCGACGACCCCGCTCCGCCCGGGTCCGGCCGGCTGGGGGGTGCGCGGGGAGCCGTCGGCGTTGAGGATGCGGGACATGGCGCGGACCGGTGCCGCCCAGGCCCGTGGCCTGAGCCCCCGGCCGCCGTTCTGCCCGGCGGTGCGGTCACGTGCCACTCGGTCGGTCATCTCGCCCCCTCCCCACGATGCTGCGGCTTGCAGGTTACGCCGGTTCGGGCGGACCGCAGCGCGGGCGAGTGCGGCGGCGCGGGCGGGTGCGACGGGCGTCACCGGGTGGGTGGCGCCGGGCGGGCCGGCCGCGTCAGGGGGGTGAGGGGCGACACGGCCCACCCGGCACCCTTTGGGGGCGGGAGTGGTGCTGTGGGCGCCGACGGTCCGGGCGGGGGCGCGAGGCGGCTCCCCGGATGGCGGACCCGTCACCGAGGAAAGGCGAACGGCGCTCGCAGCATTGTGGGCCGCCGGCCGGCCCAGCGGGAGGGCTGAGCCGGCCGGCATCGCCGAACTGTCGGAAACCCGACAGAAATTCAGCCGCGAACGGCGGCCATCGCCTCGGCCAGCCGCTGGACGCCCTCGTCGATCCGGTCCGCGGTCACCGCGGAGAAGGCCAGCCGCAGGGCGTGCCGGCCGCCCTCGATCAGGAAGTCGCTGCCCTTGACCACCGCGACGCCGCGCTCGGCGGCCGCCGGGGCGAGGCGGTCCACCTCGACGTCCTCCGGCAGCTCCACCCAGAGGAAGTAGCCGCCGTCCGGCTCCACGAACCGGGCCTCCGGGATGTGCCGGCGCAGCGACTCGGCGAGCACCCGGGCCCGCTCGCCGAGGGCGGCGGACACGGTACGGATCGACCGCTCGATCTCCCCGGAGACGCAGAACTGGTGCACGATCGCCTCGGAGACCATGCCGGGCGAGATGTAGAGGTTGGTGGCCTTCTTGGCGATGGCGGCGATCAGCTCGGCCGGGCCGACCAGGTAGCCGACCCGGACCCCGGGGCAGACCGTCTTGGTGAAGCTCGAGGCGTGCACCACCACGCCCCGGGTGTCCATCGACAGCATCGACGGCAGCGGCTCGCCCCGGAACCGGATGTCCGCGTACGGGTCGTCCTCGAAGATCGTGAAGCCGTACTCGGCGGCCAGGTCGAGCAGCTCCCGGCGCTTCTCCAGGGAGAGGGTCACGCCGGCCGGGTTCTGGTAGTTCGGGATCACGTGGGCCAGCCGCGGCCGGACCCCCGACTCCAGCAGCTTGCGCAGCTCGGCGGTGTCCAGGCCGTCCGGCTGGATGGTCACCCCGTGGATCTCGCCGCCCATCTGCTGGAGGTTGAGCAGCGTCCGGTCGTACGTCGGGCGCTCGACGACCACCGCGTCGCCCCGCCGGACCAGGTGGTCGAAGAGGAAGGCGTCGGCCTGGAGCGAGCCGTTGGTGATCAGCACCTGGTCGGCCTCGACGCCGTGCTTCTCCGCGACCCACTTCCGCAGGGGCGGGTAACCGACGGAGGTGCCGTACGCCGTGATCCCGGCGGGGTCGGCGTCGAAGGCGCGGACGGCGGCGGCCTTGAGCCCCTCGACATCGACGATGTCCAGCGAGGGAGCGCCACGGGCGAAGGAGATCAGCTGCTCGGCGGTCATGCGCACGAGCCTAGGGCCTGCTCCGGGCGGTCCGGCCGGCATACACGCGAAGTTCAACATGCGGGCGGTCGATCCGTCCGACCGGCCGATCCGAGACCCGAAGCGGGCTCGCGAACACCCCGTCGCCGGGGCCCTGACGGGCCCCGGCGGACGTCCCGGGTCAGACGGTCGTGGCGGCGTGCCGGCCCGCCCAGACCCGCATCAGGTCGCGTACCGAGATCACCCCGGCCACCTCGCGGCCGTCCAGCACCACCAGGTGCCGGAAGCCGCCCCGGGCCATGGCCGCCGCCGCCTCCTCGACCGTCCAGTCCGGACCGGCGTAGACGACGTCCCAGGTCAGGTGGGATCCGGTGCGCTCCACGTCCGGGTCGAGCCCGGCGCCGATGGCGTTGAGCACGTCGCGTTCGGTCATGATGCCGACCCCCTCGGAGTCCGGGTCGATCACGACCGCCGACCCGACACGGCGGGTCGACATCATCCGGGCCGCCTGGCGGAGCGTGTGCTCCGGGCCGACCACGAGTACCTGGCTGGACATCGCTTCCCGAACCTGCATCACGCATCACCCCTATGGGACGGTGGCCTCGGTACGGACATGGTGGGCCATCGATGCGTACCGGGACAAGACCGGGCATCGCCGAAAACGGCACCGGCTCGCTACTGTCGTTCCCGTGCCCACCGAGCCTCTCCGCTGCGCCGGCGCGCTGATCGTGGACGACGACGGCCGGCTCTTCATCCAGCGCCGATCCCCGGAGCGGCGCCTCTTCCCGAACTGCTGGGACATCGTCGGCGGCCACCTCGAACCGGGCGAGACCGTCGACGAGGCGTTGCGGCGGGAGGTCGCCGAGGAGACCGGCTGGACGGTGTCGCACGTGCTCGGCCTGGTCGGCGAGTACGCGTACACCGGCGACGACGGACTGGCCCGGGTGGAGACGGACTTCCTGGTCCGGGTGGACGGCGACCTGAGCCGCCCCGCGCTGGAGGCGGGCAAGCACACCGAGTTCCGCTGGCTGGCGGAGCAGGACGTCGACCTGCTCGACGAGCACCGCGACGTCAACGACGGGCTGATCCGGCGGATCGCCGAGGATGCCTTCGCCGCGCTGCGGTCGATCGGTCTGTGAGCGCGACCGTTCCGGGTCGCGGCGCGGCGCGGCCTCCGACGCGCCGAGCCGGAATGGTCGAGGCGGTCGAGCTGCCGCCGCACCGGTTCGCCGAGCTGATCGCCCCGGCGGTCGACCGGGCCTTCGTCGCCGGCATGCTGGCCGGCCGTGACGGCGGCGGCGCGGAGCTGAGTTCCCGGTACGGCGGGCCGGCCGCGACCGGCTTCCTGGTCGAGTTCCGCACCCGGCTCGCCGCGCCGGGCGGGACGGTTGACGGGCCGGGCTTCGCCGCGGTCACCCGCTACCGCGACGCGGCCGCCTGCCGGCGGGCGGTGGACAAGCAGGTCGCGTACGGGATGCTCCAGCGCGTCCCGGACGGCGGCTTCTGCGCCACCGAACGAGGGCTCGCCTTCCTCGACGAGCTGTACGGGGTGCACGCCGAGGTGACCGAGGAGCTGTGGGCGGGGCACGACGACCGGGTGGCACGCCTGGTGACCGCGCTCGGCCGGGTGCTGGCGTACGCGCTGCTGCTGGCCGAGGACGACGAGCCCGGCGCCTTCTCGACGATGGCCCCGCCGCACGAGCCGGCGGGCACCCCGCCCGGGGTGCTGCTGCTCAACCGGCTCGGCACGCTGCGGTACCACCGGGCGGACGCGCACGCGGCGGCGTGGACGGCCGCCGGGCACACCGCGACCAGCATCGCCGAGCTGGCACCGGGGCCGGAGCGGCTGGCGATCGAGCAGGAGACCGACCGCCGGGCCGCCGGGCCCTACACCGTGCTGACCGCCGAGGAGCGGCTCGCGGTGCTCGCGGACCTGGCCGCCCTGCCGGGCTGAACCATGGATGACGGCGGGCGCCCGCGGCCCGGCGCTATCCTCCACCGGTGACCAGCAGTAGTACTGAGGAGGATGCCGGCATGATCGGGATGGTGCTCGCGGCCGGTGCGGGGCGGCGGTTGCGCCCGTACACGGACACCCTGCCCAAGGCCCTGGTGCCGGTCGACGGGGAGACCACCATCCTCGACATCGCGCTGCGCAACCTCGCCGAGGTGGGACTCACCGAGATCGTGATCGTGGTCGGCTACGCCGCCGACGCGGTCCGCGAGCGGCAGGCGGCGCTGGAGGAGAAGTACGGCGTCACCCTCACCCTGGTGCACAACGACAAGGCCGAGGAGTGGAACAACGCGTACTCCCTCTGGCTGGCCCGGGAGCACTTCTCCCGCGGCGTGCTGCTGGTCAACGGCGACACCGTGCACCCGGTGAGCGTGGAGAAGACCCTGCTGGCCGAGCGGGGTCCGGCCATCCTGCTGGCCGTCGACAACATCAAGGTGCTGGCCGAGGAGGAGATGAAGACCACCTTCGACGCCGCCGGCCAGCTCACCCGGATCACCAAGCTGATGGACCCGGGCGAGGCGTACGGCGAGTACATCGGCGCGACGCTGATCGAGCCGCAGGTGGCCGACGCGCTGGCCGACGCCCTGGAGGCGACCTGGCGACGCGACCCGAACCTCTACTACGAGGACGGCTACCAGGAGTTCGCCGACCGGGGCGGCGAGGTGCGGGCCGCGCCGATCGGCGACGTGGCCTGGGTCGAGGTGGACAACCACGCCGACCTGGCCCGGGCCCGGGAGATCGCGTGCCGCTACTAGCCCGGACCATCCTCACCCCGCTGCACATCGACGTGCGGCGGGGCGCGGTGGCGGACCTCGCCGCGATCCTCGTCGACGGGCGGATCTCGGCCGGCGGCGACGTGGCGGTGGTGGTCGGGCCGGGTCAGGGCGAGCAGATCGCCGAGCTGATCCGGCCGTCGCTGCGCTCGGCGGACGTGTTCACCGTAGCCGGCGGCACCCTGGACGCCGCCGACGACCTCGGCGCCAAGCTGCGCAACCGGTCGTACGACGCGGTGGTCGGCATCGGCGGCGGCAAGACCATCGACGTGGCCAAGTACGCCGCGACCCGGCGCGGCCTGCCCATGGTGACGGTGGCGACCGGCCTGGCCAACGACGGGATCGCCTCCCCGGTGGCCAGCCTGATCACCGACGGGATCAAGGGCTCGTACGGCGTGCACATCCCGATCGCGGTGATCGTGGACCTGGACTTCGTGGAGGCGGGGCCGGAGCGGCACAACCGGGCGGGCATCGGCGACGTGGTGAGCAACATCAGCGCGCTGGCCGACTGGGAACTGGCCCGCCAGGTACGCGGCGAGCCGGTGGACGGGCTGGCCGCCTCGCTGGCCCGGATGGGCGCCGAGGCGGTGCTGGCCCACCCGGGCGACATGGGTGACGACGCGTTCGTCACCGTGCTGGCCGAGGCGCTGATCTCCACCGGCCTGGCGATGGCGGTGTGCGGCACCAGCCGCCCGGCCAGCGGCGGCTGCCACGAGATCATGCACGCCGTCGACGCCCTCTACCCGGGCACCGCCTCGCACGGCGAGCTGGCCGGGCTCGGTGCGCTCTTCTGCACCTTCCTGCGCGGCGACGAGCGCCGGTTCGCGGAGATGTCGGCCTGCCTGGGCCGGCACGGCCTGCCCCGGCTCCCGGCCGAGGTCAGGCTGACCGACGACCAGTTCGTCGAGGCGGTGCAGTTCGCCCCGGCCACCCGGCCGGACCGCTACACCATCCTCGAACACCTCGCGATGTCGCCTACCGAGACGCGGGAGCGGCTGGCAGACTACGCCGGTGCACTCCGCGACCACCTCGGCTGAGCCGTCCCGCCCCACCGTCGCCGACTTCCACCGCGTCAACCGCGGCGGCGGTCTGTTCAGCGAGTCGGTCAGCCAGTGGATCGGCGCGGCCTTCGCGCTGGTCGCCCAGCGGCTCGGCCTGCGCCCGACCGCGCTGACCGTCACCAACCTGGTGCTCGGCCTGGCCGCCTCGGTCACCGTGGTCGCGCTGGCCCCGAAGGTCGCCGCCGGGGAGGTCCCGGCCTGGCCGGTCGGGCTGCTCGCCCTGGTCGCCTGGCAGATCGCGTACGCCCTGGACTGCGCGGACGGGCAGCTTGCCCGGGTCACCGGGCAGGGCAGCGCGGCCGGTGCCCGGGTCGACGTGCTCTGTGACGTGGCCGCCCAGATCGCCCTGGTCACCGCCCTCGGGGCGACCGCCGTGGCACAGCGCCCGTCGACGCCCACCTGGCTGGTGGCGGTCTTCGCGGGCACCTGGATGGTCAACCTGGTGACCTCGGTGATGCAGGCCGGTCCCAACGCGGCCAGCATGGTCACCTCGACCTCGCTCCCGGTACGCCTGGTGAAGCTGGTCCGGGACTACGGCGCGGTGATCTTCCTGGCCGGTCTGGTGCTCGCCTTCGCCCCGGCATTGACCGTCTGGGTGATCGTCGCCTTCACCATCGTCAACGGCGGCTTCCTGCTCGCCAGCATCGCCTTCTCCGCCCGCGCCTCCCTCCGCTGATCCCCCGGGCCGGCTCCGCGCAGCGGCTCGCCCGGCCCTCCATCACCCGGCCCTCCACCACCCGGCCCGCCACCCCTCGGCGGCAGCCTCAGTAACGGTGAGTGATCCGCCTCCGCGCCCCCGCCCCGCCAGCTCACTCGCTTTGCTCTGCAGCCACGGACGCAGCAGGCAGCAGAGAGTGACTGCTGCGTGGATGGCTGCAGAGCAAAGGCGGCGAACGAGGGTGTCGGCGGGAGGCAGCGGCTCCGGCGTAAGTCCAGGTCAACGGCGTCCCGCCCCGGGGAGGGCGGGGAATCGCCCTGCCAACCGCTCCCCGTCGGTCACGGTGGGTGACCAAGGAGCGATCGTCAAGCCGAGGTCACCCTCGGTGAGGATCCGCCGAGGGGCGCGGGATCAGCGGCCGGTGGTCGTCGGGTTCCGCGCCACGTCGGCGTAGATGTCGATGAGGCGCTTGGTGACCACGTCCGGGTGGAAGATCCGCTCGTACCGGGTCCGGGCGGGGGCGGCCAGCGCGGCGGCCCCGGCTCGCGCGACGGGCAGGGCGGCGGCCAGGGCGGCCGGCTCCGGCGGGACCACCCAGCCGGCGTCGCCCCGCTTGATGCCGTCGGGGATGGCCGGGCGGTCGGAGGACCCGGCGGGCGCCGAGGCCACCTCGGCCGGACCGGTGCCGGCGGGCTCGCGAGGGGTGTCCGCGCCCACCAGGTACGGGATGCCGCCGAGCGCGGTACCCAGCACCGGCCGGCCGCTGGCCAGCGCCTCGATGATCACGGTGGGCAGCACGTCGTGCCAGGTGGAGGTGGCGAGCACCACCGCGCACTCGGTGAGCGCGGCACGTACCCCGGCCCGGTCGAGCTGCCCCAGGTAGACCACGTCCGGCCGCTCGGCGGCGGCCGCCTCGACCAGCGGGCGCAGCTCGCCGTCGCCGGCGATCCGCAGCGGGCCCAGCGCGCCGACCGGGTGCCGCCGCCACGCCTCCAGCAGCAGGTCGAGCCCCTTCTCCGGGGTGAGCCGGGCCATGTAGAGGAAGCCCTCGCCGAGCGGCGCCGGGGCACCCGGGTCGGGCACCGCGTTCGGCTTGACCACGATCCGGTCGTCCGGGATGCCGTAGTCGCGCAGGTGGTCGGCGACGGCGGTGGTGAGCGCGATGAACCGGTCCACCGACCGCCAGGTGGGGCGGTGCACGGCCAGGGTGGTGGCCATCAGCGCGCTCTGCGCCCGGGAGCCGCGGTAGCAGCGGTGCACGATCGCCGGCACGCCCAGCGCCCGGCCCCGGCAGTCCTGGCAGATCACGCCGTCCCGGAAGTAGAGCCCGGAGGAGCAGACCTGCCGGTAGTTGTGCACCGTCTGCACCACCGGCACCCCCCGCTTGTGCGCGGTCCGCACCACCCAGGGCGAGATCAGGGGGTACGGGTTGTGCAGGTGCAGCACGTCCGGCCGATGCTCGACCAGCAGCCGGTCCAGGTCGTGCTGGGCCTTCGGCGCCCAGATCGGCGAGATCGGCAGCAGCGCCTTCGACACCGTGGACATGGCCGGAATCTCGTCGGAGCTGCGCAGGAACGGCAGCACCTCCACGCCGGCCGCGGTGAGCTGCCCGATCTCGGCGTCGACGATCGTGTTCTCGCCGGAAGGCTGAGCTTCCCGGTACCGGTTGTGCGCCACCACGACTCTCACGGCAAAGAAGGCTACCGTTGTACGGTGCCCGAACTACCGGAGGTGGAAGCGCTCGCCGGCTATCTGCGTGAGCGGGCGGTGGGCCGGCGTGTCGAACGTGTCGAGGTCGCCGCGATCAGTGCCCTGAAGACATACGACCCGCCGCCCAGCGCGGTATCGGGTCGGGCGGTGGTCGGCGCGGGCCGGCACGGCAAGTTCCTGGATGTGATCTTCGACGGCGGGCTCCACTTGGTGGTCCACCTGGCCCGGGCGGGCTGGCTGCACTACCGGGAGGCGTTCCCGTCGACCGTCCCGCTGCGCCCCGGCAAGGGCCCGGTCGCCCTCCGGGTACGCCTCGACGACGGTTCCGGCTTCGACCTCACCGAGGCCGGCACCCAGAAGAAGCTGGCCGCGTACCTGGTGACCGACCCGGCCCAGGTGCCCGGGGTGTCGAAGCTGGGCCCGGACGCGCTCGGGGCCGACCTGGCCACCTTCGCCGAGCGGATCCGCAGCCGGCGGGGCCAGGTCAAGGGGGTGCTGACCGACCAGGCGGTGCTGGCCGGGGTGGGCAACGCGTACTCCGACGAGATCCTGCACGCGGCGAAGCTGTCGCCGTTCGCGATCACCGACCGGCTGAGCGACGACCAGTTGGCCACGCTGCACGGGGCGACCCGGGCGGTGCTGGGCGACGCGGTCCGCCGCTCGATGGGGCAGCGGGCCGCCGAACTGAAGGGCGAGAAGCGCTCGGGGCTCAAGGTGCACGCCCGGACCGGGCTGCCCTGTCCGGTCTGTGGCGACACCGTCCGCGAGGTCTCGTTCGCCGACTCCAGCCTCCAGTACTGCCCCACCTGCCAGACCGGCGGCAAGCCGCTCGCTGACCGTCGGTTGTCCCGGCTCGTACGGTGAGTAATCCCACGCGCTGATTACGGAGAGGAATCGGCCGCGGATCGCCGAAGCTCCCGCTCCGCACCTCTACCGGGGCCGCCATCCATCGGTATAGTGGCTCGGTCCCCGGCTTCACAACCGATACGGAGCCGGCCAGATCCCCGCGAGCACCGACGGACGGCACTTCGCCTCGGGCGACCGTCCGGCCCGGACCCGCGTGGGAGACTGGAACGGTGGGCGACCCGGGTCCTCACGCCGAGTGAGGGCACGGGTCATGCGGGAGGACATGGGTTGAGGTGACGACAAGCCTCCAGCGCCCGGTAACCAACACAGGCCGGAGCAAGAGCGTGCGGCACGTCGACAGCTTCGAGATCCAGCCGCCGACTCCGCCGTCGCACAACGGCGTACCCCGGTCGGCGTGGGCCCGCGCCCGGCGCCGGGTCTCCCGCTGGCACCGTCCCTACATCGCGGTGCTGCTGCTGGTCGACTTCGCCGCCGTGGTGCTGGCCGACTGGATGGCCCAGGAGGCGTTCGGTCAGGCCCGCGCCGGCTTCTACAACGCCAAGGAAGACCCCACCTGGTTCTACACCGTGGCCTTCCTGCTCCTGCCGCTCGGCTGGCTGGTGATCCTCTGGGGCAACCGGGCCTACGACCGGCGCTACCTGGGGCTCGGCCCGGACGAGTTCAAGCGGGTGATCCGCGGCGGCGTGGCGGTCGCCGCGACGGTCTCCTTCATCGCGTTCGCCACCAAGACCGACCTGTCCCGGTGGTCGGTCGGTTTCGCCCTGCTCGGGGCGTTGCTGCTGATCCTGATCGGTCGGCTGACCGCCCGCTTCCTGTTGCACTTCGTCCGACGCCGGGCGGGTCAGGCCGGGCACCGGATGGTGCTGGTCGGCACCCTCCCGGAGTGCCTGGAGGTCTACACCGCGGTCACCCGCACCCCGAGCGCCGGCCTGGTGCCGGTGGCCATCCACCTCACCGACGGGTACGCCGCCGCCCGCGGCATCGAGACCCCGGTGCCGGTCTACGCCGGCCGGGACGTGCTCGCCCTGGTGCGTGAGGTGGGCGGGGACACCATCGCGGTCTGCGGCTCGGCCAGCGCCGAGCCGGGCGAGCTGCGCCGGCTGGCCTGGCAGTTGGAGGGCTCCGGCGTCGACCTGGTGGTCGCGCCGCAGCTCACCGACATCGCCGGCCCCCGGGTGCACATCCGCCCGATCGAGGGCCTGCCGCTGCTGCACGTCGAGGAGCCGACGCTGTCGGGCCCGGCGCTGCTGGCCAAGAACCTGATGGACCGGGTCGCCGCCGGGCTGGGCCTGGTGCTGCTGATCCCGCTCTTCGCCGCGATCGCGATCGCCATCCGGATCTCCGACCCCGGGCCGGTCTTCTTCCGGCAGCCCCGGGTCGGGCACGAGGGGCGGACCTTCCGGGTCTGGAAGTTCCGCACCATGTACGTCGACGCCGAGGAACGGCTGGCCGGCCTGGTCGACCAGAACGAGACCGACGGCATGCTGTTCAAGATGAAGCAGGACCCGCGGGTCTTCCCGGTGGGCCGCTTCCTGCGCGCCTCCTCGCTGGACGAACTGCCCCAGTTGATCAACGTGCTGTGGGGCGAGATGTCGCTGGTCGGGCCGCGTCCGCTCCCCGCCGACGACGGCGACTTCCTGGGCGACGTCCGGCGCCGGCTGCTGGTCCGGCCGGGCATGACCGGGCTGTGGCAGGTCTCCGGCCGCTCCGACCTGTCCTGGGACGAGGCGGTCCGGCTCGACCTCTACTACGTCGACAACTGGTCGCTGGCGTACGACCTGAGCATCCTGTGGCGGACCGTCGGGGTGGTGCTGGCGCGCAAGGGCGCGTACTGACCCCTTGGCGTGCGGGCCGGAACAGGCCAGGATCGCTCCGTGAGTGCCAACCTCTCGGCCGTGTTCGGCGTGGTTTCGCTGGTCAGCGCGCTCGCCGCGGCGCTCTGGGCGGTGCTGCGGCTGCGCGGCCGGCGGGGGATCGCGACGGCGACCCAGCGGGCCACGTACGAGGTCCTGCACACCGCCGGGCTGGCCGCCGAGCCGCTGCGGGCCGGATTGAGCACCACGGGCGCGACGAAGGCCGTACGCCATCTGCGGACCCTGGTGGGCGCGGCCGGGCTGGCCCTGACGGACCGGGAGGCCCTGCTCGCCGTCGACGGGCGCGGCGCGCACCACGGCGACCAACTGCTCGCGGCGGCCCGGAAGGCGGTCGGCACCGGGCGGTCGACCGTGCTGCGGGAGTCGGAGCTGCACTGCGACCTGGTGGACTGCCCGGTACGCGGCGCCGTGGTGGCCCCGCTGAGCGCGGACGGCCGGGTGGTCGGGGCGCTGGTGGCGATCGCGGACGAGCGGCCGGCTCCCGGGCTGGTGCAGGCGACCCTGGAGACCGCCCACTGGGCCGGCGACCAGCTCGCCCTGGCCGAGCTGGAGTCGTCCCGGGAGCGCCTGGCCCGGGCCGAGGTACGCGCGCTGCGCGCCCAGATCAGCCCGCACTTCATCTACAACGCGCTGACCGCGATCGGCTCGTTCGTCCGGACCGACCCGGAGCGGGCCCGGGAGCTGATCCTCGAGTTCGCCGAGTTCACCCGCTACTCGTTCCGGGCGCACGGCGAGTTCACCACCCTCGCCGAGGAGCTGCGCTCGATCGACCGGTACCTGACCATCGAGCGGGCCCGGTTCGGCGAGCGGCTCCAGGTGCGCCTCCAGATCGCCCCGGAGGTGCTGCCGGTGACGCTGCCGTTCCTCTGCCTCCAGCCGCTGGTGGAGAACGCGGTGCGCCACGGGTTGTCCCGCAAGCCGGGCACCGGCATGGTGAGCATCGAGGCCCGGGACGCGGGCGCGGAATGCCACATCACGGTGGAGGACGACGGAGTGGGAATGGATCCGACGACGCTGACCGCCGGCATCGCGGAGCTGGCCGGCGCCGGCAGCGACCCGACCGACGACCCCGGCCAGCACGTCGGCCTCTCGAACGTCGACGAACGGCTCCGGTCGGCCTTCGGGGACCGGTTCGGCCTGGTCGTCGAGACCGGCCTGGGCTCGGGTACGAAGGTGAGCATGCGGGTGCCGAAGTTCCACCCCGGGGTTCGGGCAGGCTCATGAACCAGACGACGGGCTTCCTCCGGGTGCTGGCGGTGGACGACGAGCCGCCGGCGCTGGACGAGCTGGCGTACCACCTGC
Source organism: Micromonospora sp. NPDC048930 (assembly GCF_043197935.1). Classification (NCBI taxonomy): domain Bacteria; kingdom Bacillati; phylum Actinomycetota; class Actinomycetes; order Micromonosporales; family Micromonosporaceae; genus Micromonospora; species Micromonospora sp. NPDC048930. Next base: position 103,228 of record NZ_JBICUB010000007.1, read on the forward strand.
GCGCCGACCCGCGGGTGGCCCGGCTGCACACGGCCGGGGACGCGACCGAGGCGCTGCGGGTGCTCCGCGACGGCGACGTGGACGTGGTCTTCCTGGACATCCGGATGCCCGGGCTGGACGGCATGGAGCTGGCCCGGGTGCTGCGGCGGTTCGCCCGGCCGCCGGCGATCGTCTTCGTCACCGCGTACGACGACGGCGCGGTGGACGCCTTCGACCTCGGGGCGACCGACTACGTCCGCAAGCCGGTGCGGGCCGAGCGGCTGGCCGAGTCGCTGCGCCGGGTCATCGGCTCGCGGGTGGTCCCGTCGCATCCGGCGGCCCTGGCCCGGGCGGAGGAGGATCCGACCATCCCGATCGAGCTGGCCGGGACGACCCGGATGCTGCCCCGCTCGGCGGTGCGCTGGGTGGAGGCGCAGGGCGACTACGCGCGGCTGCACACCGCGGACGGCTCGCATCTGGTCCGGGTCTCCCTGGCCACGCTGGCGGAGCGCTGGGCCGACGCGGGCTTCGTCCGGATCCACCGGTCGTACCTGGTGCAGCTGAAGCTGATCGCCGAGCTGCGGCTGGTCAACTCGGGCTACGTGGTGGTGATCGACGGTACGGAGCTGCCGGTGAGCCGCCGGCACACCCGGGAGTTGAAGGACAAGCTGGTCCGAGCGGCGAAACAGGACTGGAACCGCTAGGACGGGAATAATCGCCGCGAGATCGTACGCTGTACGGTAGGCCGTACGACAATCGTGGAGGTCCCCGTGCCCGCTTCACCGTCCGTCGCCGCTCCCTTCGACGCCGCCGCCGAGTTCGACCGCCAGGTCGACACCCTGCTCCGCCTCGGCTACCCGGCGCTGGCCGGGCGCACCGAGGAGGAATTCCGCGAACTGGTCGCCCCGCTGCGCGCCGCCGCCCTCGCCGGGCCGCCGGCGACCCCGGGCCGGCCCACGCCCGAACTGTCCGCCCCGACCGAGGCCCGGGTCCCGTTCCTGCTGGTGGTCACCCGTGAACTGGTGCCCGTCGAGGCCCGGCTGGCGCTGACCACCCTCGCCGGCAAGCGCAAGCCCGGCTTCCTCGACCGGCACTTCGCCGACGGCGACCTGCCGACGTTCCACCCGATCAAGGAACTGGAGGTGCCGGCCGGGCCGGCATACCTGCTCTTCGACGTGGACCGCGGCGAGGAGTACAGGAACCTGCCCCCGTCCACCGCCCTGGAGGAGATGACCGCGCAGGGCCGGCTGCCGCTCACCATCGACGAAGGGCTGGCCTTCATCACGCTGCACCCGCCGGCGCTGGCCAGCAACCGGTGCTTCTCGCTGGTCGGTTCGCGCTGCGGCGACAGGCGGGTGCCGGCGCTCTGGATCAGCCAGGGCGCGCCGAAGCTCGGCTGGTGCTGGTACGGCAACCCGCACACCTGGCTCGGTTCGGCCACCGCCCACCCGGTCCGGGTCGGCCTCGAGTGAGCCCCGGCTCAGTGCCGCCCGCTCAGAAGATGTCGGCGAGCGACAGGACGAGCGGGAACGGGTGATCCGTCCGGAAGACGTCCGCGGCGGAGAGAACCTCGGCCTCCCGGTAGCCGGTGCCGACGTGCTCCAGCACGGTCAGGGTCTGCTTGCGGGGCTCGACCAGCCAGTAGTGGGGTATCCCGGCCACGCCGTACTCATGGCGTTTGAGCACCAGGTCGCGACCGGCGTTGCCGGGCGAGACGACCTCCACCACGAGGAGCACGTCGGCCGGCGCCAGCGCTGGCCCACCCCGGTCCAGGGCGTCCTCCCGCGCCACGAAGAGATCCGGGACGAAGTAGGAGGAGCGTTTCGCGCTGACCCCGATGTCCTGCCCGACAAGCAGACCGGGCGGCGCCTGCCGGTCGAGGAGCCGCCGGAGGCGATTGGCGACCGCCCCGTGGAAGACGTCCGCATGAGGGGACACGAGCAGGCTCCCGTCGAAGATCTCGTAGTCCTGGCCGTCCTCGGGAAGGTCCTGGAGGTCGTCCACCGTCCAGGCTCCGCCGTCGCCGGGCCGAGCTGGGCTGATCACCGTCACACCTCCTCTCTACCGGCCAACCCTGACATCCAGCCCGGTTGTCCACAACGACCCGGCCGTCATCCACCGGGTTATCCACAGGAGTGACGCGTTCTCCACAGGTTGTTCACAACGCGCGCCACCGATCTCCACGGCCGGTCCCTACAGTCGGACGCCATGAAGGAACGCCGGGTACTGGTGGTCGAGGACGAACGGACCATCGCCGAGTCGGTCGCCGCCCGCCTCCGCGCGGAGGGCTTCGCCGTGGACATCGCCGGGGACGGTCCGAGCGCCGTCGAGAAGTTCCGGGCCGGTCAGCACGATCTCGTCGTCCTCGACGTGATGCTGCCCGGCTTCGACGGGCTGGAGGTGTGCCGGCGGATCCAGGCCGACCGGCCGGTGCCGGTGCTGATGCTCACCGCCCGCGACGACGAGACGGACCTGTTGGTCGGGCTCGCCGTCGGCGCCGACGACTACCTGACCAAGCCGTTCTCGATGCGGGAGCTGGCGGCCCGGGTGCACGTGCTGCTGCGACGGGTGGAACGCGCCACCACGACCGCGCCGGCCACGCTGAGGCTGGGCGACATCGAGATCAGCCCGGACGAGCGGCGGGTGGCCAAGGGCGGCGTCGAGGTGCACCTGACGCCCACCGAGTTCGACCTGCTGGTGCACCTGGCCGGTCGGCCGCGCACGGTGCTGCCCCGGGAACGGCTGCTCGCGGACGTCTGGGGCTGGGCGGAGGGCTCCGGCACCCGTACCGTCGACAGCCACGTCAAGGCGCTGCGACGCAAGCTCGGCGCGGACCTGATCCGGACGGTGCACGGCGTCGGGTACGCGCTGGAGGTCCCGGCGTGACCGGCCGTCTGGTGGACTGGCTGAACGATCACCTGCCCCGCCCGCTGGACCCGGTCCGCTCGATCAAGATGAAGCTCGGCGTCCTGCTGGTCGCCTCCTGGGCCGTCGCCGTCGCCTACTTCTGGTGGGGCATCGGCTGGCTCCCGCCGGGCACCTCGCTCACCGCCATCGCCATCGCCCTGCTCACCGCGCAGGTGCTGGCGCACGGCATGACCTCGCCGCTGCGGGAGATGACCGCCGCGGCCGGGGCGATGGCCCGGGGTGACTACACCCGCCGGGTCCGGGCCACCTCCCGGGACGAGGTGGGCGAGCTGGCCCACGCGTTCAACAAGATGGCCGCCGACCTGGCCGCCGCCGACCAGCGCCGGCGCGAGCTGATCGCGAACGTCTCGCACGAGCTGCGTACGCCGATCACCGCGTTGCAGGGCGTGCTGGAGAACCTGGTCGACGGGGTGGCCACCCCCGAACCGGCGGCGCTGCGCGCCGCGCTCGCCCAGACCGAGCGGCTCGGGCACCTCGTCGCCGACCTGCTCGACCTGTCCCGGCTCGACGCCGGGGTGGTCCCGCTGCGCCGGGTCCGGATCGACGTCGCCGACTTCCTCGACGAGGCGGTGGAACACGCCGCCGCGACCGCCGCCGGCACCGGGCAGGACGTCCACTTCCGGCTCCGGCCACTGCCCGCGCCGCTGGCCGTGCACGCCGACCCGGGGCGGCTGCACCAGGTCTTCGCCAACCTGCTCGACAACGCCGCCCGGCACAGCCCACCCGGCGGGACGGTGCTGGTCGCCGCCGAGGAGCGGGCCGGGCAGCTGCACGTCGAGGTGACCGACGAGGGCGACGGCATCCCGGCGGCCGAGCGGTCCCGGGTGTTCGAACGGTTCACCCGGGGCGAGCGGGCCGCCGGGGGCGGGACCGGGCTGGGCCTGGCCATCGCCCGCTGGGTGGTCGAACTGCACGGCGGCACCATCCGGGTCGCCGACCCGCCCGCCCGGGCACCGGGCACCCGCGCCGGCTGCCGCATCGAGGTCACCCTTCCGCGTACCGAGCCCGCCCGAGGAGAGGCAGCATGACGACCGCGCCCCCGCCCCGACCGCCCGTCGACCCCCGGCTGGTGCTGCCCCATCCCGCCGGCCCGCATCCGTACGCGGCCCCGCCGCCCGTCGCCCGCCCGGCACCGCAGCCCACCGCCTGGGAGCGGCGCTGGCCGGGGGCGACCGGGGCGGTCCCGCCCGTGGTGCTCGGCGCGGTGGCGGTGGCCGCCGGGGTGAGCGCCTCGGTGGTGCCGCTGGACCGGCCGGGGCTGGGTTGGCTGGTCGCCACGGTGGCCGGAGCCGTCGCCCTCGGCACGGCCGCCGTCGCCCGCCCCCGGCCGGCACCGTCCGCTCCGGTGATCCCGACGCCGCAGGCCACCGGGCCACAGTCCACCGCGCCGCAGGACGCCGGGCCGCGGCGGCCCGCAGCGGCCGGGTCGCCGGCAGTGGGCGTACCCGAGGAGAGCGGCACCACCGCGACCGCCCGTCCCGACGCCACGGGGGCGTCGGGGCGGGTGGCCCGGCTGGTCTGGGCGGTCGCGACCGTCGCCCTGGTCGGGGTCGGCACGGTACGCGCCGCCGGCTGGCTCTTCGCGCTCTGCCTGCTCGCCGCCGCCGGCACCGCCTCGCTCGCCGTGACCGGCGGGCGTACCCCGCTGGGCCTGCTGACGGCCGGCCTGCTCCCGCCGGTCGCCACCCTGCGGGCGCTGCCCTGGGCGGCCCGGGGGCTGCCCCGGCCCCGGCCGGGCGGCCCGAGCGTGGGACGGAGCCTGGTCAGCGTCGCGGTCACCGTCGTGCTGCTGCTCCTGTTCGGGCTGCTCTTCGCCTCGGCCGACGCGGTCTTCGCGGATCTGGTGGCCGAGGCGCTGCCCGACGTCTCCACGCCGGGCGTGTTCGGCTGGGTGGTCCGCCTGCTGCTGGTCGGGGCGGTGCTGCTCGGTGGGGCGTACCTGCTGGCCGCGCCGCCCGACCTGGAGCTGCGGGCCGGGACGGCCCGGGCGGTCCGGCGCCTGGAGTGGGTGCTGCCGCTGGCCCTGCTCGACGCGCTCTTCGCCGCCTTCGTGCTGGTGCAGCTGACCGTGCTCTTCGGCGGCTCGGGGCACGTGCTGCGCACCGCCGGGCTGACCTACGCCGAGTACGCCCGCAGCGGGTTCTGGCAGCTGCTCGCGGTCTCCGCGCTGACCCTGCTGGTGATCGCCGGCGCGCTGCGTTGGGCGCCCCGGCGCACCCGCGCCGACCGGGCCCTGATCCGGCTGCTGATCGGCGGGCTGACCGCGCTGAGCCTGGTGATCGTGGCCTCGGCGCAATACCGGATGCAGGTCTACACCGACGCGTACGGGGCGACCCGGCTGCGCCTGGTGGTGGCGACCGTGGAGCTCTGGTTGGGACTGCTCTTCCTGCTGGTCGGGGTGGCCACCGTCCGGCTCCGGGGCGCCTGGCTGCCCCGGCTGGTGCTGGGCGCCGGGGTGGTCGCCCTGCTCGGGCTCGCCGTGGTCAACCCGGACCGGCTGATCGCCGAGCGGAACGTCGACCGGTGGCAGCGGATCGACCGGCTGGACGTCGAGTACCTGTCCCGGCTCTCGGCGGACGCCGTACCGGCCCTGGATCGGCTGCCGGAGCCGCTGCGCTCCTGCGCGCTCCGGGAGATCGCCGCCGAGCTGCCGGCGGACGGCTGGCGGGCCGCGAACGCGGGCCGGGCGCAGGCCCGGGCGGTGCTCGGCGCGGACCCGACCACCGTCGCCGCGGCTTCCTGCCCTTGACATTCCCGCTGATCAGGCGAGACTGCCGGGGATGACCGGAGGCGAGGAGCAGGACGCCCCGGAGCGGGCCGGCGCGGCCGCTCCGGTCCCTGGCCCGCGCCTCCCGCAGCCGCCCCGGCGGACCCGGATCGTGCTGGCCGAGGTGTCCCGCCCGGCCAGCCGGGCGGACCGGACCCGCTCCGAGCTGACCCAGCAGACCCGGGTCGGCGAGACGCTGGTCCAGGGGCTGGTCCGGGCCCAGCTCACCCTGGCGCTGCGGCTCAGCCTGCTGGTGCTGATCGGGCTGGGCGGCCTGCCCTGGCTCTTCGCGATCGCACCCTCGGTCGGGCGTCTCACCGTGTTCGGGATCAACCTGCCGTGGCTGCTGCTCGGGGTGGTCGCCTTCCCGTTCCTGATCGTGGTGGGCTGGGCGTACGTGCGGCTGGCGGAACGGAACGAGCAGGACTTCACCGACCTGGTCCAGCGGCCGGAGCGCTGAGATGGGCAACGGGTACGTCGTCCCGGCGATCGTGGTGGTCACCCTGGTCACCGTCGGGATCGGCTTCTACGGGCTGCGGCTGGCCCGGACCACCTCCGACTTCCTGGTCGCCTCCCGCGCGGTCAGCCCGACCTGGAACGCCGCCGCGATCGGCGGGGAGTACCTGTCGGCGGCGAGCTTCCTGGGCGTGGCCGGGCTGATCCTCAAGTACGGCGTGGACGTGCTCTGGTACCCGGTCGGCTTCGCCGCCGGCTACCTGGCCCTGCTGCTCTTCGTGGCGGCGCCGCTGCGCCGCTCCGGGGCGTTCACCCTGCCGGACTTCTGCGAGGTGCGGCTCGGCTCGCGGCGGCTGCGCACGCTGGCCACCGTCTTCGTGATCTTCATCGGCTGGCTCTACCTGGTGCCGCAGCTCCAGGGCGCGGGCCTGACCCTGGCCACGGTCGCCGGCTCGCCGTACCCGGTGGGGGCGCTGCTGGTCGCGGTGGTGGTGACCGCGAACGTGGCGCTGGGCGGCATGCGGGCGATCACCTTCGTCCAGGCGTTCCAGTACTGGTTGAAGCTGACCGCGCTCGCCGTACCCGCGATCTTCCTGGCGTTGCAGTGGCAGGCCGACGCCCGCCCGGCGGTGACCCCGCCCGACGGGCCGGCGTTCCGGACCGCGGTCACCGTCGTGGTCGAGCACCCCGCGACCCTCACCTTCCCCGGCGGCGACGTCCGGGAGGTACGCCCCGGCGACCGCCTCGACTTCGCGGCCGGGGACCCGGTCCCCGAGGTCTCCGGTACGGCCACCGAGGCGGCGGACTGGCTGCTGCCGGACACCGCCGGGGACGACGACCGGGGACTGTTCGCCACGTACTCGCTGATCCTGGCGACCTTCCTCGGCACCATGGGCCTGCCGCACGTACTCGTGCGCTTCTACACCAACCCGGACGGCGCCGCGGCCCGCCGCACCACCCTGGTGGTGCTGGCCCTGGTCGGCCTCTTCTACCTGCTGCCCACGATCTACGGCGTGCTGGGCCGGATCTACACGCCGCAACTGCTGGTGACCGGGCAGACCGACGCGGTGGTGGTGCTGCTGCCCGAGGCGGCGCTCGGCGGCGGCACGGTGGCCCGGCTACTCGCCGCCCTGGTCGCGGCCGGGGCCTTCGCGGCCTTCCTCTCCACCTCGTCCGGGCTGCTCACCAGCGTCGCCGGGGTGATCTCCACGGACGTGCTCGGCCGCGGCTCGGTACGCGGCTTCCGGCTGGCCACGGTGATCGCCGGCGGGGTGCCCGCGGTGCTCGCGCTGAACGTCTCCGGCCTGGACGTCTCGCAGGTGGTGGGGCTGGCCTTCGCGGTGGCCGCGTCGAGCTTCTGCCCGCTGCTGGTGCTGGGCATCTGGTGGCGCGGGCTGACCGACCTGGGCGCCGCCGCCGGGGTGCTGGTCGGCGGCGGGGCCGCGGTCGGCGCGGTGCTGGTCACGGTGCTCGGGCCGCCGCTGAGCGGCTGGCCGGCCACGCTGACCACCCAGCCGGCGGCGTGGACGGTGCCGCTGGCGTTCACCGTGATGGTGGCGGTGTCGATGGCCACCCGGCGCCGGCTCCCCGCCGACGTCGGCGTGACCATGCTGCGCCTGCACGCCCCGGAGACGCTGCGCCTGTCCAGGTGAGCCGCCGATCGCGTACGGCTGGGGGATGACTGGAGATCATCCTCCAGCCGGACAGCCCACTGGTACGACCGGGCTAGGTTCGGGGCATGACCGATCAGCACCCCGCACTGTCCCTCCGGGGCCTGGCCAAGCGGTTCGACACCAAGGTGGCGGTCGCCGGGGTCGACCTGGACGTGCCGACCGGCTCGTTCTACGGGCTGCTCGGCCCGAACGGGGCCGGCAAGACGACCACCCTCTCCATGGCCGTCGGCCTGCTGCGGCCCGACGCCGGCCAGGCCCGGGTGCTCGGGTACGACGTGTGGGCCGATCCGGTGCGGGCCAAGGGCCTGCTCGGCGTGATGCCCGACGGGGTCCGGCTCTTCGACCGGCTCAGCGGGGCGGAGCTGCTGGCGTACCACGGTCTGCTGCGCGGCATGGACCCGGCGGTGGTCGACCAGCGGGCGGCGGAGCTGCTGGACGTGCTGGCGCTCACCGACGCCGGGCGCACCCTGGTGGTCGACTACTCGGCGGGCATGAAGAAGAAGATCGGCCTGGCCTGCGCGCTGCTGCACGGTCCCCGGCTGCTGGTGCTCGACGAGCCGTTCGAGGCGGTCGACCCGGTCTCGGCGGCGCTGATCCGGGACATCCTGCACCGGTACGTGGTGGGCGGCGGCACCGTGGTCTTCTCCAGCCACGTCATGGAGGTGGTCGAGCGGCTCTGCTCGCACGTGGCGATCCTGGCGCAGGGCCGGATCACCCGGGTGGGCACGCTCGACGAGGTGCGCGGCGACCGCTCCCTGGAGGAGGTCTTCGTCGAGGTGGTCGGCGGGCGGACCGCGACGGGTGAGGAGCTGTCGTGGCTGTCCCGGTGAGCACGCCGGACCGGCCGGCGCGGCGGGTCTCCGCCCGGCACTTCGTCCGGCTCAAGCTGCGGGTGATGGGCAACAACTTCCGCGGCCAGGGCTGGCGGATCGCCCTCTTCGTGGTGGGTGTGCTGTTCGGGCTCTGGGTCGCCGTCGGCGCCTTCTTCGCCCTCGCCGCCCCCGGCCTGGCCGACGAGCCGCGCTTCGCCCTGCTGACCGCCGCGTTCGGCGGTGGGCTGCTGGTGCTCGGCTGGCTGCTGCTGCCGCTGGTCTTCTTCGGCGTGGACGAGACCCTGGACCCGGCCCGGTTCGCCCTGCTCCCGCTGCCCCGCCGCACCCTGGTCACCGGCCTGTTCGCCGCCGCGCTGGTCAGTGTCCCGCTGCTGGCGACGCTGGTCGCGGTGTCCGGGCTGGTGGTCGGCGCCGGGGCGCTCGGCGGGTGGCCGGCCGTCCTGGTCGCGGTCGTCGGGATCGTCGGCGGGTTGTTGCTCTGCGTGGCCGCCGCCCGCGCGGTGACCAACGCGTTCGCCACCATGCTCCGGTCCCGCCGGGTCCGCGACCTGGCGGCCGTCCTGCTCGCGGTCCTCGCCGCACTGATCGGACCGGTGCAGATCGCGGTGCTCGCGGCGGTCCGCCGCGCCGACTGGGACCGGCTGACCGGGGTGGCCCGGGTGGTCGGCTGGACCCCGTTCGGGGCGCCGTGGACCGCCGGGGTCGAGGTGGCCGAGGGCCGCCCGTGGGCGGCCGTGGTCAAGCTGCTGATCACCGGGGCGGCCATCGCGGCGCTGCTGGTCTGGTGGTCGCGAACGCTGGAGTCGGCGATGGTGGGCGCGGCCAGCGCCGGCCCGTCCCGGCAGCGACGCGGACCGGCCGGTGGGCCGGTCGCCCAGCTCTTTCCCCGGGCGGTCGGCTGGGCGCGACGGGACCGGTTCGGCGCGCTGGTCGCCCGGGAGTGCCGCTACTGGTGGCGGGACGCCCGGCGGCGGGCCAACCTGATCACCATCGCGGTGGTGGGTGTCTTCGTGCCGGTGATGGTCAACCTGGGCGGCTCCCGGCTGGCCGTGGACGGCGGGGAGGCGTTCGGCGAGGCCACGGCCAACTCCTCGCCGGTGCTGGTCAGCCTCTCCATGGTCTTCGTCGGGGTGCTCGCCTCGATGACCCTGGCCAACCAGTTCGGCTTCGACGGCAGCGCGTACGCGGCGAACCTGGTGGCCGGGGTGCCGGGCCGGCTGGAGCTGCGGGCCCGGATGACCGCGTTCTCGCTCTACGTGGCGCCGCTGCTCGGCACGGTCGCGGTCATCCTGGCCGTCCTGCTCGGGCGGCCCGGCTGGCTCGGGGTGACGGCCGGCGGGCTGGTCGCCGCGTACGGCTGCGGGCTGGCGGTGAACGCCTTCGTCGCGGTGCTCGGCGGGTACGCGCTGCCGGAGACGAGCAACCCGTTCGCGATGAACAGCGGTACCGGGGTGGCGAAGGGACTGCTCACCCTGCTCTCCATGGTCGCCTCGGGGCTGGCCGCGACTCCGGTGGTGGTGGCCGCCGCGCTGCTCGGCGACGTCTGGCTCTGGCTGGCCCTGCCGGTCGGTCTGGCGTACGGGGTGGGCGCGGCGCTGCTCGGGTCGTACCTGGCCGGGGACGTGCTGGACCGACGCCAGCCGGAGCTGCTGGCCAGCGTCACGCCGAGGCGCTGATGCCCGTCGTCGAGGCGGTGACCACCGTCCCGGTGCCCCCGGAACTGGCCTTCGCGGTGTCGCAGACCGTGGCGCCGGTGCGCTACCGCTGGGATCCGTTCGTCCGCGAGCAGCACTTCGAGGGCGGGGCCACCCGTCCGGGAAAGGGCGTACGCACCTTCACCCGGTCCCGGCACGGCCTCACGATGGTCAGCGAGTACGTCTCGTACGCGCCGCCGAGCAACGTGGGCATGAAGATGGTGCGGGGGCCGTGGTTCTTCGAGCGGTTCGGCGGCGGCTGGCGGTTCGCGCCCGGCCCGGAGCCGGGGACGACCGTCGCCACCTGGCGGTACAACTTCCGTTGCCGGCCGGCCCTGCTGCGCCCGCTCACCGAGCGGATCGGGGTCTGGCTGCTCGGCCGGGACATCCGCCGCCGGATCGCCGGCTACGCCGCCGGTTGCGCCGACCCGGAGGTGCTGGCCGCCGCCCGCCGCGTGCTCACCTGACCCTTCGCCCGGCGTCGCGCACCGCCTCTCAAGGTCGCGCTCGAACCTGGATGTAGTGGCCTCCACCTCGGCGCGAGGGCACTACATCCAGGTTCGAGCGCGACCTTGACGGGACCTCCGGTCAACCCGCCCGGCTGGACGGGACGGATCCGAGGAAGCCGCGCCAGGCGTCCGGGGTGAAGGTGAGCGTCGGGCCGGACCGGTCCTTGCTGTCCCGGACCAGCACCACCCCGGGCAGATTCCCCGCCACCTCGACGCAGTTGCCACCGGAGTCGGTCGATCGGGACGAAGTGCGCCAGCGCGGTTCGAGAATGGTCATGGCGTCACCTTCAGCTTGCGGATGAAATCCACGGAAGCGCTGGTGGACAGCGCTTCGCCGAGGAGGCTATCCCACTTCCGCTCGATCAGACCGATCGTCTCCGGGTCGTCGACGACGTGTCCCCGCACGGCATTCTCCAGGTAGAGAACCCGCTCGGCGTCCGGCAACTCGGCCAGCACGAAGCCACCGCCGAGGCCCACATGCTGTCCGACAGCCAGCGGAATGACGTGCAGTCGCACGGCTGGAACCTCGGCGACCTCCAACAGCCGCCCGAGTTGGGCGTCGAGCACCGCCGGTCCGCCCACCGGGCGACGCACGGCGGTCTCGTCCAGGAGGAAGACGCAGTGCGGTGGCTGGTCCCGGTGCAGCAGCTGTTGGCGCTCCATGCGAACGGCCACCAGCTCGTCCACTGTCGCCGGTGGGTGCAGGCCGCCCGTGGAGATGACGGCGCGGGCGTACTCCTCGGTCTGGAGCAGACCTGGCACCAGGCAAGCCTCGAAGGCGCGGAGCCGGGTTGCCTGCTGTTCGTAGCCGCGCCAGGGCACGAACCACGACGGTCCGCGCTCCCGGTCGGTCGCCTTGAGCAGCTCGGCGAGGAGCCCGCCGGTGCCGAGGGCCTGGTCGGCGGCGACGGCGAACTCCATGGTCGGCCGGCGGCGGCCGGTCTCGATCGCGGCGACCGTGGACGGACTCCACTTGATCAGGGCGGCCAGCCCTTCCTGGGAGACGTCCGCGCCGGCCCGAGCGGCCTTGAGCGCCCGGATCCACATCTCGATGTCCATCCCTTACCTCTCCGGTAAGTACGCGACCGCGCTGCGTAGTAAGCCCTGGCATCCTCCCCTGTCCGCGCGCCCGAGTCCAGGGTGGAGACACGCGGCCCGGCTGGTGGAGGCGACGACCCGGCGGCCGGTCCTGCGACGGGGCGCCCCGGCCAATTCCCCCGGCCGGGGCGCCCCCTTCCGAGCAGAGGAGGCACCGGATGTTCGCCCTGTTCCGCCGCAGGAACGCCGGCAGGCACTCGTACCGGAGGAGCGGGCCGACCTCGACGGCCACCGCGCCGTCGTACCGGAAGGTCAGCCCACCGCCCCCCGACGCCGCGCCGGGCCCACCCCGGCCGAACGCCGCACCGACCTGGGCGACCCACCCGACGGTGGCCTTCCCGAGACCCGGCCGGGCCGGTTGGCTGACCCCGGCGCAGGCGTGGCGCGCGAACGGCGGCCACTGGTGACGGACGGAGAGATCTTGGACGGAAGTGGCCCCTCCAGAGGCCGTTTCCTTCCAAGATCGCGAATGGGCCGCGTCCTGGGCGAGCATCTGGCGATGCGGCCGTCGTGGCGGTGCCGGGCGTGCGGGGCGCCGTGGCCGTGCCAGCCGGCCCGGCTCGCCCTGCTGGTCGAGTACCGGCACGACCGGACGGCGCTGCTGGTGTATCTGGGCGGGCTGCTGGCGGAGGCGCACGAGCAGCTTCGCCACGCCCCCGACCTGCACGGCCGCTTCCTGGGCTGGGCGCGGGGGCGGAGCGGCACAATGTTTCACGTGAATCATGAGCCGGGCGCCGAGATCCACCACACCGACCCGTTCGCCGTGCCGGCCGGGCAGCGCTCGCCGGTACGTCGGCTGCGTGGCCGGCTGGCCGCCCCGGTGACGCTCTGGACCGCGCCCGGGCCGGCCGGGCTGACCGTCTCGTCCACGCTCGTCGCCGAGGGGGAGCCGGACCGGCTGCTCGGACTGATCGACCCGGAGTCGGACCTGTGGGCGGCCGTCGAGGCGGCGGGCCGGTTCGCGGTCGCGCCGCTCGGCCCGCCGCACCGGCAGCTCGCCGACCGCTTCGCCGGCCTCTTCCCGTCGCCCGGGGGGCTCTTCGCGACCGGCTCCTGGACCGAGACGCCGTACGGGCCGGTGCCGTCGGACGCCGGCGGGTGGGCCGGCTGCCGGCTCGACACCGCCCGGGAGTACGGCTGGGGCCTGCTGGTCGAGGCCACCATCGAGGCGGTCGACCTGGCCGAGGAGACCGACCCGCTGCTGCACTACCGGGGCCGGTACCGCGAACTCACGAATTGAACAGCTACCGTTCAGCGGAGTGACCTGGGTCACTCGGCGCAGCGGGGCGACCGTTCGGCGCAGCGGGTCGCCGGGGTCGATCTGCGTCTTCCCGGGCTGGGAGCGCGCTCTTTACCGTGCGCGAAAATCCCCGACGCCTGCGAAGGTGGTGATCCACAGATGTCCACGGACACACCCGCGTCCGCTCCGGCCGAGTCCGCGGCGGAGCGGTACCTCGCCGTACAACGGTCGGACGAGTTCGCCGGGTTGCGGCGCGCGCTGCGCGGCTTCATCTTCCCGATGACCGTCGCGTTCTTCCTGTGGTACGCGCTCTACGTCATCCTCTCCGCGTACGCGCGGGGCTTCATGGGCACGAAGCTCTTCGGCAACATCAACGTCGCCCTGGTCTTCGGCCTGCTCCAGTTCGTCTCGACGTTCGTCATCGCCTGGCTCTACGCCCGGTTCGCCGACCGGAAGATCGACCCGGTCGCCGACCGGATCCGCGCCGAGATCGGGGAGGTGACCCATGAACACGGTCCTCGCGGCTGAGGCGAGCGGCACCACCGCCCGCAACCTGACCATCACGCTCTTCCTGATCTTCGTCGCGATCACCCTGGCCATCACCGTGTGGGCCAGCCGGCAGACCAAGACCGCCACCGACTTCTACGCCGGCGGTCGCTCCTTCTCCGGCTTCCAGAACGGCATGGCGATCGGCGGCGACTACATGTCGGCCGCGTCCTTCCTCGGCATCGCCGGCCTGATCGCCCTCTACGGCTACGACGGCTTCCTCTACTCGATCGGCTTCCTGGTCGCTTGGCTGGTGGCGTTGCTGCTCGTCGCCGAACTGCTGCGCAACTCCGGCCGGTACACGATGGCCGACGTGCTGGCGTTCCGGATGCGCCAGCGGCCGGTGCGGACGGCGGCGGCGGTCTCCACCATCACCGTCTCGATCTTCTACCTGCTGGCCCAGATGGTCGGCGCGGGCGCGCTGGTCGCCCTGCTGCTCGGCATCAAGCCGGGCACCACCTTCCTTGGCATGGACGCGGACACCGCGAAGGTGGCCACGATCATCCTGGTCGGCGCCCTGATGATCATCTACGTCACCGTGGGCGGCATGAAGGGCACCACGTACGTCCAGATCGTCAAGGCGTTCCTGCTGATGACCGGCGCGATCGTGATGACGCTGCTGGTGCTGGCGAAGTACAAGTTCAACCTGTCCTCGCTGCTCGGCGACGCCGCTTCCGCCTCCGGCAAGGGAGCCAACTTCCTCGAACCCGGCCTGCGGTACGGCGTCGAGACACCCGGCGACGCGCTGAAGACCTTCTACAGCAAGATGGACCTGCTCTCGCTGGGCATCGCGCTGGTGCTCGGCACCGCCGGCCTGCCGCACATCCTGATCCGCTTCTACACCGTGCCGACCGCCAAGGCGGCCCGGAAGAGCGTGCTCTGGGCGATCGGCATCATCGGCACCTTCTACCTGCTCACCCTGGCCCTCGGCTTCGGCGCCGCGGCGCTGGTCGGCGGCAAGGCGATCACCGCGCAGGACAAGGCCGGCAACACCGCCGCGCCGCAGCTCGCGGAGGCGCTGGGCAAGGACTTCTTCGGCGGCAGCCTGGGCGGCGCGACCCTGCTGGCGATCATCGCGGCGGTCGCCTTCGCCACCATCCTGGCGGTGGTCGCCGGCCTGACCCTGGCCTCCTCGTCCAGCCTGGCGCACGACTTCTACGCCAACGTGATCAAGAACGGGCAGGCCTCCGAACGCCAGGAGGTGACGGTGGCCCGGATCTCCGCCCTGGTCATCGGCGCCATCTCGATCGTGCTCTCGATCTTCGCGCAGAGCCTGAACGTGGCGTTCCTGGTGGCGCTGGCCTTCGCGGTCGCCGCCTCGGGCAACCTGCCGGCGATCCTCTACAGCCTGTTCTGGAAGCGGTTCAACACGTCCGGCGCGGTCTGGGCGATCTACGGCGGCCTGCTCGCGGCCGTGGTGCTGGTCTTCTTCTCCCCGGTGGTCTCCGGGGCGCCGACGGCCATGTTCCCGGAGCACGACTGGCACTGGTTCCCGCTGTCCAACCCGGGCATCATCTCCATCCCGTTCGGCTTCCTCTGCGGCTGGATCGGCACGCTGCTCTCCAAGGAGCACGACGAGGAGAAGTACGCGGAACTGGAGGTGCGGTCGCTCACCGGCGCGGGCGCACACTGACACGAGTGGGTTAAGAAGGGCCCCCTCTACAACGCGAGGCGTTAAGAGGGGGCCCTTCCTTCCGCTATAGGCTGGCCGGTATGAAGGTCGCTCCCCGTTTCGGCACCGGACACCGGATCCTCGTCACCGGCGGCGCCGGCTTCGTGCCGTCCCACCTGGTCGACCGGCTCATCGAGCGCGGCTGCACGGTCGTGGTGCTGGACAACTTCGTCACCGGCGCCAAGGAGAACGTGGCCCACCTGCTGGGCACGCCGACCTTCACGCTGATCGAGGCGGACATCTCCGAGGGGCTGCCGACCGACCACCCGGCGATGGCCGAGCGGTTCGACGCGATCCTGCACATGGCCTCCCCGGCCAGCCCGACCGACTTCGAGAAGCTGCCGGTGGAGATCCTCCGGGTCGGCTCGGTGGCCACCCTGCACCTGCTGGACCGGGCCACCGCCGACGGCGCCCGCTTCCTGATGGCCTCCACCTCCGAGGCGTACGGGGACCCGAAGGAGCACCCGCAGCGCGAGACGTACTGGGGCAACGTCAACCCGATCGGCGTCCGGAGCGTCTACGACGAGGCCAAGCGCTTCTCGGAGGCGGCCACCATGGCGTACCACCGCAACCGCGGCACCGACACGGCGATCGTGCGGATCTTCAACACGTACGGGCCGCGGATGCGGCCGGACGACGGCCGGGCCATCCCGACCTTCATCTCCCAGGCGTTGCGCGGCGACCCGATCACGGTGCACGGCACCGGCAACCAGACCCGCTCGATCTGCTACGTCGACGACCTGGTCCGCGGCATCCTGCTGCTGCTCGACTCGACCGAGACCGGCCCGATCAACTGCGGCACCGAGCACGAGATGTCGATGCGGCAACTCGCCGAGACGATCGTGTCACTCACCGGAAGCAGCTCGGAGGTGAGCTACATCACCCGCGCCGCCGACGACCCGGAGATGCGCCGCCCCGATCTCACGCTCGCCCGTGAACTGCTGGGATACGAACCCACCGTGGCGCCCGAAGACGGCCTCCGACGCACGATCGAGTACTTCCGCGGGCGGCTAGGGTACTGAGCCCGGCTGGGAGGAGGCTGACACCCGGTTCCGCCTCAGCGCGCTACTGGTGTGGTCGACCTACCCTCGGTTACATGTCAGCGACCATGTCTGCCGGCGCCCCGCTCCCGTACCTGAGCCGGAGCGCGGGCCGCGCCTCCGTTCCCGGCCCCGGCCGGGGCACCCCCGGGCGGGCCCGCGCGACCGACGCCCGCTGGTACCCCCCGTACGACGGCGAGCCGCGCTCCGGTGGGCCCGGCGGCCCCGGTGGACCGTCTGACCCGGGCGGGCCCGGTGGCGCCGGCGGCCCGGGGCGGCGTGGTCCCCGCCCGCGCTGGGGACGGATCGGTCTGGTCGCCGGCGTCGCGGTGCTGGTGCTCGCGCTGCTCGGCGGGGCGGGTGCCTGGCTCTACGCCCGCAACCTCAACAACGACCTGGCCCGGACGGACCCCTTCTCGGAGATCACCGGGGGACGGCCGGCCAAGAAGGTCGACGGTGCGCTGAACATCCTCATGGTGGGCAGCGACTCGCGGGACCCGGACGCCTCGGTGGAGGCCGCCGGCAAGTGGCGGTCGGACACGATCATCCTCATGCACGTGCCGGCCGACCACAAGGCGGCCTACCTGGTCTCCATCCCGCGTGACCTGTACGTGCCGATCCCGGAGAACGCCGGCGCGTCCTGCGACTCCGGCTCGCGCAACAAGATCAACGCGGCCTTCGCGTTCGGCGGCCTGCCGCTCGCGGTGAAGACCGTGGAGTGCTTCACCGACGTCCGGATCGACCACGTCATGGCGATCGACTTCGCCGGCTTCAAGGAGGTCACCGACGCCCTGGGCGGGGTGGACCTGAAGGTGGAGCGGACCATCACCTCGATCCACAAGCCGTACCGGACGTTCACCAAGGGCCTGAACCACATGAACGGCGCCGAGGCCCTGGACTGGGTCCGGCAGCGCAAGCAGTTCCCCGACGGCGACTTCGCCCGGATGCGCCACCAGCAGGAGTTCCTCAAGGCGCTGATGGACAAGGCGGCCAGCACCGGCACGCTGAGCAACCCGAAGAAGCTGAACGACTTCCTCAAGGCGGTCACCGCCGCGGTCACGGTGGACAACGACTTCTCGGTCACCGACATGGCGCTGGAGTTCCGGAACCTGCGCGGCGAGAACCTGACCTTCCTGACCAGCCCGAACCTCGGGGGCCAGGACGTCGGCGGCCAGTCGGTGGTGGTCTCCGACCGGGAGAAGGCGCTGGCGATGTACCAGGCCATCGCGTCGGACACGATGGGTGACTGGGTGAAGGCCAATCAGCCGGCGGACGGCGCGGGCAACGGCGGCTGACGCGGCGCGTGAAACCCTCCGACCGGTCGGCGGTCAAGGCTTGTCCCATAACGAGCCAACCGCCGACCGGTTGCTGTTACTCAGACGTTCGGTCACAACACCGGGACGTCCGCCGGGTTAACCGGCGATGGCTGGCAGATGAGGTCGCCAAGACGGGAACTGATACGTACAGTGGTCCCGCCCACCGATCATCGAGCTGGAGCACGCATGCCGGTTCAGACCAGCCATCGCCCCCACTCGCTGGATCCCGGAGCACCCGGGCGGGTGCCCCCGGTCATTCCCACCCAGCCCGGCCCGGGCGGTCGCGGTCCCGGTCGAGGAAAGAAGCGGGCAAAGCGGAAGGACCCGCTCTGGGCCCGGCTCACCCTGATCTTCGGCGCGGTGCTGATGATGACCAGTGGTATCGCGATCGTCGGCAGCAAGGCGGTGATCAATCAGGCCACCAGCGGCATCGCCCAGCGGGACCTGCTCGGCGACGCGGGCAAGTCGGACGCCGAGGGTGGCAACAGCCTGGACGGCCCGATCGACATGCTGCTGCTCGGCGTGGACGCCCGCGAGCGCTGGGCGGCGGACAACGTCCGCTCCGACACGATCATCATCCTGCACATCCCGGCCAGCCACGACCAGGCGTACCTGATCTCGGTCCCCCGGGACACCAAGGCGCAGATCCCGGCGGACTCGAAGTCCGGCTACCGGGGCGGCGTCGACAAGATCAACGCGGCCTTCTACTTCGGCGCGCAGAGGGGCGGCGGCTGGGAGGGTGGTGCCCGGCTGATGGCCAAGACCATCAAGAACATGACCGGGATCAGCTTCGACGGCGCCGCGATCATCAACTTCGGCGGCTTCAAGAACGTCATCGAGGCCCTCGGCACCGTCCGGATCTGCGTCAGTCACGAGGTGCCGTCGCACCACATGTCGTACGTCGACGGCAAACCGATGTGGAACGCGGACGCCCGCAAGACCGGGAAGCCGATGACCCCGGTGGTGCACAAGAAGGGCTGCCGGGAGATGCAGGGCTGGGAGGCCCTCGACTACGCCCGCCAGCGCTACGGTCTGCCGAACAGCGACTACGACCGCCAGCAGAACCAGCAGCAGCTGATCAAGGCGATGGCGAAGAAGGCCACCGACAAGGGCATGCTGACCAACCCGCTCAAGCTGAAGCAGCTGATCGATGCGGCCGGCAAGGCCCTCATCCTGGATACCGGCAACGTGCCGATCGCCGACTTCATCTTCACCCTCAAGGGCGTGACCGGGAACGACCTGGTCACCCTGCGCACCAACAGCGGCACCTACAACTCGACGCCCGACAAGCGGTTCGAGACGCTCAACGAGACGAGCATGGAGATGTTCCGGGCGGTCAAGAACGACAAACTCGCCGACTTCGTGGTGGCGAACCCGGGCGTCCTCTCCACCCGAAAATGACCCGGACCCGGCGGTAGCTGCGGCGAAGCGGCCACCGCCGGGCTCCCCGGCCCGTAGCCTGACGTGAGCGGGTCTCACGTACGGCCACGGGGAGGGGTGTCACGTCCAGGGCGGCACGGACCGGACGCGGGCGGGGTCGACCCGCCCGCTGGACCCGGTTCCTGATCGGTGCCGGCCTCGCCCTAGTCCTGCTCGCCGCGCTCGGCGTCGCCGGGCTGCACTGGCTCACCAACCGGTACGACCGTGCGGTGACCAAGCAGGAACTGCTCGACGACACGGCCCGGCAGCGGCGTACCGACCTGTCGCGCCCGCTCAACTACCTGCTCATCGGCTCGGACCACCGGCCCGGCGCCAATCCCGAGGACCAGCGCTCGGACAGCATCCTGATCGTGCACGTGCCGGCCGGGATGCGGCAGGCGTACCTGATCTCCATCCCGCGCGACCTGCTCGTCGCCATCCCGGCGGCCCCCGGCTACGGCGGCGGCCAGGACAAGATCAACGCGGCGTACGAGCACGGCGGCGGCGGGGAGGCCGGCGCCCGGCTGCTCTCCGCCACCCTCACCCGGCTCACCGGGATCCGCTTCGACGGCGCCGCACTGGTCGACTTCTCCGGGTTCAAGCAGGTCATCGACCTGCTCGGCGGGATCCGGATGTGCGTCGACACCGAGGTGCGATCGGTCCACACGAAGACCCTCTTCACCCCCGGCTGCCAGCAGATGGACGGCGCCCGGACGCTGGACTACGTCCGCCAGCGCTACGACCTGCCCGACGGCGACTACGACCGGCAGCGGCACCAGCAGCAGATGCTCCGCGCGGTGCTCGACAAGGCCGGCGAGACCCACCTGCGCAACGACCCGGTCCAGCTGGACCGGGTGCTGCGGGCCGTCGGCGGCGCGCTGACCGTGGACACCAACGGCGTACCGCTGGAGGACCTGCTCTTCGCGCTCCGCTCGCTGCCCGCGGACGCCCTCCAGGGGGTACGGGTGCCCTCGTACCCGCAGACCATCGACCAGGTCTCCTACGTGGTGCTGGACAACGGCGGCGGGGGCCTCTTCGACGCGCTCCGGGACACCCGGCTGCCGGAGTGGGCCGGCGCCAATCCCCGCTGGGTCAATCGGCTGTGACCGGGACGCCCCGGCTAGGCTTGGTAGCCGTGTTCGGACCCCAGGTTCCCAGCGTGCCCGCGTCGGCCGTGCCCGACGACACCTACCTGCTCGACGTCCGGGAGGACGACGAGTGGGCCGCCGGCCACGCGCCGACCGCCCACCACCTGCCGATGACCGAGCTGCCCGCCCGGATCGCCGAGGTGCCGAACGACCGCGAGGTGGCGGTGATCTGCCGATCCGGCGGGCGCTCCGCGCAGGTCGTCGCGTACCTCATGCGCAACGGCTGGGACCAGGTGCGCAACGTCGAGGGCGGGATGGGCGACTGGGCCGGCGCCGGTCGCCCGGTGGTCACCGACGACGGGCAGCCGGGCCGGGTCGCCTGAGGCGCGCCGGCGGCATGACCACGCCCCTGGTCTTCGCGCACCGCGGTTCCTCCTACGACCTGCCGGAGCACACCCTCGCCGCGTACCTGCGCGCCCTCGAGGAGGGGGCCGACGGGCTGGAGTGCGACGTCCGGCTCACCCGGGACGGGCACCTGGTCTGCGTGCACGACCGCCGGCTGGACCGGACCAGCAACGGTCACGGGCTGGTCAGCGCGCGCACCCTCGCCGAGCTGGAGGCGCTGGACTTCGGCTCCTGGCACCCCGGCGCGGTGGCTGCCGAGGGGGACGAGCCCCTGGACGAGTCGCACACCCGGCTGCTCACCCTGGAACGGCTGCTCGACGCGGTGCTGGCCGCAGGCCGGCCGGTCCGGCTGCTGATCGAGACCAAGCACCCCTCCCGGTACGGCCGGGACGTGGAGCGCCGCCTGGTCACCCTGCTGCGCCGGTACGGGCTGGCCGACCCGAAGCCGGACGACCGGGTCCAGGTGACGGTGATGTCCTTCTCCCCCCTGGCCGTACGCCGGATCCACGACCTCGCGCCCGGCCTGCCCACGGTGCTGCTGCTGGAGGTGCTGCCGCGCTGGCTGCGGCTCGGCCGGCTGCCGTTCGGCACCCGGATCGCCGGTCCGGGCATCGGCCTGGTCCGGGCCCGGCCGCAGCTCGTGCCCGCCCTGCGGGCCGCCGGCAACCAGGTCTACGTCTGGACGGTGAACGAGCCGGAGGACCTGGAGCTGGTGCTGGCCGCCGGGGTGGACGGCGTGATCACCGACCGGCCCGCCCGGACCCTGGCCCGGTTGGGCCGTTGAGCCTGGTCGACCGGCCCGGTGGACGGTCCCGCCCGGCCGGCCGGGGGTGTCCCGGGACCGGTCGGCGCGGCACACTCGGGACATGCCGGAGCGAACCGACTTCAGTGCCCTCATCACCGGCCACACCGAAGTGATCGCCAGGATCAACGCCGGCGAGTCCGGCCTCTCCGTGCTGACCCGGCTGCTCCAGGTGGTGGAGCCCGCCGTCGGCGCGGCCGGCCTGGTCTGGGTGGAGTTCGCGCCGGCCGGGGGCCGGGTGATCGCGGCGACCGGCAGCGCGGAGTTCGTCATCGGCCGCCCCCTGCCGGCCACCGACCCGGCCACCGTCTGCCTGCTCTCCGGTCCGCCGGTCCGCGAGGTCCGGGTGGACGCCATCCCGGGCTCGCTCGCCGTGGAGGTGGCCGGGCGGGGGCTGTGCCGGATGATCGTCGCCCGGGCGGAGATCGGCGGCCTCACCGTGGGCAGCCTGCACGCCCTCTACCCGGAGGGCGAGCCGCTCGACGCCGCCCAGCGCGCCGTCATCGGGTACGTCGCCGCCTGCATCGGCCACATGTACGGCGACCAGACCGGCCTGCCGGTGCACGGGGACGGCCCGGTGGTGGCGGCGCTCGCCGACGGCCTGGCGGTGGTGGACCGGCAGCACCACGTACGGCTCTGGAACCCGGCCGCCGCCCAGGTGACCGGCCGGCCGGCGGGCGAGGCGCTGAACCGCCCGCTGCCCTTCCCGCTGCCCCCACCCGGCCAGGTGCTGGACCACCGCCTGCCGGACGGGCGCTGGTTGCGGATCACCGCCGGGGAGCTGCCCGGCCCCGGCGGCCTGCGGGTGGTCACCTTCCGGGACATCACCGACCAGCAGCGCCGCGACCACGACCGGGACCTCTTCGTCGCGGTCACCAGCCACGAGCTGCGCACCCCGGTCACCGTGATCAAGGGGTACGCGGACACCCTCACCGACCACTGGGAGTCGCTCAGCGACGTCGACCGGCGGCAGGCCGCGATGATCATCGGACAGCGCGCCAACGAACTCGCCCGGCTGGTCGACCGGCTGCTCACCGCCGCCACGGAGCACCGGCCCGGCGGGGAGCCGGCCGCCCCGTTCGACCTGGGCGAGGCGCTGCGGACCGCAGTGACCGACCTGCCGGCGGACGTCCGGCACCGGATCGTCCTCGATCTCCCCGACGACCTGCCCAAGGCGCTGGGCGACCGGCACAGCCTCGCCACCGTGCTGACCGAACTGGGCACGAACGCCGGGAAGTACTCGCTGCCGGACACCCCGATCGAGGTCACCGCCGAGGCGAACGAGCGGACCGTCTCCTTCCGGGTGGCCGACCGGGGCATCGGCATCCGTCCCGAGCACGTGGAACGGGCGTTCGACCGGTTCTGGCAGGGCGAGTCCGGTGACCGGCGCCGCTACCCGGGGGCGGGACTGGGTCTCTATCTCGTCCGGCAGATCGTTGAACAGCAGAATGGATGGGTATCCCTCCGGCCGAGGGTCGGTGGGGGTACGGTCGCAGAGGTGTGGCTGCCGCGGGGATGACCTGGGCGTGCCCGGGGGTGGAAGGGACGACGGTGGCGAGGGGTCCGGGCGAACGATCGTGGTGCGTGGTGGTGCCCCACCACGCCACCGGCGCGCGCCTCGCCCGGCACCGGCTCGCCGGCGAGCTGGCCGACGTCGTGCCCCCGGCCCTGCTGGCGGACCTGGTCGCCGTCCTCGCCGAGCTGGTTGGCAACGCCGTGCGGCACGCGGATCCGCTGCCCGGCGGCGTGGTTCGGGTGGCCTGGCGGCTGCGCTCCGGCACCGACGGGCAGACCGTCCAGCTCCGGGTGACCGACGGCGGGTCGGTATCCGGCCCGCTGATGCGGCCGTCGACCCCCGACTCGATCGACGGGCGCGGGCTGCACATCGTCTCCGGCCTGTCCAGCCGTTGGGGGGTGGAGCGGGACGGCCTCGGCCAGAGCGTCTGGGCCGAGTTCGACCCGACCGGCTCGCCCCGGCCGGACCTGGTCGTGGCGGGTTGACCGGCGTCCGGAGGCGGGTCCTGCCCACCCCGGTCCCACCCGGCATCTAGGCTGTGTCGCCATGAGCGAGCGCAGCGAGCGAATCATCAGGCTCTGTGCGGTGGAGCCTCACGCGGCCGCCGAGCGGAGTGAGGCGACCGCATGAGCAAGCGTCGAAAGAGCCAGCGGGTAGCCGAAGCCACCCCGAAGCGGGAGAAGGTGCGCGACGTCTTCGTGCCCCGACCGTTCGAGGGTCTGGTCGACGAGCCGGAGTGGATCGCGCTGCGCGAGCTGGTCCCGGCCGCCTCCGCGCCGCTGAAGGTGACCCCCGAGCTGGTCGGGGAGTACGGCGACCGCCCGGTCACCCTGGCCACCGTGCTGCCGATGGCCGCCCCCGCGATGACCAAGCCGGACGGGCGGGTCTTCATCGGCCTGCAGCGCCACCAGCAGTCCGGCGACGTCTCCCGGGACCTGGCCGAGGCGCTGCTCTGCGCTCTGCGTACCGAGCCGGGTGGCCAGGTGAGCGTGCCGCCGCTGCCCGGTCCCGGTCCCCGGCTCCAGGACGTCCTGGTGGACGGCCCGCTGGAGATCACCATGCACGACGGTTTCGAGTTCTGGCTGGATCCCGGCGCCGCCGACGACCCGAACGTGCAGGCGTCCCTGGAGCGGGCCAACGCGGCGATCTACCCGACCGTCAAGCTGGCGGCGGCGCGCGCCGCGTACTGGTGCCAGGTGCCGGAGAAGGCGCACGTGCGCTGGGTGCTCCCCGACGACGAGGACGTGGCGCTGGACGCGCTGTCCCGGCTCAGCGTGGCCGGCACGCTGACCCTCGGCGAGCAGACCCGCTTCGCCGGCATGTTCCGGGCACACGGCCGGCTGGTGCCGGTCTGGGACCTGCCCGAGGACGTCCCGGCCGCCGACTGGGAGGAGCCGGTGACCGAGTTCGCCAAGCGGTACGCCGAGGCGCTGGAGGAGAAGGAGCCGCTGGACGCCGCCGGCCGTCGGGCCCGGCAGGGGCTCCTCGGCCGCCAGCTCACCCTGCGCTGACCTGGTCTGCCATGACGGGCCCCGGTTGTCGACCGGGGCCCGTCGCCGTCAGCGGCGCAGCGGCTCGCGGACCAGCGGACAGGACATGCAGCGCGGGCCGCCCCGGCCGGAGCCCAGCTCCGAGCCGGCGATCGCGATCACCTCGATGCCGGCCCGTTCCAGCTGGGCGTTGGTCTCCACGTTGCGCTCGTAGCCTACGCAGAGCCGGGGTGCCAGGGCGAGGGTGTTGTTGCCGTCGTCCCACTGCTCCCGTTCGGCGGTGACCGGGTCGAGCCCGGTGTCGATCACCCGGAGCTGGTCCAGGTCCATCGCGTCGGCCGCGGCGCGCAGGAAGGGCGCCGGCCCGTCCACCCGGGGCTCGTCGCCGTCCGCCCCGGCAATCACCGTGTACGCCAACAGCGTGCTGGCGATGTTCGGGTACATCAGCACGGCGTCCACGTCGACCATCGTGCAGACGGTGTCCAGGTGCATGGTGGCCCGCTCCTGGGCGATCGGCACCACCAGGATGGTGTGCGCCAGGCCGGCGGCGAACACCTGCCGGGCGAGCCGTTCCGCACCGGCCGGGGTGGTCCGCTCGCCCACCCCGACCGCGAGCACGCCCGGCGCGAGCAGCAGCACGTCGCCGCCCTCCAGGTGCTCCAGCTCGGGGTGGTAGACGAACTCGGTGCCGGCGAAGCGCGGGTGGTGGCGGTAGATGGCGTCGGTGAGGCTGGTCTCCCGCCGCCGGGCGGTCATGGCCAGGCTGGTCACCCCGACCCGCTCCCCGATCCACACCGAGGAGTCCCGCGTGAAGAGCAGGTTCGGCAGGGGATCGATGACGAAGTCGTGCCGGTCCATCAGCGTCCAGACCAGACCGCCCGGCCGGTCCCGGCCGATCCGCAGTTCCTCATGGGCCAGCCCGGCCACGAAGACGTCGGCGAGGGCGGCCGGGTCGAGGTAGGCGAGATGGTCGGCGATCCGCCGACGCAAGGTGTCGCCCAGCCGGGGTGAGCGGAGCACCAGCTCGGTCAGCTCGGCCCGGGCGTCCGGCACGGCGAGCGTCTCGGCCAGCAGGCTGGCGAGGTACAGCACCTCCACCCCGCGTTCGCGCAGGGCGGCGGCGAAGGCGTCATGCTCCTCCTGCGCCCTTCCCACCCATGGGATAGCGTCGAAGAGCAACGAGTCGTTGTTGCGTGGGGTGAGGCGGGCGAGTTCCGGCCCGGGGCGGTGCAGCAGCACGGTGCCGAGCCGACCGACCTCGCTGTCCACGTAGTGGGTCACTCTCGCAGCGTAGGGCAGGCTTCCGCACCATCCGGGAAAAGAAGTGTGAATGAATATGGCATTCATCCGCACTCATTCCGGCGCTCCAACTTGCCGAGCACGGGGGTAGGCAACGTAGGGTAGTGGAGACATAACTTCGAGAGACCTTTTGCCGGAGGTCGCGATGACTGTCTTTCCCGCTCGTCGAGCCGTACCCACCCGGGCGCTGCCGCCCGTCGCACTGCCACACCCCCGGGTGGAGTCCACCTCGGTGCTCGAACCGGCCCGACCGACCCCCCTCGAGTGGGCCCGTCGCCGCCGGGCCGAGCGGGGTGCGCGCCGGCTGGAGGCGGCCGGGGCCCGGGCCCTCGGTCAGCTCGACCACCTCGGGCCCGCCTGGCACGTCATCGAGTGGCCCCGCACCGACGCCGCAGACGTTCTCCTCGACCGCGGTCAGGACGAGCGGGCCGGGTTCCTCGCCATCGGACCGAGCGGCCTTTTCGCGGTCACCATCGCCGACCATGGCCGCGCCCGGGTGCTCGTCGCCGGCGACGTGGTGCAGATCAACGGCAAGCGTCCCCCCTATGTGGCCGAGGCCCGCCGGGACGCGAAGCGGGCGAGCAAGGCACTCTCCGACGCGGTGGGCCTGCCGATCCCCGTCACCCCGGTGCTGACCTTCGTCGGATCCGGGGTGATCAGCGTGTACGGCCTGCCGAAGGACTGTCTGATGGCCACCCACCGCGAGTTGGACCGCCTGCTCGTCGCCGGGGGCAACCGCATCAGCCCGGCCACCGCCGAGAAGCTCTCCCGGGTCGCCCAGGCCCCCGCCACCTGGCTCAACGGCACGTACCGTCCAGCAGCCGACTACCGGTGGTACGACGAGGGCCGAACGGCCGCTGACAAGCGGGCCGCCCGGCGGTAACGTCTCCGGCGACGCCACGCGGTCCGCGGATCCGCCCCCGGTGGTTTCCGTCGGCCGCGCCGTCGCCGGCCGCCCGGCACCAGAAACCCGTCGCACCGACATCCGTCCCCGGTCCCGCCGACGCCCCGGATTCCCGAGCAGCACCGGTGGCCGGTGGACCGAGCGCGGTCGAGCGGCCGCCGTGACGACCGGCTAGCGTGGACGGACCGTCGGTGTACATAGGAGGCGCGGTGGCCCACGTCGAGCTCTCGCTCTCGGAAGTGTTCCCCCCTGCGGCGGGGACCCCGGCCGAGCAGGAGTCCGACAACTTCGGGCAGTGGTCGGGCATCGTCTCCCGGGCCGCCGAGCCGTGCCTGCTGATCGACGGCGACACCACCGTGGTGGCGATCTCCGCGTCCGGCTGCGACCTGCTCTGCCTCGGCGCGCCGGAGGACGTGATCGGCCGGCCGCTCCTGGAGGGCGGGTTGCGCCTGGTCGACTTCACCGCCCAGCCGAGCGAGCTGACCGAGCAGGAATCCGACAAGATCCCGCCGCTGCTCGCGCTGCACTCCGGGCGGCTCGCCCGGGGGCTGCTCCGGGTCCAGGGGTCGGGCGACGACGTCGGGACCACGGTCGACGCCATCTCCACCCCGGTGCTGGCCGAGGGCGAGGTCGCCGGATCGCTCACCTTCTTCTCTCGCGTCTGACCTGCGAAAACGCGCGAGTTCGGCGCACCGGGCGATACCTGGGCGGTCCCTCGCCGACGCCGTAGGGTGCCCTCATGCTCGATGTCGCACTGTTGCCGGGCGAGTACGCCGTGTGCCGCCTGCCGGCCGGCACCGCCCTGCCGCAGCGGGTGTGGCGCGAGCTGGGCGACGGGGACGTGGTGACGGTGAGCTGGACCGTCGACGGCATCTCGCTGATCTGCCCGGCCGGTCGGGTCCCCGAGCAGGCGGTCGTCGAGACCGACTGGCGCTGCCTGCGGATCGTCGGTCCGCTCGACCTGCCGCTGACCGGCACCCTGGCCGCGCTGATCGACCCGCTCGCCCGGGCACGGGTGAACGTGGTGGCCTTCTCCACGTACGACACCGACCACGTGCTGGTGCCCACCGTCCGGCTGGCCGAGGCGACGAGCGCGCTGGAGCGGGCCGGCCACCGGATTCACAAGTGACCTTCACGCGATCGGGCGATCCTCCTACGATGGGCTCGGCCAGTCGCCTTAACGACGTCCGTCGATGCCGAGGATCGGACCGTGTCACCCACCCCACGCCCCACCGCCCGCTGCCGGAGCCTTCTGGCGGCCCTGGTCGCCCTGCTGGCCCTCGCCGGCTGCGGCGCCCCGCCCGAGCTGCGCCAGTCGACCGCCCCGCCCGCCACCGCCTCGGCCACGCCCACCGCCACGCCCAGCGCGACGCCGGCGACCCCTGCCACGCCCACCACCCCGGCGGCCGCCCCCAGCCCCGCCGACCTGGTCGCCACCGCCTGCGCGGCCGGACCCGCCAGCGACCGCGTGGTGTCGCTGCTGCGCGGCCGGGCCGGGGTCCTGCCACGGGACGTCCGGGTCACCGTCCGGACCGGGCCGCTCTGCGCGGCGGACTGGCAGTACACCGTGCTGGCGGTGAGCGGGCACGAGGAGCTCCAGGTGGTCACCCGGGGCAAGCCCAACGCCCTGGAGCTGGTGACCGCCGGGACGGACGTCTGCTCCGCCGAGGTACGCGCCGCCGGCCCGCCCGGCATCCGGACCCTGGCCTGCGACGGCACCCCGGGTGCGTAGGCTGGTCGCCATGCCGGGAACACCGCCGACCCGCTTCGTCTACCTGGGTCCCGAGGGCACCTTCGCCGAGCAGGCGCTGCGTACCGTGCCCGCCGCCGAACGGGGCAGCCGCACGCCGGCCCGCAGCGTCGGCGAGGCGCTGGACGCCGTACGGGCCGGAGAGGCGGACGCCGCGCTGGTGCCGCTGGAGAACTCCATCGGCGGCGCGGTCGGGGTGACCCTCGACGAACTGGCCGAGGGGGAGCCGCTGGTGATCACCCGCGAGGTGATCCTGCCGGTGGAGTTCGTGCTCGCCGCCCGACCGGGCGTCTCGCTCGCCGAGGTCCGGAGCCTCGCGGCGCACCCGCAGGCGTCCACCCAGTGCCGCAACTGGCTCCGCGACCACCTGCCCGACGCGACGGTGGTCGACGTGCTCTCCAACGGCGCCGCCGCGGCGGGCGCGGCGACCGGCGAGTACGACGCCGCGATCTGCGCCCCGATCGGCGCGGCCCGGCACCGGCTGGCCGTGCTCGCCGACAAGATCGCCGACCACCCGGACGCGGTGACGCGGTTCGCGCTGCTCTCCCGCCCCGGGCCGCCCCCGCCGCCGACCGGGGACGACGTGACCTCGCTGGCGGTCTACATCGTCCACGACCGGGTGGGCGCGCTGCTGTCCGTGCTGATGGAGCTGGCCGTGCGCGGGGTGAACCTGACCCGGATCGAGTCCCGGCCGACCGGCGAGGCACTCGGCCGGTACGTCTTCTTCCTCGACTGCACCGGCCACGTCGCCGACGTACGCCTCGGCGAGGCGTTGCAGGGGCTCCGCCGGGTCTGCGCGGACGTCCGCTTCCTCGGGTCGTACCCCCGGCACCGCTGGAGCCCGGCGGCGAACGACCGGCCGGTCCCCGCGCCGGCCGGCCTCTCCGACGCCGACTACGCCGACGCGGCGGCCTGGCTGGCCCGGCTGCGCGCCGGCGAGTTGAGCTGACGGTGCGCGGGACGCCCGGTCCGGGCGTCCCCGCACCGGACGGTCACTGCAGCAGGCCGCCGAGCAGGCCGCCCTGCTGCTGCTGGGCCCCGCTGCCCTGCACCGGAGGCTCCTCCGACGGCTGCACCACGACGAAGCCCTGACCGGCGAAGCTCATGGTGAACGCCTCCCCGGTGCTGCGGCCGAGGAGCGTGCCGAGGCCGAGCTGCTCGGCGCGGTGGTACCCGGTCTGGAGGTTGGCCGACCAGCAGACGGCGGCCTGCGGGTCGACGTAGGTCGGCGCGTCCACGTTGAGCACCACCGGGGTGCCCTTGGTGGTGATGGCGATCCGGCCGTGCCCGGTGAAGACGCAGTTGAACAGGCCGGCGGAGGAGGCGAAGCCCACGCCGCTGACCATCTTGATGTCGTAGGTCAGCGTGGAGTCGAAGGCGAGCACGCTGGAGCCGTTGATGGAGAGGGCGTCGCCGGGCTCCAGGTCGATGATGTG
The DNA here is from genome assembly GCF_043197935.1 of Micromonospora sp. NPDC048930. NCBI lineage: Bacteria > Bacillati > Actinomycetota > Actinomycetes > Micromonosporales > Micromonosporaceae > Micromonospora > Micromonospora sp. NPDC048930. Next base: position 133,088 of record NZ_JBICUB010000007.1, read on the forward strand.
CACGTCCTTGGAGAGGTCGGCGAGGAACACGTCGCCCCGGCCGCTGAGCTTCATCAGCGGGACACCCTCGCCGGTGAGCCGCTGCTTGATGAACTTGCCGATACCGCCGGAGCCGAGCGCCTGGAACTGCACCTGACCCTGGTACGCGACCATGGATCCGACGCGGGCCATCGCCTCGCCGTTCAGCTCGATCTTCAGCATCTTGGAGTTCTGCAGCCGCATGCCCGGCTGCTGGGACTCCTTCTCAAGGTTCTCCGCGGAGAACAGCGCGCTGCGCATGGGCTTCTTCCTCCTGCATCGGGGTGTGCCTGCCCGCAGGCTAGGGGAACCGCGCAAGGCGGGGGATCGGCCGAGCGGGGCGCAGCGCGGACCCGGTCAGCCCCAGCCGAGGGCGTGCAGCCGGTCGTCGTCGATGCCGAAGTGGTGGGCGATCTCGTGCACCACGGTCACCGCGACCTCCTCGACGACGTCCTCCTCGGTGTCGCAGATGCGCAGGATCGGGCGGCGGTAGATGAGGATGCGGTCGGGCAGGACGCCGGAGTAGTCCCAGCCCCGTTCGGTGAGCGCGTGCCCCTCGTAGAGGCCGAGCAGGTCCTCGCCCGGGGGCGGGTCGTCCTCGACCAGGATGACCACGTTGTTCATCAGCCCGAGCAGTTCCTCGGGCACCTCGTCGAGGGCCTCGCCGACCAGCTCCTCGAACCGCTCCCGGCTCATCTCCACGGCCACGCCGCCATTCTCCCCCCAAGCGCGCCGCCCCGTCGCCCGCCAAGATCCGCACAAATTCACGGAAAGAGGCGCTGTCCGGCCCGGGACAGGCACTCTTTCCGTGAATCTGCGGCTTCCAGGAGCGGTGTCCGCCCGGCGTGGGCGGGCGGCGCGCGCTAGGCGAGGCGGGCGTTCAGGGTGATCTGCGCGCCCGGGGAGAGCAGCCGCGAGATCGGGCAGTTCTCCTTGGCCGCCGAGGCCAGCTTGGTGAACTGCGCCTCGTCCATGCCCGGGACCTGGCCGACGGTCTCCAGGTCGATCCGGGTCACGGTCATGCCCGCGTCGGTCTTGTCGAAGTGCACCTTGGCCGCGGTCTCGACCGAGGTGTCGGTGGCGCCCGCGTCGGCGAGCTGCTTGGAGAGGGCCATCGAGAAGCAGCTGGCGTGCGCGGCGCCGATCAGCTCCTCGGGGTTGGTCCCCTCGCCCTCCTCGAACCGGGACTTGAAGGAGTAGTTGCCGGCGAGGCCGCCCTTGCCGGTGCGGACCGTGCCGGCACCCTCGGTGAGGTTGCCCTGCCAACGTGCGGAAGCGGTACGGATAGGCATGGCACCGACGCTATCCGAAAGCGGGCGGCCCCGCACCGGCGCGACGCGCTTGCGGTCCTTGTCACCCCTGCCGGGTGTGTCATGATTCGACGCAGACCCGCGTACGCGGAAGGGTGGCCGATGTCCCAGGATCTCCCCATCCCCAGGCAGGACCGGTCGGACGGCACGACCGTCGTGGAGTGGGGCGACGGCGAACCCGTCCCGGCCCGCCGGGCCGGCCGCTCCCTCGCCGGCCTCGCCCGGGACCACCGCCTGCCCCCGGTGCTCGTCGGGCTCGGCGCGGTGGCCGCGATCGCCTCCCTGGTCGGCGAGTGGCTGGTGATGACGGTGCCGAACGGCGGCCCGGACGGCAACAGCCCCATCCGGGTTCCCGTCGGCGTCGCCGACGTGGGCGGTTTCGGGGTCGGCTACCTGGTGGGCCTGTTGGGCCTGGCCGTCGCGGCGGCGCTCGCGTTGCGGGGCACCACGGCCGTCCGGCAGAACGCCCGGGTGGCCGGTCTGGGCCTCGCCGCGGCGGTGCTGGCCGTGCTGACCGCCGCCGCCTTCTCCCTGGACGACTCGAGCCAGCGCACCCTCTTCTACTCCTCGGCGGACGGCTTCCGGGTCGAGTACGGGCGTGGCCTGGTCAGCGCCTTCGTGGCCACCGCGCTGCTCGCCGCCGCGCTCCACCTGTCCGGGCGGGCGTTCGACCCGGCACCGGAACCGGACGGCGACCCCGGCACGGCGGACGGCGGACGGCCGGCGCCGGGCCGACGCCGGTCGCGCGAGGACGAGCTACCTCCCGCGCCGGCCGACCTGACGGTGGAACCCACCGTGCCGTTCGCCCATCCCGACCCGCACTGACCTGCACGGTCGGACACCCGGCGGTCGCCGCGGGTTGGTGTCCGATTCGCCGAAAAGCCATGGTTGCGGCCGGTTCCGCGAGATACGGTTGCTGCCCGCCGTTCGTGGGCCCAGGCACCGAGGACCAGGGCGGCCGGCGCGACGGCGGCGGGCGAAGGAGGAACCATGACCCGCCCGGGACTGCCCAAGCTGATCGCCACCGACCTCGACGGCACGCTCGTCCGCAGCGACGACACCGTCTCCGCGTACACCCACGAGGTGCTCGACCGGGTGCGGGCCGCCGGGATCCCGGTGGTCGGCGCGACGGGACGCGGACCGCGCCTGACCGAACTCACCCGCAACGACATCCGCGCCGCCGATTTCCTGGTGATGGCCGGCGGTGGCCGGGTGGTCGACCAGAGCGACCCGGACGGGCCGCTGGTGCTGCGGGACGAACGGCTCTCCGGCCAGGTGCTGGCCCGGCTGCTCGCCGACCTGGAGGCCGCGGTCGGCCCGCTGACCGTGATGGTGGAGGCGTCGGACGAGCACGACTCGCCGCTGTGGGGGGACTACCACGCCAGCTGGCCGTACCAGGACCGGTTCGAGGCGCGCAGCCGCGAGGAGTGCCTCTCCTGCGACGTGATCAAGGCGTTCGCCCGCACCGCCGACCACCACGTGGACGAACTGCTGGCGGTGGCCCGCACGATCGTCCCGCCGGAGCTGGCCACGCTCACCCAGGCCGGCCTCGGCTTCATCGAGATCTGCCCGCCCGGGGTGGACAAGTCCACCGGGCTGAGCGTGGTCGCCGAGCGGCTCGGCGTCGACCCGGCGGAGGTGCTGGTCTTCGGCGACCAGCCCAACGACCTGCCGATGTTCGCCTGGGCCGGCTGGGCGCGGGTGGCGGTCGCCAACGCCCACCCGGAGGTCCGGGCGGCGGCCGACGAGATCACCCTGCGCAACGACGACGACGGCGTCGCCGTCTACCTCGACCGGCTACTCTCCCGGTGATGGGAGAGCCACCTCGCCTGATCGCCACCGACATCGACGGCACGCTGCTGCGGGACGACCGGACGCTCAGCCCGCGTACCGCGGCCGTGCTGGCCCGGATCGCCGCGGCGGGCACCCCGGTCGTGCTGGTCACCGGCCGCCCGATCCGCTGGCTCCCGCTGGTGTACGAGCAACTCGCCGAGCCGCTGCCGGCCATCTGCGCCAACGGCGCGGTGGTGTACGACCCGGTCGCCGACGAGGTGCTGCGGGCCGACCCGCTCGCACCCGAACTGCTGGCCGAGGTGGCCCGCCGGCTGCGGGCCGCGGTGCCCGGGGTGAGCTTCGCGGTGGAGATCGTGGACAGCCGGCAGATGCGGCACGAGTCGCACTACCCGCTGCGCTGGGACGCCGACCTCGACGCGATCCGGGCGGTCGAGTCGCCCGACGAGCTGCTCGCCGCGCCCGCCGTGAAGCTGCTCGCCCGGGCCGGCGAGCAGGACCCGGACGCGTTCGTCCGGGTGGTCGCCGGGGCGCTGGAGGGGCTGGCCGAGGCGACCCACTCCTCGTACAGCGGGCTGGTGGAGATCTCCGCGGCCGGGGTGACCAAGGCGGCGGGCCTGGCCTGGTACGCCGGCCGGCTCGGGATCGACGAGCGGGACGTGCTGGCCTTCGGGGACATGCCGAACGACGTGCCGATGCTGACCTGGGCCGGTCGGGCGGTGGCGGTCGCCAACGCGCACCCGGCCGTGCTGGAGATCGCCGACGAGGTGACCGGGGCGAACGAGGAGGACGGCGTGGCCGCGTACCTGGAGCAGGTCTTCGGGGTGGCCTGACCGGCCGGGCGCGCCCGCGCCCAGCCGGTCAGGCGGTACGGCCGCGCCGGCCGCCGGGTCAGAGGTACTGGCCGGGCGCGTGCCCCTCGTTGGTCGGCGGCATGCCCGGCATGCCCGGGGCCATCCCGCCGGGGCCGCTGGGCAGCGCGGCCCGGCCGGAGCGCATCTGCTCGAGCTGTACGCGGGCGGCCATCTGCTGGGCGACCAGCGCGGCCTGGATGCCGTGGAACAGCCCCTCCAGCCAGCCGACCAGCTGGGCGTGGGCGATCCGCAGCTCGCTCTCGCTGGGCGCCTTGTCCTCGGTGAAGGGCAGCGAGATCCGCTCCAGCTCCTCGCGCAGCTCGGGGGCGAGGCCCTCCTTCAGCTCGACGATGGACCGCTCGTGGATCTCGCGCATCCGGTGCCGGCTGGCATCGTCGAGCGGGGCCGCCTTCACCTCCTCCAGCAGCTGCTTGATCATGCTGCCGATCCGCATCACCTTGGCCGGCTGCTCGACCAGGCGGGTCGGGTCCTCGCCCTGGCCCTCGTCGGTCTGCACCGTGCCGACCGGCCGACCGTCCGGCCCGACCACCACCACCGTGCCGGGGATGCCGTCCTTGTCCTGCTCGTCGTTGTGTCCGGCGGAATGCGCTTCGGTCATGGCACCCATCTTTACCCACCCCCCGCCACCGGCACGCGCCGGGACGGGCCCCGCGCCCCCTGAACCACCCGGGCGGGCCACCCACGCCGGCGCACCGGCTACCGTCGCCGACATGTCCGCAGACCCGCGCGCCGTGCTCACCCAGCCGTCCCCGCCGCCGGACGCCACGGTCGCCTACGGCAACCACCCGGACCAGCTTGCCGATCTGCGCCGGCCCGCAGGTACGGGCCCGGCCCGGCCGCTGGTGGTCGTGGTGCACGGCGGCTTCTGGCGGGCCGAGTACGACCGCGGCCACACCGGCCCGATGGCCACCGCGCTGGCCGCGCTCGGCCACCCGGTCGCCCAGCTGGAGTACCGGCGCACCGGGCAGCCCGACGGCGGTTGGCCGAACACCCTCGCCGACGTGCTCGCCGGGGTGGCCGCGCTGCCCGGGCTGGCGGCCGCCGCGCTGCCCGGTCGGGTGGCGCCCGGGCCGCCGATCCTGGTCGGCCACTCGGCGGGCGGTCACCTGGCGCTCTACGCGGCCGCGCAGGCCCCGGCCAGCGTCGCCGGCGTGCTCGCGCTGGCCCCGGTCGCCGACCTGGCCGAGGCGTACCGGCTGGACCTGGACGGCGGGGCGGTGGCCGCGCTGCTCGGCGGCGGCCCGGCGGACGTCCCCGAGCGGTACGCGGCCACCGATCCATCGGCATTGGTGCCGTTCCGACCACGCACCGTAGTCGTGCATGGGGGCCTCGACCAGCAGGTCCCGCTCGCTATCAGCCGCTCCTGGGTGGCTGCGGCCCGGGCGGCGGGCAGCCCCGCCACGCTGATTGAGCTGCCGGAATGCGAGCATTTCGGACTAATCTCCCCCACTTCGGCGGCTTGGCCCGAGGTGGTGGCTGCGTTGCGGTCCCTGCACGATGATCTTCCGACCATTGACGCAGAGTCGCGGAGCAGGTAGAACGCCGATGGGGCGTGCGCCCGGCAGCCCTGTCAGGAAGGAAATCGGTGTCGCAGATGAACCGCAGGCGGGCACTCCAACTGCTCGCCGCACTGGGTACCACCGGGCTGGCGGCGGGCTGCGGCTCCGACACCGACACCGAGGACACGCCCAGCCCCCGCAGTCCGATCAAGATCGGGCTGATCGTCCCGAGCATCGGCCCGAACAAGGCCATCGGTGACGAGATCACCAACGGCTTCCAGCTCTTCCTCAGCCTCAACAACCAGCAGCTCGGCGGCCACCCGGTGACGCTGGTCCCAGCCGAGGAGGGCGACAACGCCAAGAGCGGACAGGCCGCCGTGGACCGGCTGGTCAAGGAGGGCGTCCTCGCGCTCACCGGCGTGGTCAGCTCCGCGGTGATGTCCGGCATCCGGGACACCGTCGAGCAGGCCCGGGTGCCCCTGATCGGCTCCAACGCCTCGCCGACCAGCCTGCAGAGCGTCGTCTACATCTGGCGCACCTCGTACGTGCTGGACGAGCCCGGTGAGGCGCTCGGCGCGTACCTGCGGCAGCAGGGCGTCTCCGGCCGCATCGCGATCTTCGCCCCGCAGGGCACCGGCAGCCGGGACGTCATCGACGGCTTCCGCCGCGGCTACGAGCAGGAGGGCCACCGGCTCACCGAGGATCCGGTGCTGACCAGCGACGACCCCAACCCCGGCAAGGGGGCGTTCGCCGGCGTGATCCAGAAGGCGCTCGGCAAGCGGCCCGACGCGATCTTCTGCAACTACGCGGGCACCGCCGCGGTGCAGTTCATCAAGCAGCTCTACGACGCGGGCTACGAGGGCAAGCTCTACGCCCCCGGCTTCCTCACCGAGGGCACCGTGCTGAGCCAGCTGGACGACGGGGAGGAGGGCGAGCAGCGGGCGCGCATCCTCAAGCACGGCATCGAGACGGCGCTGAACTACTCGCCCGACCTGAACAACACGGCGAACCGGGTGTTCGCCTCGGCGTACCGGAAGACCTACAACGCCTCCCCGACCACCTACGCGATGGCCTCGTACGACGCCGCACAGGTGCTGGACAAGGCGATCCGGCTGGTCGGCGACTACACGACCCCGCAGGCGGTCAACCTGGCGCTCGGCAAGATCGGCCAGATCGACAGCCCGCGCGGCGCCTGGCAGTTCAACCAGCCGCGTACCCCGCAGCAGAAGTGGTACCTGCGCCGGGTCATGCTCGACGGCCGGCTGCTGTCGAACGTCGTCGTCAACGAGCTGGCCACGCTCGGCTGACCCCCCTCGTACACGGAACGGGCGGCCTCCCCGCGGGCGGCCGCCCGTTCCGTGTCCGGTGCCGGGTGCGCGCCCTCAGTGGCGCAGCTCGGCGATGCAGCACTTCACGCTGCCGCCGCCCTTCTTCAGCTCGGCCAGCTCGACCGGGACCGGGTGGTAGCCCGCCGCCTTGAGCTTGCCGGCCAGCCGGGTCGCCTCGCTGTTCAGCACGACGTTCAGGCCGTCGCTGACCAGGTTCAGGCCGAAGGCCAGCGCGTCCTCGTCGTCGGCGAGCACCGCGTCGGGGAAGAGCTGGGCGAGGACCTTCTGGCTGGCCGCGGAGAAGGCGCCCGGGTAGTAGACGATGTTCTCGTCGTCGATCGAGGCGAGCGCCACGTCCAGGTGGTAGAAGCGCGGGTCGATCAGGTGCAGCGACACCACCGGCCGGCCGAGCGCCTCCTGCGCCTCGGCGTGCGCCGCCAGCTCGGTCCGGAAGCCGTGGCCGGCGAGAATCAGCCCACCGTGCGCGTCCGGCAGGTACGCGAAGTCGCCCTCGCCCTCGTTGGTCTCGCTCGGCGCGATGAACCGCCAGCCGTGCTCCTCGTAGAACGCCCGGTGCGCGGCGGCCTCGGCGGCCCGCTGCTCGTGCTTGAACTGGGCGCCGTAGACCGTGCCGTCCACCACGAACGCGCCGTTGGCCGCGAAGACCATGTCCGGCAGCCCGCGCTCGGGGGTGAGCAGGTGCACCTCGTGGCCGAGGCCGACGAGCGTCTCCCGCAGGCGGTCCCACTGCTTGACCGCCAGCTCCGCGTCGACCGGCGCGGTCACGTCCATCCACGGATTGATCGCGTACTCGACCGCGAAGTGCTCGGGCGAGCACATGAGGTATGTCCGCTTTCGCGGGACTCGCTGCTGGTTCACGGTCACCAAGAGTAGGTACGGTACAACTTTGGTAACAGCCACAACCATTGCTTCCCAGAGGCGGAACGTTGCAGATAGACGCGGTCGACCAGCGAATCATTGCGTTGCTCGTGGCAGATGCCCGCGCCTCGTACGCGGACATCGGCACCCGGGTGTCACTCTCCGCCCCCGCGGTCAAGCGTCGGGTCGACCGACTCCGATCCGCCGGGGTCATCCGGGGCTTCACCGCGGTGGTCGACCCGGCCGCCGTCGGCTGGACCACCGAGGCGTTCGTCGAGCTCTTCTGCGCCGGCCGGACCACGCCGGCGCAGATCGGGGCGGCGGCCCGGCGGCACCCCGAGGTGGTCGGCGCGTACACCGTCTCGGGGGAGGCGGACGCGCTGGTGCACCTGCGGGCCGCCGACATCGCCCACCTGGAGGAGGCGCTGGAACGGCTGCGCGCCGAGTCCTTCGTCACCTCGTCGCGGAGCACCATCGTCCTGTCCCGGCTCGTCGAGTCCCCCGGCGTCGGCCCGTCCGCTCCTTGACCTCAAGTCCGCTTCAGGTGGTCCACTGGGCACCGGGGGACCGCCGCGGGGGTGGTCCCCGGTCGGGAGGGTGACGTGCGGGCGGTGTGGCTGCGGGAGTTCGGCGGTCCGGAGATGCTGGTCCCCGGGCCGGCCCCGGACCCGGTGCCCGGTCCGGGGCAGGTGCTGATCGAGGTGGCGCACGCCAACCTGACCTTCGTCGAGACCATGTTCCGGGCGACCGGGTTCGGGCCGTTCCCCCGGGACCTGCCGGTGATCCCCGGCAACGGGGTTGGCGGGGTGGTCACCGAGGTCGGCCCGGGCGTGGACGCGGGGCTGGTCGGACGACGGGTGGTCAGCTCCACCGGCGGCACCGGCGGGTACGCCGAACGCGTGGCGGTGGACCGGGACGCCCCCCTCCCGGTGCCGGACGGGCTGCCGCTGGACGAGGCGGTCGCGCTGCTTGCCGACGGCCGTACCGCCCTCATGCTGCTGCGGGCGGCCGGACTGCGGGCCGGCGAACGGGTCCTCGTGGAGGCGGCGGCCGGCGGAGTGGGCAGCCTGCTGATCCAGCTCGCCACGGCGGCCGGAGCGCGGGTCGTCGCCGCCGCCGGTGGCCCCCGCAAGGTGGCGCTGCTGCGCGAACGCGGCCTCGACGTGGTGGTCGACTACCGGGAGCCGGACTGGCCCGACCGGGTCCGCGCCGCCACGGGCGGGGTGGACGTGGTCTTCGACGGGGTGGGCGGCCCGCTCGCCCGGGCCGCGTTCGACCTGCTCGAACGGGGTGGCCGGATGCTCAGCTTCGGGCTGGCCGGGGGCGCCTGGGCGGATCTGCCCGAGGAGGTGGCCGCCGCGCGCGGGGTGACCCTGCTCCGTCCGGGTGCCCGGCCGGACGAGCTGCGCTCGCTCACCGAGCGGGCGCTGGCCGAGGGCGCGGCCGGGCGGCTCCGCCCGCTGATCGGGCAGCGCTTCCCCCTGGAACGGGCCGCCGACGCGCACGCCGCCATCGAGTCCCGCGCCACGCTCGGCAAGACCCTCCTCGACCTCCACTGACTGTGCCGCCTCTCGCCCCGCTCCCCGAGATACGCCCTGATTCACGGAAAGAGTGGCCATTCCGCGCGGGATGGCCACTCTTTCCGTGAATCAGCGCCCTCCCGCCCCGCAGGCGGCGGGCGGCGGGCGGCGGGCGGCGGGCGGCGGGTCAGAGGTACATGCCGGTGCGGTGTTCGGACTGGGCGCGGGCCGGCTTGTCGCCCTCGCCGAAGAACCGCTTGCCGCCGAACTCGCCGTGCAGCCGGTCGTCCAGCTCGTCGGCCAGGCCGGTCATCACCTGGACCGCGAGCATCAGGTGGGTGGCCTGGAAGTTGCGGCCGAAGACCGGGATGGAGGCCCAGACGGTGTCGTCGGCGCAGTAGAGGCGGCCGATCGGCATCCGGTTGGTCAGCTCGGAGAGCTTCACGTAGAGGCGTTCGGTCGGCTCGACCTCGGTGAGTACCGGGGAGAAGACGTCCACCAGGGGCGGGTTGTCGCGTACCCGGACGAAGACCATCGCCGAGCCGGCCCGGATGTTGATGTCACCGTCGGAGTCGACCTGCACCTGGTCGGCCTTCGACTTGAGCATGGTCGAGACGACGGTCCGGACCCGCTCCTCGAGGGCGAGCACGTCGTTGTCGGCGGCCTGCTTACCGGCGGCGGCCAGCGCCTCGTCGAGGTCGGTCTCCACGTCGCGGTCCGGACCGAACTCGCTGCGGGCGGTGCCGAGCGGCTCCACCGGCAGCGCCTCGCCCTCGGCGTCGTGTACCAGGTAGACCAGGAAGGCGGGATGCGGGGCGCCGTAGACGTCGCGCAGCGTGCGGGACAGCACCGCCGCCAGCCGGGTGGCCTCGTCGACCGCGCAGTCCAGGCCGAAGTGCTCGCCGGAACCCTCGACCACCCCCGGCGGAGACCAGCCGAGCGCGATCATGTCCGCGACGGCGGCGCGGTCCAGGCGGTAGCCCTGCGGCAGGGTGGCGTTGCCGACCGCCCGCGCCGACAGCCGGCCCTCGTCGCCGACGTCGACGCTGATCGAGTAGACGGCGTCCCCGGTCCCGGAGGCGGTCGGGTCGAGGGTCAGCTCCAGGTGCGTACCGGCGGGGAGGCCGCGCAGCCGGTCGGCCAGCGCGCGGGCGAACTCCCGCCACGCCTCGGTCACCTTGGCCCGGAGATCGGCCGTGGTGGGCTCGTCCAGCAGGATCGACTCGTACTGCTCCGGCATGCCGCCGGCGGGCTCACCGGCTGCCGAGGGGTGCTCTGCCGTCATGATCGCCTCCGTCCGTCAGGGGCCACCCTACCCACGGACGGTGGAGGTCGAATCACGCCGGACCGGGATCGGACACCGGGTCGCGGACCACCCGGGACGGCCTACTCGGTCGGTGCGGTGCCGTCCAGCTCGACCGGCCAGGTGCCGGCCAGCTCACCGAGCCGGGCGGCCGTCGCGGCGAGGTCCGCCCCGCGCCCCACGGCCACCCCGAGGAGGTACGCCGTGACCGGCGCGCCCGGGCGCAGCACCTGGTGGGCCACGTCCTTGGCCAGGTCGAGCACGACCGGCACCGACACCTCGGCCGGGTCCAGGCCCAGCTCGGCGCAGGCGGCCGTGACCCAGTCGTCCATCACCGTCATCGTGTCCACTCCTCGGCCCGGCGTACGTCCTCGTCAGTGTCGCAGTCGAACCAGGGCGGCGGCCCGGAGCCGGACCAGGACACCTCCCGCACGGCCATGCCGGCCAGCAGCCGGCGTACCGGGGCCCCGTCGACCGTGCCACCCCGCTCGGCGGCGAGCCGGTCGACCGCGGCCCGCAGCGCGGCGATCCGCCACACCCCGCAGAGCTGCTGCCGGCGCCCGTCGCCGTCCAGGTAACAGGCGCCGTCGGCGGTCGACCCGTCGAGCGCGCCCAGCAGGGCGGCCACCGCCGCCGGGGTGAGCAGGGGCAGATCGGCGGCGAGCAGGGCGACCGTGGTCGTGGTGGGGTCGAGCAGGGCCAGCCCGGCGGCGGTGGCGGCGACCGGGCCACCGCCGGGCGGATCCTCCCGGGTCACCCGTACGCCCTCGGGAACCGGGCCGGCCGGGCCGACCACGATCCGCGGCGCGGCGTCGGCGACCGCCGCCAGCACCCGGTGCAGCATCGGGCGGCCCCCGATCGGGCGGGCCGGCTTGTCCACCCCGCCCATCCGACGGGCCGCGCCCCCGGAGAGCACCACCGCCGCGTACGCCGTTCCCACCGGGCCACCGTAACCGCGCCGGTCCCGCACCGCGCGGCGGGCGTCGCCGTGCGTACGGCCGGCCTCGCGAGGCAGGATGGCGGGATGGGACGGGCGACTGACCGGCGCGGCGTACTCCGGATCGACCTCGACGCGGCGGCCGACCGGCGCGCCCAGATACGCCGGCAGGACACCCTGGCGGTGGAGGAACCGCTGGAGATCCGGGTCGGCCGGGCCGGCCCCGGCCGGCGCGACCCGCTCGCGGTGACCATGCGTACCCCCGGCGACGACCTGGACCTGGCGATCGGGTTCCTGCTCACCGAGGGGCTGATCCGGTCCGCCGACGACGTGCACACCGCCCAGCTCTGCGCCGGGGCGGAGACGCCGAACACCTACAACGTGGTCGACGTGGTGCTCGCCCCCGGGGTACCCGAGCCCACCACCGACCCGGCCCGCAACTTCTACACGACCAGCTCGTGCGGCGTGTGCGGCAAGGCGAGCATCGACTCGGTGCGGACCCGGTCGCTCTTCGCGGTCCGCGACGACCCGCTGCGCGTGCCCGCGAAGGTGCTCGCCGACCTGCCGGACCGGCTGCGGGCCGCGCAGCGCGCCTTCGAGCGGACCGGTGGCCTGCACGCGGCGGGGCTCTTCTCCGCTGACGGCGAGCTGGTGGTGCTGCGCGAGGACGTCGGCCGGCACAACGCGGTGGACAAGGTGGTCGGCTGGGCGGTCCGGGAACGCCGACTGCCGCTGGCCGGGCACGTGCTGCTGGTCTCCGGGCGGGCCAGCTTCGAGCTGACCCAGAAGGCGTGGATGGCCGGCGTGCCGCTGCTCGCGGCGGTCTCCGCGCCCAGCACCCTCGCCGCGGAGCTGGCCGAGGAGGCCGGCATGACCCTGGTCGGCTTTCTGCGCGGCCGGACCATGAACGTCTACGCGGGGTCGCACCGCGTCGCCGAACCGGCCGGCTGAGCCGGCCACCGGGTCGGCGCCGACGGCCGGGACCATCAGATGCGCCGGCGGGTGACGCGGCGGCGGGAGCGCTTGCGGCGTACCACGCCGGGGAAGGCGACCTCCGGCCAGCCGTCCAGCTCGGACGGGGGAAACCCGCGGCGGAGCATGTCGTCCAGCAGCAGCGCGAGGGAATAGTCGGGGTGGGCGCCGAGCACCCGCTCCAGGGCCACCGCGGCCAGCGCTCCGTACCCGGCCCGCCAGGCCGCGAAGGCGAGCAGGCTGCCGGGGGCGGCGCTCAGCTCCGGCTCGGCCCGCCGCAGCACGTCCGTCCAGAGGCTGATGTCGGCGTCCCGCCCATCGGTGCGTTCCCAGGCGTGGTCGCGTACCGGAAGCTGGGTGAGCAGCACGGTCAGCCAGGCCACCTCGTCGTCGGTCAACCGCTCGCCCCGCCGGTGCCGGCGGAACGCGGTGCGGACGGCCGCCACCCCGGCGGAGCGTACGGACCGGCCGCCGACCAGCGCGGTCTCGCTCGCCTCCTCGGTCAGGGCCGCCAGTCGGCGACGGGCCCGGGCGGTGGCCCGGCGCATGGCCACCCGGACCGGACCGTCGAGCGCGGACACCTGCGCGGTCAGCGCGGCCCGGTCGGGCAGGGCCACCTGGCCGGCGTAGACGGCCGCCGCGCTGACCTCGCTGGTCACCGGGTCGTACGGGGTGCCGTCGGGCGGGCAGCACTCCGGCTCGGTGCAGAGGTAGGACCACCAGCGCCCGTCGGTCACCCGCAGCGCGTCGAGGACGAGCAGCCCGGCCCGGTCCAGCGCCTCGCCGACCGCGTCGACCGCCCCGGTCACCCGGGCGGCCGGACCGTACCCGATCACGGTGGCGGACTCGCTGCCCTGCCGGACGATCACCTCGGCCAGGTGCTGGGCGGCCGGCTGCGGATCGGCGCCCGGCTCGGGCAGGTCGCCCCGGGCGGCGAAGATGACCCGGCGACCGCGCAGCGCCACCACGACCACGCTGTCGGCGGGGTGGAAGCCGAGCAGGTACGGCACGGCGGCGATGAGGTCGGCGGGCGAGCGGACGGCGAGCCGGAGCTGGTCGGTGGGAGTCATGCCGGGAGCGTGCGGCGACCCCGGCCCACCCCGACAGGCCCTGTGGACGACACGCGGGTTGTCCACAGATACGGAGAGTATCGGCCCAGGTGGGCGCCGATCGGCACCGGTCGACAGCGGGACACGACCCCCGACCGTCGGTCCGACCCGCTACCTTGCGCTCATGGACCTGGCGTACCTGCGGGCACACCCGGAGCACCTGCCGACCTTCCTGACCCATCAGCGGATCCGGGAGACGCCGGTCTCCGGCGGGGACATCTGCGCCACGTCCCGGCTCACCCTCGACGACGGGCACTCGGTCTTCGCCAAGACCTGGCCGGAGCGCGCGGGACGCCCCGTGCCCGACGGCTTCTTCGCCGCCGAGGCGGCCGGGCTGCGCTGGCTGCGCGACGCGGGCACGGTCGCGGTGCCGGAGGTGCTGGTGGCGCTGCCGGAGCTGCTGGCGCTCGACTGGGTCGAGCCGGGCGAGCCCAGCCCGGCGGCGGCCGAGCGGTTCGGGCGCGAGCTGGCCGGGCTGCACCGGGCCGGCGCGCCCGCGTTCGGGGCGGAGTGGGCCGGCTTCATCGGCGCGCTGCCGCAGGACAACACGCCGGACCCGGGCCCGTGGTCGGCCTGGTTCGTACGGCGGCGGATCCTGCCGTACCTGCGGATGTCGGTGGACGGCGGCGCGCTCACCGCCGCGGAGACCGGGGTGGTGGAGGAGCTGGCCGACCGGATCGGGGAGTTCGGCGGCGACGAGCCACCCGCGCGGATCCACGGCGACCTCTGGCCGGGCAACCTGCTCTGGGGGGCCGACGACCGGGTGCGGCTGATCGACCCGGCCGCGCACGGCGGCCACCGGGAGACCGACCTCGCCCAGCTCGCGCTCTTCGGCGGCGCGCCCCACCTGGACCGGATCATGGCCGGCTACCAGGAGACGTGGCCGCTGGCCGACGGCTGGCGGGAGCGGGTGCCGCTGCACCAGCTCCATCTGATGCTGGTGCACACCGCCCTGTTCGGCGCGGCGTACCGGGACGCGGTGGGATCCGCCGCCCGGGCCGCGCTGCGGGGTGCCGGACGCGCTACGGTCGACAGGTGAGCGCCGCCCCGACGACGACCGACGGGGTCCTCGTCGACCGGTACGGCCGCGTCGCCCGGGACCTGCGGGTCTCGCTGACCGACAAGTGCAACCTGCGCTGCACCTACTGCATGCCGGCGGAAGGGCTGCCCTGGCTGGCCGGCCCGCAGCTGCTCAGCGACGACGAGATCGTCCGCCTGGTCCGGGTCGCGGTGCAGCGGCTGGGCGTCACCGAGGTCCGCTTCACCGGCGGGGAGCCGCTGATCCGGCCCGGGCTGGTCGGCATCGTGTCGGCGGTGGCCGCGCTGGAGCCCCGGCCCCGCATCTCGGTGACCACCAACGGCCTCGGGCTGGAACGGCTCGCCCCCACGTTGCGCGCCGCCGGCCTGGACCGGGTGAACGTGTCGCTGGACACCCTGGACCGGGCCCGCTTCTCCACGCTGACCCGGCGGGACCGGCTCGCCGACGTGCTCGCCGGGCTGGCCGGCGCGGCCGCGGCCGGGCTGACCCCGGTGAAGGTGAACGCGGTGCTGATGCGCGGGGTCAACGACGACGAGGCGCCCGCGTTGCTGCGGTTCGCCCTGGCCCACGGCTACGAGCTGCGGTTCATCGAGCAGATGCCGCTGGACGCCCAGCACGGCTGGGACCGCACGACGATGGTCACCGCCGACGAGATCCTGGCGGCGCTGGGCCGGGAGTTCGCGCTGACGCCGGACCCGGCCGAGCGGGGCGCCGCCCCCGCCGAGACCTGGCTGGTGGACGGCGGGCCGGCCCGGGTCGGGGTGATCGGCAGCGTGACCCGGCCGTTCTGCGGCGACTGCGACCGCACCCGGCTCACCGCCGACGGGCAGGTGCGTGCCTGCCTCTTCGCCACCGAGGAGTCCGACCTGCGGGGCGCGCTGCGGGCCGGGGCGGACGACGCCGAGCTGGCCCGCCGGTGGCGTACCGCGATGTGGGGGAAGCGGGCCGGACACGGCATCGACGACCCGACCTTCCTGCAACCCGCCCGCCCGATGTCGGCGATCGGAGGCTGACGGGTGCAGCTCACCGTCCGCTACTTCGCCGGGGCGCGCGCCGCTGCCGGCCGGTCCGAGGAGACCCTGGCCGCGGGCCGCTCGCTGGACGAACTCGTCGACGAGCTGTCGACGCGACACGGCGAGCGGCTGGCCATGGTGCTGAAGGCGGCAAGTTTCCTGGTCGACGGTGTGGCCTGCCATGATCGGCAGGCACCGTTGCCGGCCGGCGTGACGGTCG
Source organism: Micromonospora sp. NPDC048930 (assembly GCF_043197935.1). Taxonomy (NCBI): domain Bacteria; kingdom Bacillati; phylum Actinomycetota; class Actinomycetes; order Micromonosporales; family Micromonosporaceae; genus Micromonospora; species Micromonospora sp. NPDC048930. The sequence goes on from NZ_JBICUB010000007.1 coordinate 148,901, forward strand.
ACGTGCTGCCGCCGTTCGCCGGCGGCTGAGGGGAGCCCAGGTGTTGGCGATGGCGACGTTCGTCGGCTTCGTCCTGCTCGTCACCGCCCTGATCCACGTGTACCTGTGGAAGCGGCTGGTGAAGGACACGACCGTCCCCGGGCGCCGGCGGCGAATCGGCGGGATCGTCGTACTGCTGCTGGCGGTGCTGATCCCGGCCACCATGATCGTGACCAACGCCGGCGTGCACTGGGTCGCCTGGCCGGGCTACCTCTGGCTGGCCCTGATGTTCTACCTGCTGGTCGTGCTGCTGGTGCTGGAAGTGCCGATGGCGGTGGCCAAGCTGGTGCTGCGTCGCCGGGTGGTGGTCGCCGAACCCACCGCGGCGGCCCCCGAGCCGGCCCTGGTCGGCGCCGCCGACCCGCTCGCCACCGGCAGCACCGCCGACGACCCGACCGGGCCCCTCGTCGACCCGCCGGCCGCCGCGGCGGTCGGCCAGCCGGCCCACGACCCCTCCCGGCGGCTGCTGCTCGCCCGGGGAGCGGCCATCTTCGCCGGGCTCACCGCCGCCGGCATCACCGGCTACGGCGTCCGCACCGCGCTGGGTCCGCCGCAGCTGGACCGGGTCCGGATCCCGCTGGCGAAGCTCCCGCGCAGCATGGACGGCCTGCGGATCGCCACGGTCTCGGACATCCACCTCGGGCCGCTGACCGGCCGGGCGCACACCGAGCGGATCGTCGCGCTGATCAACCGTTTGGACGCCGACCTGGTGGCGATCGTCGGTGACCTGGTCGACGGCTCGGTGGCCGAACTGGGCGACGAGGCCGCACCCCTGCGTGACCTGCGCTCCCGGTACGGCAGCTTCTTCGTCACGGGCAACCACGAGTACTACTCGGGCGTCGAGGAGTGGGTCCGCGAGGTGGACCGGCTCGGCGTACGGGTGCTCCAGAACGAGCGCCAGGAGATCCACGCCCGGGGCGGGGTGCTGGACCTGGCCGGGGTGAACGACGTGACCGCCGCCGGCACCGGGCTGGCCGCCCCGCCCGACTACGCCGCCGCCCTGGCCGACCGGGACCCGAGCCGCCCGGTGGTGCTGCTGGCCCACCAGCCGGTGGCCGCGCACGAGGCGGCGAAGTTCGGCGTCGACCTCCAGCTCTCCGGGCACACCCACGGCGGCCAGATGGCCCCGTTCAACCTGCTGGTCCCGCTCCAGCAGCCGGTGGTCTCCGGTCTCGGCGAGGTGGACGGCACCAAGGTCTACGTGACCAACGGCGCCGGCTTCTGGGGCCCGCCAGTCCGGGTCGGCGCCCCGCCACAGGTGACCCTGGTGGAGCTGCGCGCCCAATAGCGCGCCGGGGCCGCGCAGTCCAGCGGCGGATTGCTCAGGTCACGCGTACGCGTGGCGGCGGGCGGGCAGGGGACCGGGCGTGACAGGATGCGGCGTGCCTCCGTTCAGCGCCGCACCCCCCGGTGGCCTCCCGCCATTCGTCGCGGATCTGCACATCCACTCGAAGTACTCGCGCGCGTGCAGCCGCGACCTGACCCTGCCGAACCTGGGCTGGTGGGCCCGACGCAAGGGCATCGGCGTGCTCGGCACCGGCGACTTCACCCATCCCGCCTGGTACGACCACCTCCGGGAGACGCTGCACCCGGCCGAGCCCGGCCTGTACCGGCTCAGCCCGGAGGCGGAGCGGGACATCGCCCGCCGCCTGCCGCCCCGGCTGGCGAGCACGGCCGAGGCGGACCCGGTCCGGTTCATGCTCAGCGTGGAGATCTCCACGATCTACAAGCGGGACGACCGGACCCGGAAGGTGCACCACCTGATCTACCTGCCGGACCTGGACGCGGTGGCGCGGTTCAACGCCGCGCTGGGGCGGATCGGCAACCTCGGCTCGGACGGCCGGCCGATCCTCGGCCTGGACTCCCGGGACCTGCTGGAGATCACCCTGGAGGCCAGCCCGGACGGCTACCTGGTGCCGGCGCACATCTGGACGCCCTGGTTCTCCGCGCTCGGCTCGAAATCCGGCTTCGACGCCATCGCCGACTGCTACGCCGACCTCGCCGAGCACGTCTTCGCGGTGGAGACCGGCCTCTCCTCCGACCCGGCGATGAACTGGCGGGTCGGCAGCCTGGACCGCTACCAGCTGGTGTCCAACTCGGACGCGCACTCGCCGCCGGCCCTGGCCCGCGAGGCCACGGTCCTCAACTCGGCCCGCGACTACTTCGCCATCCGCGAGGCACTCCGCACCGGGGACGGGCTGGCCGGCACCATCGAGTTCTTCCCGGAAGAGGGCAAGTACCACGCCGACGGCCACCGGCTCTGCGGGGTGAACTGGTCCCCGGAGCGGACCCGGGAAGCCGGTGGGCGGTGCCCGGAGTGCGGCAAGCCGCTGACGGTGGGCGTACTCAGCCGGGTCGAGGAGCTGGCGGACCGGCCCGAGGGGCACCGGCCGGCGCACGCCCGGGAGGTCACCCACCTGGTCCCGCTCGCCGAGATCCTCGGCGAGATCAACAAGGTGGGCGCCCGGTCGAAGAAGGTCGAGGGGAAGCTCAACGACCTGATCGCCGCGCTCGGCCCGGAGCTGGAGATCCTGACCAGCACCCCGCTGGACGAGATCGGCCGGGTCGCCGGGGAAGTGCTCGCCGAGGGGATCGGCCGGCTGCGCCGGGGCGACGTCCGCCGAGTGCCCGGCTACGACGGCGAGTACGGCGTGATCACCCTCTTCGACCCGGCCGAGCTGGGCGGCACGGACGGCGCGGGCACGCAGGACACGCTCTTCGACGTACCCGTGCCCGCGCAGCGGAAATCCGCGGAGCCGGCGCCGAAGCCGCGGGCCAAGCGCCCGACGGCGGCGAAGGCCGAGCCGAAGCGGAAGGCCGCGCCGCCGCCCCCGCCGATCGCGCCGGCGCCCTCGCCGCACGAGCCGTTCGAGCCGATGCTCGCCGGCATGGAGGAGGTCGGCACCGGCCTGCTGGACCGGCTCGACGCGATGCAGCGGGTGGCCGCCTCCGCACCGGGCGGCCCACTGCTGATCGTGGCCGGTCCGGGCACCGGAAAGACCCGGACGCTGACCCACCGGATCGCGTACCTCTGCGCGGAGCTGAACGTCTTCCCGGAGCAGTGCCTGGCGATCACCTTCACCCGGCGGGCGGCCGAGGAGCTGCGGCACCGCCTCGACGGGCTGCTCGGGCCGGTGGCCGAGGACGTCACCGTCGGCACGTTCCACTCGCTGGGGCTCACCATCCTGCGGGAGAACGCCGAGGCCGCCGGCCTGCCCGTGGACTTCCGGATCGCCGACGACGCCGATCGCGCGGCGGCCCGGACCGAGGCCGGCGACGACCCGGAGGCGTACGCCGGGCTGCTGCGCAAGCGTGACCTGGTCGACCTGGACGAGCTGCTCACCCTGCCGGTGGCGCTGCTGAAGGCCGACCGGAAGCTGGTCCGCGAGTACCGCGAGCGCTGGAAGTGGATCTTCGTCGACGAGTACCAGGACGTGGACGCGGTCCAGTACGAGCTGCTGCGGCTGCTCTCCCCCGCCGACGGCAACCTCTGCGCGATCGGCGACCCCGACCAGGCGATCTACTCGTTCCGGGGCGCGGACGTCGGCTACTTCCTGCGCTTCTCCCAGGACTTCACCGATGCCCGCCTGGTCCGGCTGAACCGCAACTACCGCTCCTCGGCGCCGATCCTGGCCGCCGCGGTGCAGGCCATCGCGCCGTCGTCGCTGGTGCGCGGCCGCCGGCTCGACCCGGCCCGGCTCGACCCGGAGGCCCCGCTGGTCGGCCGCTACGCCGCGGCCTCCGTCGCGGACGAGGCGGATTTCCTGGTACGCACCATCGACGACCTGGTCGGCGGCCTCTCCCACCGGTCGCTGGACTCGGGCCGGATCGACGGCCGCTCGACCTCGCTGTCGTTCTCCGACATCGCGGTGCTCTACCGGACCGACTCCCAGGCCGCCCCGATCGTGGACGCCCTGGCCCGGGCGAACATCCCGGTGCAGAAGCGTTCGCACGACCGGCTCCGGGACCGCCCCGGGGTGATGGCGATCGCCCGCGAGCTGCGGCACGCCGGCCTCGACGGCTCACTGGCCGCCCGGGTCCGGCTGGCCGGGCAGGTGCTGGCGGACCGCTTCGCCGTGCCGACCCTCGACGGCTCCGGCTCGGTACGCCCCGAGGACGTCCGGGTGGCGGTCGACCTGCTCACCCCGCTGGCCCGCCGCTGCGGCGACGACCTGGAGCTGTTCCTGTCCCAGTTGGCCACCGGCGCGGAGGTGGACGCCCTCGACCCGCGCGCCGAGGCGGTCACCCTGCTCACGCTGCACGCCGCGAAGGGCCTGGAGTTCCCGGTGGTGTTCCTGGTCGGGGCGGAGGACGGGTTGCTGCCGCTGCGCTGGCCCGGGACGGAACCGGACGAGGACGCGGTGGCCGAGGAGCGGCGCCTCTTCTTCGTCGGGCTCACCCGGGCCCAGGACCGGCTGTACGTCAGCCACGCCGCACGACGCACCCGGCACGGCGCGGAACGTGAGTGCCGGCCGTCGCCGTTCCTCGACGTGATCGACCCGGGCCTGTTCGAGCGGTTCGGCGAACCGGAGGCCCGCCGCCCGAAGGACCGCCAACTCCGGCTGATCTGACAGCACCGGAACGCCTTCCGGACCCGCTCTCGCGCCCGCCGGTGGTCACGGTGGGCGGCCGGCTGCGGCCCGTGCAACCGAACACCAACTTGAGAGCGATATGACTCTGAGACATAAATATGTCTGAGAGTCATATCGCTCTCCGGTCCTGTCGTTCCCCGGCGAAGCACACGGGCGGCGACCAGCACGTGCCCGGCGAAGCAGGAGGGGGCGCCGGCCCCGTTACCGGCGCGCCGCCTCGGCGGCTGCCCCGTCGGCCGGTCGCCGGGGCCGCTCGGTGCTCACCACCACCGCCACGCCGGCGACGATGACCGCACCGCCGAGCAGCACCTGGGCGGTGACCGGCTCGGCGGCGAGCAGCGCGCCGAGCGCCACCGCGACCGCCGGGTTCACGTACGCGTACGTGGCGACCAGCGAGATCGGCGCGTGGTGCAGCAGCCAGACGTACGCGGTGAAGGCGACCAGCGAGCCGGCCACCATCAGGTACGCCAGCGCCGCCCAGGAACGGCCGGTCACCTCGGCGGGGGAGAAGCCGCGCAGCTCGCCCCGGCCGACGGCGATCACGCCGAGCGCCGCCGCGCCGGCCACCATCTCGTAGACGGTGGCCACGAACGGGTCCGCCGGCATCCGGATGCGCCCCGAGAGGTAGGAGCCGACCGACCAGCAGGTGGCCCCGGCGACCACGGTGAGCGCACCGACCACCGGCACGCTGCCGGTCCCGGTCCCGCCGGTGGGCACCACCAGCAGGACGAGGCCGGCGAAACCGAGGGCCACCCCGGCGAAGGTCCACAGCCGGGGCCGGTCCCCGCCGAGCGTACGCAGGAGCACGACCAGGAGCGGGACGGTGGCCACCAGCAGCGCGGCGATGCCGGAGGGCAGGGCCACCCCGGGCGGGCCGGACTCGGCGAGCACCACCAGCCCGTTGCCGCCGGCGAGCAGGAGCACGCCGACCAGGGCGGCGGAGCCGAGTTGCCGCCGGTCGACCCGGAGCGCACCCGGTCCCCGGCGCAGCCGCAGCACCAGGGCGAGCACCCCGGCGGCGGCGGTGAACCGCATCGCCGCGGAGGTGAGCGGCGGCAGCGACTCGACCGCGACCCGGATACCCAGGTACGTCGAGCCCCAGAGCAGGTAGACGATGACCAGTGCGGTCCAGATCAGCGCCGGTCGGGTGGTGGCAGCGGGCGGGGCGGGGTGGGCGACCGGTGTCGCACTCGCGGGGCGTGAGCTCATCGGTGGACCACGCTACGGTGACCAGGACGTCGCCGTCCTCCGTTGGTGGCCGGCCTCTCAGCGCGGTTGTACCCAGGAGGGCCTTCCATGTCGAACTTCGGACGACGGGACGACTGGAGGGAACCACCGGCCAACCAGCGGTACGCGCCGACCGCTCCGCAGTACGAGCCGCCCGCCCAGTGGTACGAGCCGTCGACCGGCCGGGACACCGGGCAGCCCGCCCACCCGACCTTCCCGCCGGCCGGACCCGACCAGGGCGGCCCGCCGTACCCGGAGCCGCCTCGACCGAAGCGTGGCCGGGGTCCACTCGTCGCGGTGCTGGCCATGGTGGTGGTGCTCCTGCTCGGCGGCGCGGCGGCGTTCTGGCTTTTCGGCCGCGACACGCCGGCCCCGGTGAGCGGGCCCGGCGAGCCCACCGCACCGGCCGTCGATCCGTCGGCGGCAGCGAGCGAACCGGCCGGCCCGGCGGCCGGCGCACCGGCCCCGGCCTCCTCGACCGACCCGCGCTTCGCCAAGGCGGGCCAGTGCGTCCGCAACGACGGGAGCGTCGCCGAGCCGAGGCTGGTGGTCACCGAGTGCGCCCCGAAGACGTACGAGGTGCTGCGCCGCATCGACGGTCCGACGAGCGGCCAGCAGGACGCCGAGGCGAAGTGCGCCAAGGTGGCGGGCTACACCGACTGGTTCTTCTTCAACAGCGAGCTGGACACGCTCGACTTCGTGCTCTGCCTGAAGCATCGGTGACCCCGCCGTAGTGAAAACTAGGGCTGTCTAGCACGGACGCTAGACAGCCCTAGTTTTGTCTCGAAGGACTCGACACGCCGGTAGCCCCATCTACGGATGTCTAGCCTGCCAGCTAGACGGCCCGATACTCTGCGATTCGTGGATCCGGTCCGCAACCCGTACGCCCCGGGCGCCGGCCAGCGTCCGCCCGAACTCGCCGGGCGGGGTCGCGAGCTGGACGTCTTCGACGTGGTGCTGGAGCGGATCGCCCGGGGCCGCCCCGAGCGCAGCCTGATGCTCACCGGCCTGCGCGGCGTCGGCAAGACCGTCCTGCTCAACACCCTCCGCTCGGAGGCGATCAACCACCTCTGGGGCACCGGCAAGATCGAGGCCCGGCCCGACCAGTCGCTGCGCCGGCCGATCGCCGCCGCGCTGCACATGGCGGTCCGCGAGCTGGCGCCCCGACACCGCGCCCCGGACCGGATCGACGCGTTTCTCGGCGTGCTCAAGGCGTTCGCCCAGCGGTCCGCGTCCACCGGCCGGGGCGGAGCCGCGCCGAAGCTGCGCGACCGCTGGCAGCCCGGCATCGACGTGCCGGCCAGCAGCGGGCGCGCCGACTCCGGCGACATCGAGATCGACCTGGTCGAGCTGCTCAGCGACGCGGCGGCGGTCGCCACCGACGTGGGCACCGGCATCGCGATCTTCATCGACGAGATGCAGGACCTCGGCGCGGAGGACGTCTCCGCCCTCTGCGCCGCCTGCCACGAGCTGTCCCAGCTCGGCGCGCCCCTGATCGTGGTGGGTGCGGGGCTGCCGCACCTGCCGGCCGTGCTCAGCGCCGCGAAGTCGTACTCCGAGCGGCTCTTCCGCTACCAGCGCATCGACCGGCTGGACCGGATCGCCGCCGACCAGGCGCTCTGCGCGCCGGCCGAGCGGGAGGAGGTCGAGTACGAGCAGAAGGCGCTCGACCTGCTCTACGAGAAGTCCGGCGGCTACCCCTACTTCGTCCAGGCGTACGGGAAGGCGACCTGGGACCACGCCCCGCGCTCGCCGATCACCGCTGCGGACGTCCGGGTGGCCGCGCCCGAGGCGGAGGCCGAGCTGGCGGTCGGCTTCTTCGGCTCCCGGTTCGAGCGGGCCACCCCGGCCGAACGCGAGTACATGCGGGCGATGGCGGCGCTCTCCCTGGTCGAGGGGGAGGAGAGCGGTCGGGACGACATGGACGCGGCGGTGCCGACCGCGGAGATCGCCCGCGCGCTGGGCCGGAAGCCGGCCAGCCTCTCCCCGGCCCGGGACGCGCTGATCAAGAAGGGGCTGATCTACTCCGGCGAGCGGGGCACGGTCGCCTTCACCGTCCCACACTTCGGCCGCTACCTGCGGACCCAGCCAGCCTGACCGGCGGCGTCAGACCTTCGACCAGGGCGGCGGGAAGAGCACCTCGCCGGGCGCCGGCGGGGCCTCGTCGCTGGTGGACGGTGGCAGCACCAGCGCCTGCCACGGCTCCCCGAGCCCCGACCACGGGCTGGTGAGCCCCATCCGGTCGGCCCGGCCGAACCCGAAGCGCCGGTAGAACGCCGGGTCGCCGAGCACCGTCACCAGCCGCTCCCCCAGCTCGGTCGCGGCGTCCAGGGCCGCCTGCACCACCGCCGTACCGTGCCCGATCCGCTGCCGGTGCGGAGCGACCGCCACCGGCCCGAGCGCCAGGGCCGGGTACGCGTGGTCGTCGGTGCACACCCGCACCCGGGTGAGCAGCGCGTAGCCGACGACCTCGCCGCCGTGCTCGGCGACCATCGCCAGCTCGGGGATCCAGGCAGCGCTGTGCCGGAGCTCGTCGACCAGGGCCACCTCGGGCGGCGTGGCCACGTCGGGGCGGGCGAAGGCGGCGGCCAGCACCCGGGCGACCGGTCCCTCGTCCGCCGGATCCTCGGGTCGGAGTCGCAGGGTCGTCACCCGCGCGACCTTACCGCGCCCGGCCGGTCCATCAGCGACGGTCGCTGAAATCGGTCCGAGCCGGACGTCCACGTCGGCCGATCCCTTTCGGGCGTTGCCGGGGTGGCGGCCGGCGCGACGGGGTATGACTGATCCATGAAGCCCGTGCGTACCCTCGCCCGCGTCATGTTGAGCGGCATCTTCGTGGTCAGCGGCGCCCGCAACCTCCAGAACCCGGGCCGGCTGGCCCAGGTCGCGAAGCCGGTCACCGACCGGGCCACCCCGCTGATCCAGAACCTGCACCCCCGCCTCCCCACCGACACCGAGACGCTGATCCGCGCCAACTCGGCCACCCAGCTCATTGGCGGGCTGATGCTGGCGACCGGGAGGTTCAACCGGCCCGCCGCCCTGGTCCTGGCCGGCACCCTGGTGCCGGTCACCGTCGCCGCCCATCGCTTCTGGGAGAGAGACGATCCGATGGCGAGGAACAACGACCAGGTCCACTTCCTGAAGAACCTCGGACTCTTCGGCGGTCTGCTCCTCGCCGCCGCTGACACCGAGGGCAAGCCCGGACTGCGCTGGCGCGCGGGTCACCGGATCAACCACACGCGGAGCTCCGTCCGTCGTGGGGTCCAGACCGCCCGCCGGGAAGCGAAGATCGCCGCACGCTCGGCGGCCACTGCCCGCCGACTTCCGGGCTGACCTGCATCAATACGCCCACCACCCCCCGCAAGGCCACTAATCACCTGAACCGTCCGACACCCGTTAACGCGGTGGAAATGTCAAAAACGTGTGTGGGATCGGACACGGTCGGATAACGCGGGAGGCAGCAACGTGAGGCGCCGTTCTAGGCTCCGTTCGGGACCTGGACGGGTAGGACGATCTTGGTACGGGGGTGGCACCGCCATGCCGGCGACTGTCGGTAGACGGATCGACCGCCTCGCTCCAGTCCGTCGCGGAACGCGTGGGATCGATCGCAGGACAGTCGTACGGACCGGCACCGTGGCCGCCGTCGCCTACGCCGCATGGCTCGCCATCGGCGCGTTCGGGCGGCCGTACAACTTCTTCGACATGAAGATCTACCACGGTGCCGTGGTGTGGTGGGCGAGCGGCAACGAGCTGTACGACTTCATCGCACCCTCGACGACCCTGGGCTTCACCTACCCACCCTTCGCCGGGCTCGTGATGCTGCCGATGTCCTGGCTGCCGGTCGCGGCCGCCGGTTGGCTCAACGCCCTGGCCAGCATCGCCGCGCTCGCCGTGGTGCTGGCCGCGCTGCTGCGCCCGATCGTCGACCGGCTCGGCTGGCCCCTGTGGTTCACCGTCGCCGTCGCCACGCCGATGGCGCTGGCCATCGAGCCGTCCCGGGAGACCCTCGGGTACGGCCAGGTCAACCTGCTGCTCTTCGCACTGATCATGGCGGACATGGTGGGGCTGCGCTGGCGGGCCAAGCGGGGGACCCACCACGACACCGCCGACTCGGCGCTGGCCCGGTTCGTCTACAGCGGCACCTGGGCGGGCGTCGGCATCGGCCTGGCCACCGCGGTCAAGCTGACCCCGGCGCTGTTCATCGCGTACCTGATGATCACCCGGCAGTGGCGGGCCGCGCTGACCGCGATCAGCACCACCATCGCGGTGACCCTCGGAACCTTCGCCCTCTGCGGCGCGGAGTCCCGGACGTACTTCAGCTCGGTGCTCTGGCAGACCGAGCGGGTCGGCGCGGCGGACATGACCGCCAACCAGTCCCTCGCCGGCCTGCTGGCCCGGCTCTACGACTCGATCGAGACGCCCGGCCTGCTCTGGCTGGCCTTCTCGGTGCTGGTGCTGGCGCTGGGGCTGTCCCGGGCGGCCAGCGCCCGCGCCGACGGCGACGAGCTGACCGCGTTCACCCTGGTCGGGCTGACCGCCAACGTGATCAGCCCGATCTCCTGGTCGCACCACCTGGTCTGGGTCATCCCGGCGATCATCGTGCTGGCCGACGCGGCGGTACGCCGCCGTGAGGCGAGCCGCGGGTTGTCCGCCCGGATCGCCGGCACGCCGCCCACCGGCGGGGTGCCGCCGCTGCGCCCGCCGATCTGGTACCCGACGCTCACCGGCCTGCGGCACGGGGTCGGCGCGCTCGCGCTCTACCTGCTCTTCCTGGTCTCCCCGATCTGGCCGTACGAGCACCAGCTTCCCGAGGTGTCGCACTACCAGGACGGCCTGTTCGGCGCGCTCATGGAGAACTCGCTGGCGATCGCGCTGATCGTGCTGGTCGCGGCGCTGCCGTGGCGACCCGGCGCCGAACCCGCCTTCTACCACGACCGGCTGGTCCGCGCCGCCCAGCTGACCGCCCGCCGCTGACGGTCCGCCCCGCCACCGTCGGCGGGCGGACCGGTCAGGGGCAGTTCACCCATTCCTCGGTGCCGTCGGCGAAGACCTGCCGCTTCCAGATCGGCAACCGCGCCTTCACCTCGTCGACCAGCCTCGCGCAGGCCGCGAAGGCCGCCGCCCGGTGCGCGGTGCTGACCGCCGCGACCAGGGCCACGTCGCCGATCTCCAGCCGGCCGATCCGGTGTGACACGGCCACCGCGTACACCTGCGGGTCGCCGGCGACCTCGGCGGCGACCTCGCGGAGCACGGCCTCGGCGGTGGGGTGCCCCTCGTACTCGAGCAGGGTGACCGGGCGATCGTGGTCGTGGTCGCGGACGACGCCCTGGAACGAGACCACCGCGCCGGCCCGCCGGTCGGCGACCGCCGCCTCGTGCGCGGCCAGGTCGAGCGGCTGGTCGGTCACCGCGCCGAGGACGACCCCCTCGACCGGGCTCACCACGCCCGCTCCCCAGGGGTCAGCGGCAGCGGTACGACCGGCACCCGGTCGCCGGCCTCGCCGGAGGTGCCCGGCCGGATCACCGCGAAGCCGTCCGCCCCGGCCAGCCCGCGCAGCATCGCCGAACCGACGTGGCGCAGCGGCTGGGCGGTGCCGGCGGCCCGGTCCACCCGCACCAGGGCGAGGTGGGTGTAGTCGCCCCGGCCGGGAATCGGCTCGGCGAGGGTGACCTGCGGCAGCACCGGCATCGGCCGGCCCGCCAGCCCGGCGAGCAGCGGCGCGACCAGCGACACCAGCGCGACGATCGCCGACTGCGGGTTGCCCGGCAGGCCGGCCACGAAGCGGACCCGGCCGGCGTCGTCCACCACGCGGGCCAGCAGCATCGGGAAGCCCGGGCGGACCGCGACGGTGTTGACCACGTAGTCCGCGCCGAGCGCCGCCAGCGTGGGATGCAGGTGGTCGACCGGCCCGTGCATCGTGCCGCCGGTGGTGCAGACCAGGTCGGCGTCGGCCAGCGCGCCACGCAGGGCGGCCAGGTGGGCGGGGAGGGTGTCCTCGACCGGGCCGACCACGTCGGCCGGGCGCACCTGGCAGCCGTACCGGCGCAGCCAGGCCGGCACCGCCGGGCCGAGGGCGTCGCGGACCCGGCCGGCGCCGGGCGGGCCGGCGGTGAGCAGCTCGTCGCCGAAGACCAGCAGTGCGGCGCGCGGCTGCCGCCGGACCCGCAGGGTGTCGTGGCCGCAGGACGCGGCGAGGCCGAGCACCGCCGGGTCGACCGGGGTGCCGGCCGGCAGCAGTTCCTCCCCGGCGTACGCCTCCTCGCCCGGCTCCCGCCACTCCGGCTGCTGGCGCGGCGTGCCGGCCACCCGGCCGTCGGCCGTACGGGTCGACTCCTCGATCCGCAGGATCGCGGTGGTGCCCGCGGGGACCATCGCGCCGGTGGCGATCTCGGCGGTGGTGCCGTCCTCGGTCAGCGGGGCCGGCGTGTGCCCGGCGAGCACCCGCCCCACCACCTGCCACGGACCGTCCCCGCGCACCGCCCAGCCGTCCACGCTGGAGGTGGGGAACGCCGGCAGGTCGGTACGCGTGGTGAGCGGCTCGGCGAGGGTGTGGCCGTCGGCGTCGGCGAGCGGCCGGTCGACCGCGGGGAGTGCGGCGGCGAGGCCGACCGCGTACACCCGGGAGCGGGCCTCCTCCCACCCGGCCGGCGGCGCGGCGACCTGCGCCGCGGCGGCTGCGGTTTCCGTGCTCATCCGGCGAGCCTATCGCCGGCCCGGGGGCCGATGGGTCCAGGGCGCTGCGCGGCGCCGGACCGGCCGTCATCCGGCCCGGAGCGTCGCCCGGCGGCGCGAGGGCCGCACCGGGGCCGCCGGCCGGTCGGGAGCGGTCGAAGCATGATCAGTGGTCGCCGCCGCGGAGCTGGTCCACCGCGTGGGTCAGGATCGGCCCGAGCACGGCCAGCCCGTCCTTGGCCCCGCCCCGCGACCCGGGCAGGTTGACCACCAGCATCCGGCCGACCACCCCGGCCAACCCCCGGGACAGGGCGGCGGTGGGGACCTTGTCCCGGCTGTGCGCCCGGATCGCCTCGGCGATGCCGGGGATCTCGTAGTCGAGCAGCGCCCGGGTCACCTCGGGCGTCCGGTCGGTCGGGGTGATGCCGGTGCCCCCGCTGGTCAGCACCACGTCGACGCCCTCGTCGCGGGCCGCCCGCAACGCCACGCCGACCGGGTCACCGTCCGGCACCACCACCGGCTCGTCGACCTCGCAGCCCAGCTCCCGCAGGCCGGCGACGAGGAGGGGACCGCTGGTGTCCGCGTACACCCCGGCGGCTGCCCGGTTGGACGCGACGACGACCCGGGCCCGGATCACGGCCGGTCCTCCGGCCGCACCCACTCGCCGGTCTTGCCGCCCTCCTTACGGAGCACGCGTACGGCGTCGATCGAGGCGGCCGGGTCGACGGCCTTGACCATGTCGACCAGGGCCAGCCCGGCCACGGCCACGGCAGTGAGCGCCTCCATCTCGACGCCCGTGCGGTCGGCGGTCTTCGCGGTGGCGGTGATCTCCACGGTGTCGGTGGTGAGCCGCAGGTCGACGGTGACGCCGTGCAGGGCGATCGGGTGGCAGAGCGGGATCAGGTCGGGCGTGCGCTTGGCCCCCATGATCCCGGCGAGCCGGCCGACGGCGAGCGCGTCGCCCTTGGGCAGGCCGTCGCGGCGCAGCAGCTCCACCACCTCGGCGGTGGTGCGGAGCCGGCCGGCGGCGACCGCGAGCCGGCCGGAGACCGCCTTTTCGGAGACGTCGACCATCCGGGCCGCGCCGGCCGGGTCGACGTGGGTGAGCTGCGCGGGTTCGGTCACCGCCGGAGCCTATCCCCCCGGGTACGACGCGCCGCCCGTACCGGTGGGGAGGAGCGCCGCAGCGGGTGCCGGTGGCGCTCCTCCCCACCTACCCGCCGGCCGGTCGCTGGGGGGAACCCGCCGGCGGGCGTCTCGTCGACTCGGCCCTTCCCCCGTGCAGGACCTCCCCCGTTCGCCGACCGGGGAGACGTTAGGGGACCCCGCGATAAGAAATCGATAAGTTCCTCAGTTGCGTCCCGACCTGGCGAGGATCCGCTCCAGCGCCTCCCGTTCCGGCGCTCCCATCCGGCGGAAGATCGCCAGGGCCCGCTGCCGGTACCGGCGGGCCTGCTCCCGCTCGTCGTCGCCGAGGTGGTCGGCGAGCGCGACGAGGGCACGGCCCTGCTCGTACGGGTGAGCGATCCGCGTCGCCAACTCAAGCGCGCGCCGGTGAGCCGCCATGGCGTCATCGGCCTGCCCGGCGAGCGCCAAGGTGATACCGAGGTCGTTCCAGACGGCCGCCTGCACGTGCCGTTCCCCCGAGTCCACGGCGAGGTCGAGGGCCAACTCGTGCTGCTCCCGCGCCGCGTCCAGCCGACCCAGGTGCCGGTACGCGATCCCCAGGTCGTTGCGGGCCTCCGTCTCGCCGAACCGGTGGCCGGTCCGGTCGCGGAGCCGCAGTGACGCGGTGATGAGTCGGACGGCCTTGGTGAAGTGCCCGAGCCGGTTCTCCACGGCAGCGATGTGGCCGAAGGCACTTGAGATGTCGTACCGGCTTCCCCGGCACCGCGCGAGGAAGAGGTGAAGTCGGTGGGCGTGGAGCGCCTCCTCGTAACGTCCCATGACCGTGAGGGCGAGACCGAGGTTCGCCAGCGCCAGGCTCGATTCGACGGCGGCCCCGCCGGGGCGCTCCCGGAGCAACTGCCGTCCGAGGCTGACCGAACGCGACAGGTCACCCGTCAGCATGTGGACGACCACGAGGTTTGCCCGGTAGCGATGCTCGTTGAACTGGTCACCGAGATCGCGGGAGATGGACACCGCCGCCTCGAGGTGCCGCAGCGAATCCAGATAGCTCCCGGTACGGGTGTACGCGGAGGCCAGGTAGTTGTGCATGACCGCCTGCGCCGCCTGGTCGCCGCCCTTCTCGGCGGCGACGAGTCCGGTTCGGTGGGTGACGATGATGTCGTCGAAGTAACCCCGGATGTAGCAGAACCGCCACATCGCACGAGCGATCCGCCAGCCGTACCCGTGGTGTGACTCCTGCTCGGCGAAGGAGATCAGCGCGAGCAGGTTGGAGCGTTCCCGCTCCAACCACTCGACGTCCGCGGGATCGGAGTGCCCCAGCAGGTCGGGACGACGGGCCGGGCCCAGACGGAGCTGGCCCCCCAGCGCGAGTTGCTCGAGCGCCTGCGCCCGGCCGACCACCTCGTGCAGCACGTGGTCGAGGAGCCGACCAGCGGCCTCCTCGCGGTCGCGCACCTCGTGGGGATCGCGGGACAGCTCGGCGGAGTACTGGCGCATCAGGTCGTGCAGCCGGTAACGGCCCGGCTCGACCTCCTCGAGCAGGTGCTGGTCGAGGAGGTCGTCCAGCATCGTCTCGATCACGTCCAACGGCAGGTCCGCGAGAGCGGCCGCCATCGGCGCGTCGAGGTGGATGCCGGGGTGGACGCTGAGAAGCCGGAACAACCGCCTGACCGGTTCGGCGAGCGGTTCGTACGAGGCGGTGAAGGCGCTGGCCACCGTCTGCTGCTCGACGGCGAGCTGCCGCAGCACCGTCCGCCCGTCGCTCAGCCGTCTGGCCAGGTCGGCGACCCGCCAGGTGGGCCGGTGCAGGAGGCGTCCCCCGGCGAGGCGGATGGCGAGCGGCAGGTAGCCGCACCGACGTACCACCTCGGCCGCTGCCGCCGGCTCCTGGCGTACCCGGCCCTCACCGGCCGTACGCGCCAGCAGTTGGACCGCCTCCTCGGGAGTCAGCGCCGGCAGCGGGACGGGTGGCCCGATGTCGTCGGCGGACAGCCGACGGCGACTCGTCACGAGGACGACCGAGCCCGGCGCCGCCGGCAGGAGCGGCTGCACCTGTTCACTGCTGACCGCGTTGTCCAGCACGATGACGGTCCGGCGCCCACGCAGCTCGCGCTGCCACAGCTCGGCGCGGAGCACGCGGTCCGTCGGTATCCGGCCGGCGGGGACCCCGAGTTGACGGAGCAGCACGGTAAGCGCATCGGCTGGGTCCACCGGCACGCCCCCGGAGTGCCCGCGCAGGTCGATGAAGAGCTGCGCGTCGGGGTGACGATCAGCAAGCTGCTGCGCCAGATGCACCGCGAAGGCGGTTTTGCCGCTGCCCGCCATCCCGTCGACCACCCGCACCGGCGACTGATGTTCCTCAGCCGCAGCAGTCTCCGCCATCAGGCGTTCGGTGAGCCGCCGGCGTCCCACGAAGTTCGCCACCAGCCGGGGCAGGTGATTGCCGGCCGTCCTGGCCAACGCTTCGGTCCGACGGGCGGGGGAAGCCGGAGCCGGGGCATCGGCCGGGTACGCCGGCTCCTCAAGGAACCGGTCGACCGGCTCGCGGTTCATGATGCGGTGGCGCAGCGAGCGCAGCTCGGCTCCCGGCTCGATGCCCAACTGCTCCATGAGCGCGCCCTCGGCCCGGCTCAGGGCGGACAGGGCACCGCCGGCATCACCGTCGGCGTAGTACGCGCGGACGAGCAGAGCATGCGCCTGTTCCCGGTACGGGTGGACGACCACGTGGTCTGTGAGGAAGGCGATCGCCGACCTGGTGCGGCCGACACGCAGATCCAGCTTCGCCCGGAGTTCGATCACCGACAGGCGCTGCTCCTCCACGGCGGCCCGGCGAGCGGCAAGGACCGGCCCGAGGGGCAGTCCGGCGAGCAGGGAGCCTCGCCAGAGCGGCTCGATGCGGGTCAGCAGCCGGTCGACCGTGTCGATCTCATCACGCGCCCATGCCGTCTCGGCGGCTGTGGCGAGGCGTTCGAACCGGGGGAGGTCCACCGAGTCCTCCGTCAGCTCGAGTCGGTAACCGCCGGACAGTCGAGAGAGGTTGGGACCCGCGTGTTTGTCGAACGCCCGGCGGAGGTTCGCGGCGTACGTCCGCACGTTCGCCATTGCGGAGCGTGGCGGCTCTTCCGGCCACAGTTCGTCGATGAGCGACTCGGTCGTGACGACGCGACCGGCGTGGGCGGCCAACATCGCCATCACGAGCTGCTGCTTCGGCGTACCCAGCGGAACCTGGGCAGGCCCGCACCACGCCTCGAGCGCCCCCAGGAGACGGATCGCCGCCAATCCTTCCTCCGCAATGGTGGCGAAATTCAAACAACTCTGCAATTCCCGCAACGCCACGCATAAGACGTCTTAACGCCAGATTGCGCGCGATCCGCCGCACGACTTCAAAAGATATCAGAGAGCGACGACATTTTCTCTGTCCGTGGAACCGCAGGTAGGAGGCCGGCAAGCACTAGGCCTCCGTCCAGCGGACACCAAACGGCTGGAGACATCTCGTCCTCGCGGGCTCGATAATCGCCATTGGGCACATCACTGAATATGCGTTCAGTCTTCAGGCAAAGACAGTGAGTGACAATAGGCTTCCGCATTCGCGCATTATGCGCATATGGACATCTAATGTCATCAACTCGGCCTAAAAGGCCATAACATGACTCCCGTCGGTGGGGGTCCCGAGAAGCGGCCCCCGGGATCAAGTGAAGGGTGAGGCCAATGCGTGGCAACGACTGGCTGTGATCAAACCTTTCCGGGTACCTGGGCGGGTCGTACAGTACGGGTACACGCACCGCTACCAGATGAGCGCGGTGGAGGCAGAAGACGTGACTCGCGCCATCGCACGCGACAATGGGACCGATCGGCGGCTGTTGCTGCTTGTCGGTCTCGTCGTGTTTGCGGCCACGATCGCGTTGGTGGTCAGCCTCCGGCTCATCTACACCCAGGGCCTGACCACTTCGGCGGACCTGACCCGGGCGGCCACCCTGACGTTCCTCGTCGCCGTCGCCGCCACCGTCAACGTCCGCATCCGCATCCGTGCCACCACGCACGGCATCTCCTGGACGGACGCGGCCTCAGTGATCGGCCTGGCCGTCGCCCCGGTGCCGTGGGTGGTCATCGGCACCGGTGTGGGCGTCGCGATCATCCGGGTGCTCGGTCGGCTCTCGCCCATCAAGCTGGCCTTCGGCGTCGCCAAGGAGATGACCCTTGCCGCGGTCGGCGGGATTGTCCTGATCCTCTCAGGCTGGACGTGGCCCTGGTCCGGACCGGTCACGCACTCGCTCCCAGCGCTGGTGCTGGCATACCTGACGGTCGTCGTGCTGGACGAGTTGCTGATGTTTCCCGTCCTCGCGTTCGCAACCCGGACTCCGATCCGCAACCGGTTCCGTCAGCAGATCGACCTTCGGTTGGCGAGCGTGGTCGCCCGCTTCTCGGTGATCCTCTCGACCCTGCTGATCCTCCGGATCAACCCGACCTTCCTCATCGTCGTCCCGCCAGTCGTGCTGAGCCTGCACCTGGCGTACTCGGGACGACTGCGGAGCAGGGCGGAGCGGGACGCCTGGCAACGTCTCGCCCGCACCACCGACGCGCTCAACGTGGTCGACCTGGACGAGGTGCTGACCACGGCGGTCACCCAGGCCACCGAACTCTTCTCGGCCGACGAGGTCGACATCGAACTGCACGAGGAGAACCGCCTCGTCCGTGGCGCCGGAGGAGCCATCACCTTCCAGGGCGTGACCGGCGAACCCAGCGCGATCGAGGGTTCGGTGCTGTCCACCCCCCTCGAAGGGCATGACCAGCACGCCGGCATCGGTACGCTCCGGCTGCGCTTCGCCGGCCCCGTCCAGCTCTCCGAGCGGGAGCAGTACACGCTGCGTACCTTCGCCTCGGCGCTGTGCACCGCGGTCCGCAACGCCCAGGCGTACGCCGAGTTGGCCCGGGTCGCCGAGGAGCACGAGTACGCCGCCACCCACGACGCGCTCACCGGACTCTCCAACCGCCGGCACCTGCTGGACGAGGGGACCGAGCAGCTCACCACCCGCCACGCCGACGGGGTCACCGCGCTGGTGCTGATCGACCTCAATCACTTCAAGGAGGTCAACGACACGCTCGGGCACGGCGCCGGCGACCAGGTGCTGATCCAGGTCGCCGACCGGTTGCGGGCGGCGGCCCGCCCCGGCGACCTGGTGGCCCGGCTGGGCGGCGACGAGTTCGCCGTCCTGCTGCGCGGGCTGCCCGCCCCGGCGGTCGCGGCGCACCGGGCCGAGTCGCTGCTGGGCGCGCTGCACGAGCCGCTCGACCTGGACGGCATGCGGATCAGCGTGGAGGCCAGCGGCGGCATCGCCGTCGCGCCGGCCAGCGGCGGGATGCCGGAGCTGCTCCGTCGCGCCGACGTGGCGATGTACCAGGCCAAGCGGGCCGGCCAGCGGATCTCCACGTACGCCCCCACCCGCGACACCGCCGACCTGGGCAGGCTCACCCTCGGCGGCGAGCTGCCCCGCGCGGTCGCGGACCACGAGTTCACCGTCACCTTCCAGCCGATCGTCGACCTGGGCAGCGGCGCGGCCATGGGCGCGGAGGCGCTGGCCCGCTGGCACCACCCGACGCACGGCATGATCGACCCGCTGCGTTTCCTGGAGGCGGTGGAACGCTCCGGGCTGCTGCCCGCGTTCGCGGAGGCGATTCTCGACCAGGCGCTGATCGCCGCCGGCACCTGGCGCACCGCCGGGTTCGATCTGCCCGTGTCGGTGAACGTGTCCCCGCGCAGCCTGCTCGACCCCCGCTTCCCCGGGGCGGTGCTGGCCCGGCTGCGGGCGCACGACCTGCCGCCCGACCGGCTGGTGCTGGAACTGACCGAGACCCTCACCCTCAGCCAGCTCGACGTGGTCGACCGGGTGCTCAGCCGGCTCCGCGACTCCGGCGTACGGCTGGCCCTGGACGACTTCGGCACCGGCTACTCCTCGCTCTCCCTGCTCTCCCGCATCCCGGTGCACGAGCTGAAGATCGACCGCAGCTTCGTCACCGCGATGGAGAGCGCGCCGGAGGCCGCCGCGGTGATCCGCTCCACGCTGGACCTCGGCCGCAGCCTCGACCTGACCGTGGTCGCCGAGGGCGTGGAGAGCGAACCGCAACGGCGGGCGCTCTGGGAACTGGGCTGCACGGCCGGGCAGGGCCATCTCTTCGCCCGGCCCCTGCCGGCCGGAGCGCTGCTCGCCGCCCTCCAGCGGGGCGCGGGCGGGCGCCCCGGCGCCCTCGCCCCGCCCTTGCACGACGAGGGCGCGGTGATCCGCCTGCCCGGTCGCCGCACCGGCGGCAGGAACCGGACCGCCGGCAGCGCCGCCACCGGCCGGACCGGCGAGCCCGGTTGATCCACCCAAGGTGCGCATGCCGGGCGGTCCCGAGGCCGGGACACAGCGGTTTGCCGCATGTTGAGTCAATCAAGCCCGACGGTGCCGGATGCCCAGCGGAAGCGGGCGGCCCTGACGGGTCTGCCAGACTGGCCGGCGTGACCGCCGACCCCGACCGGGCCGCCCCCGCCGCCCGCCGCTGGCAGGCCGTGGACTCCGCCGCCGGTGGCCTCGCCCTCGACCTGGGCCTCTACACCGTCTCGGCGGTCTTCGCCGGGGTCACCGCCGCCACCTCCACCCTGTCACCGCACCGCGCCTGGGGCACCGTCGCCGCCGTCGGCTACCTGCTGGCCGCGCTCCTCGTGGCCGGGCAACTCCTCGCCCGGCGCCGCCACCTCGACACGGCCCTCGCCGGGCTGCCCGCCCGCTGGGCGGTCGCCGGGTTCGCCTGGGCCGCCACGGCGCTGCTGCCGATCGCGGCGCAGAGCGTCCAGCGGGCGGCGGGGCGTACCGACCGGGCACAGGAGGAGGTGGTGGTGGTCGAGCACGCCGGCGCCCGGCTCGTCGAACACGGCACCCCCTACCTGGGCCACGACGCCATCGCCGCGCTGCCGCCGGCGGAACAGCTGCTCGGCTACACGCCCTACCAGCCCGGGATGGCGCTGTTCGGGCTGCCCCGGGCCGCCACCGACGCCTGGTGGACCGACGCCCGGGTCTGGTTCGCGCTGGTCACCGCCCTGGTCCTGGCCACCGCCGTGACCACCCTGCGCACCGCGTCCGCCCCCGACGCGCCCCGCCGGGACGCCGCCGTGCTGCGCGGCGTACAGGCGGCCACCGTCCTGCCGGTCTGCGCGCTCACCCTGGCCACCGGCGGCGACGACCTGCCCGTACTCGCGCTCTGCCTGCTCGCGCTGGCCCTCGCCGCCGCCGGCCGGCCCGGCCGGGCCGGCCTGGCCGTCGGTGTCGCCGGGGCGCTGAAGCTCTTCGCCTGGCCGGTGGCGATCGTGCTGGTCTGCTGGGCCGCCACCCGGCGGGCCAGCCCGCGCACCGCACTCGGCGCCCTCGGCCTGCCGGTCGTCGCGCTGCTCCCCGCCCTGCTCGTGGACCGGGACGCCCTGGTCGAGAACGTGCTGCGCTTCCCACTCGGGCACGGGCTGGTGACCAGTCCCGCCCAGTCCCCCTTCCCCGGCCACCTGATCGCCACCGCACTGCCCGCCGGCCGGATCGTCGCCGCCGCGCTGCTGGTCGCGGTGGGCGTGGCGATCGCCGTCCGGCTGCTGCGCCGCCCGCCGCGCACCGCCGCCGCCACCGCCCTGATCTGCGGGTACGGGCTGCTCGGGGCGATCCTGCTGATGCCCTCGACCCGGTTCGGCTACCTCCTCTACCCGGTCGCCCTGCTGGTGCTGGCCCCCGCGCTGGCGCTCGCGGAGACCCGGGCCCGGCGGCCGGCGCCCGCCTGACCGGCTTTCCGCGCAACTCCCGGACGCGCCCCGCCCGCAGGGCGTACACCTGAAGACATGACCACCTATCGCGACCGGGCCGACGCCGGCCTCAGGCTCGCCGACAAGCTCACCGACCTCGCCGGACGGCCGGACGTCATCGTGCTCGGGCTGGTACGCGGCGGCGTGGAGGTCAGCCGGGTGATCGCCGAACGGCTCGGCGTACCCATGGACGTGCTCGTGGTTCGCAAGCTCGGCGTGCCGTACGCACCCGAGGTGGCGTACGGCGCGCTCGGCCCCGGCGGGGTGCAGGTGCTCAACGAGATGGTCGCCGACCGGATCAGCGAGGCCGACAAGGCCGGGGTGCGGCAGCGGGAGCAGGCCGAACTGGAGCGCCGTGAGGGCCTCTACCGGGCCGGC
Organism: Micromonospora sp. NPDC048930; assembly: GCF_043197935.1. Taxonomy (NCBI): domain Bacteria; kingdom Bacillati; phylum Actinomycetota; class Actinomycetes; order Micromonosporales; family Micromonosporaceae; genus Micromonospora; species Micromonospora sp. NPDC048930. The sequence continues at coordinate 170,756 of NZ_JBICUB010000007.1, forward strand.
CGCCCGCCGCTCGACCTCGCCGGGCGGACCGCGGTCATCGTCGACGACGGGCTGGCCACCGGCGCCACCGCCCGCGCCGCCGTGCAGGTGGCCCGCCACCTGGGTGCCGCCCGGATCGTCGTCGCCGTGCCGGTGGGCTCGCGGGAGGCGTACGAGATGCTGGCCGCCGAGGCCGACCAGGTGGTCATCCTGGAGGCCCCACCCGACTTCATGGCGGTCGGGGCCTACTACGAGGACTTCCACGAGGTCTCCGACGACGAGGTGACGGAAACGCTCAAGGCCACCGCGTGACCGCACCGGGTACCGTCGGTCCCATGCAGCTCACCTGCCCCAAATGTCACGGAGAAATGCGCCAGTACGAGCGCAGCGGAGTGATCATCGACCAGTGCGGCGAGTGCCGCGGCATCTTCCTCGACCGCGGCGAGCTCGAGAAGCTGTTCGAGGCCGAGGCGAACTGGAACCGGCAGCACGGCGCCCCGCAGCAGGCGGCCCCGGCGACCGGCGGCTACACCCCGCCACCGCCACCGCCCGCCGCTCCGCACCAGCCCGGGTACGGCGCCGTTCCGCCGCCGCCTCCGCCGCCGCCTGGCCACGGCTACGCCCAGCCCGCGTACGGCCACGGCCAGCACTACGGCTACCACGGCCACTACCGGCGCAAGAAGCACCACGGCTTCCTCGGCGAACTCTTCGACTGACGGCGTGGGTACGGCAGGCCGGGTCGCTGACCGGTCCGGCCTGCCGTCGCCGTGCCGACCGGAATCCGCCGTGCCGTCCGGCGGCGGTCATGGCAGGCTGCACCCCATGACCACGATCCGGCAGCACGAGGCGCTGGCTCAGGCGTACGACGGGATCAGCGCGGTGGTCACCGCGCTCGACGACGCCGGCCTGCAACGGCCGACGCGCTGCCGCGGCTGGCTCGTCGCCGACCTGCTCTTCCACATCCTGTGCGACGCCCAGCGGGCCCTGGTCGCGCTGGCCAGCCCGGCGCCGGGCCCGGCCGACGTGGACGACGTCAGCTACTGGCGCGCGTTCACCCCGGGCGGCGACGACGAGGCCAGCCGGAAACACGCCTGGTGGGCGCGCCGCTCGGCGGCCGCGTTCGACCGTCCCAGTGGGGTCGTCCGGCTCTGGACCGACACCGCCCCCGCCGCCGTCCGGGCGGCCGCCGCCGCCGACCCCGACGGGCACGTCACCACCCAGGGCCACGTGCTGCGCGTACCGGATTTCCTCGCCACCCTGACCACCGAGGCGGTCATCCACCACCTCGACCTGATCGTGGATCTGCCCGACGCCCCGCTCCCCGCCGAGACGCCGACCCGCGTGGCGGTGGCCACCGTGGACGGCCTGCTCAGCGACGACGCCGTCCGGCCGACCGGCTGGGACGACCCGGAGTACCTGCTCAAGGCCACCGGCCGGCTGCCGCTCACCGACCGCGACCGGCGCGACCTCGGCGAGGCCGCCGGCTGGTTCCCGCTGCTTGGTTGAGGACCGGGCCGGTCAGACGATGGCCATGTCGACGAAGCGGGACAGGTGCAGCTGGGCGGCCACGGTCACGGTGTCCGTCGGACCGTTTCGATGCTTGGCCACGATAAAGTCCGCCTCCCCGGCGCGCGGCGACTCCTTGTCGTAGTAGTCGTCGCGGTGAAGCAGGATGACAACGTCGGCATCTTGCTCAATTGAGCCAGATTCGCGCAAATCGGACAGCTGCGGTCGCTTGTCGGTGCGCTGCTCGGGGCCACGGTTCAGCTGACTCACCGCGATCACCGGGCACTCGACCTCCTTGGCCAGCAGCTTGAGGCCACGGGACAGGTCGGCGACCTCCTGCTGCCGGCTCTCGGTCCGCTTCGGCGAGGTCATCAGCTGGAGGTAGTCGACCACGATCAGCTTGAGGTCGTGCTTCTGCTTGAGCCGCCGCGCCTTGGACCGGATCTCCATCAGGTTCATGCTCGGCGTGTCGTCGACGAAGAGCGGGGCCTCGCTGATCTCGCCCATGCAGCGGGCCAGCTTGGTCCAGTCGTCGTCGGAGAGCTGGCCGCTGCGCAGCACGTGCAGCGGTACGCGGGCCTCGGCCGAGAGGAGTCGCATGACGATCTCGACCTTGCTCATTTCCAGCGAGAAGATCGCCGACGCGTGGTTGTAGCGAATAGCAGCATTTCGGGCAAAGTCCATAGATGCCGTAGACTTGCCCAAACCCGGCCTGCCTGCCACAATAATAAGTTGACCCGGATGCAGGCCGTTGAGCAGCCGGTCGAGGTCGCTGAAGCCGGTCGGCACGCCGGTCATCACGCCGCCCTGGGCGCCCACGGCCTCGATCTCGTCGAGTGTCGGCTGGAGCATGTCGGCCAGGACGGCGAAGTCCTCGCTCACCCGCTTCTCGGTGACCTCGTACACGGCCTGCTGGGCCAGGTCGACGACGTCGTCGACATCCCGGCTGCCGCCCTGGCCGGTGCCGTACCCGAGCTGGACGATCTTGGTGCCGGCCTCGACCAGCCGGCGCAGCACCGCGCGCTCGCCGACGATGCGGGCGTAGTACGCGGCGTTGGCGGCCGTGGGCACGCTGGCGATCAGCGTGTGCAGGTAGGGTGCGCCACCGATCCGGGCGAGGTCGCCGGAATCGGCCAGGGCGGCCGCGACGGTGATCGGGTCGGCGGGTTCACCCCGGCCGTAGATGTCGAGGATCGCGTCGAAGATGGTGGCGTGCACCGGGCGGTAGAAGTCGTTGGACTTGAGGATCTCCACAACGTCGGCGATGGCGTCCTTGGAGAGCAGCATGCCGCCGAGGACGCACTGCTCGGCGGCCACGTCCTGGGGCGGGGTCTTCTCGAACTGCGCGTCCCGCTGTGGTGGCGCGGGCGACGGCCCCCCGGCCCGCTCCGCCCGCGTGTCGTCGCTGACCGACACGGGTCCCCCCTCGCTGCGACGGATCGAATCCAGCTCTACCACCGGGGTCTGACAGCTCCAACGACCCTCCGGTCGATCGGGGGCCACCGCCCGGACGGTCGGGGGACCACGATACGGAACCCGAGGTCAGGCGCTCAACAATGCCGGTGGACGAGCCTCGGGACAACCTGTGGACGCCGGGGTGCAGGCATGTGCGCAGGGTGTGCACAGGGTGTGGAAAAGTGATGGGGTATTCCATCCACATGGGCCCTGAGCTGCGCTTTTCTAATCCACACCCTGTGGACGACAGATTTCGGGTGAGGCTTGGAAGCCGTTCGTCCCGTACTATCTCTGCGGACGGCTACACCTGGACAGCGGATTGCACTTTCGGTTGAGAAGGGTCACGCTCCGGCCGTGAGTTACCGGGACTGGGGAAGCGGGGAGGGCAGCCCGCGCGAGCGGCAGCCGGTCGCCCCGTGGGACGACCCCGATCCGCTCCCGGCAGACCCTTACGCGTCCGGGCGTTACCGCACCCCGAGCCGCCGCCGGGCGATGGAGCGCGGCCAGGACGAGCCGGTCGACACGTACCTTCCCCGGTGGGCGTTGGAGTCCGGCGTGCGCCGGGCGGACGGCGCGGGCCGGCACGCCGCCCCCGACGACGAGGTCGAGCCGCCATACTCGGGCGCCGGCTGGCGGGCGGGCGCGGACGGCGGGTGGCGCCGGGAGGGCGACCGCCGCGAGTCGCGGGCCATCGCTGTGGGTCCGGTGAGTGAGCACACCGCCGAGTGGACCGTCGACGCCCCGCAGGAGCAGGGGTACGTCGGGAGCCGGCGGGCCGAGTCCACCGAGGACGAGCCGGTGTCGGGGCCGGCCCCGTGGAGCCGGCCGCGTCGGGCGCGGACCCGGCGGCCGCAGGTGACCTGGTCGGGCCTGGCGGACGATCCGTCGTCGGGCGCGGAAGGCGACCGGCGGGAGTCGGGTCGACGGGCCGGGTGGTCGTCGTCGTCGGACTCCTGGTCCCGTCCCGGCGTCAACGTGTGGGGCGGGCGCCGGTCGGCCGAGCCGGATCCGGCGGAGCAGCCGGCGGTGGACCCGTGGGACGCCTCCGGGGTGCACGCCTGGGGCCGTGCCGGCGCGGCCGACCGGTGGGAGGGCACGGGCCGGTGGGAGCGTACGGAGCACACCGGCGAGTGGGACCGCATCACGGACACCGGCCAGTGGGACCGCTACGCGGACGCGGGTCAGTGGCACGGCTCCGCCGCCACCGGCCAGGGGAGCCGGTACGCCGAGGTCGACCAGTGGGATCGGACGGTGCCGCCGTCGCCGGCCCGGGAGGGCTGGGCGTCGGCGGAGCAGGCCGAGGCGTTCTGGTCCGGGACCCGGCTGGCCGGTGACGATCCGCGGTGGACGGAGACGCCGACGTCCGCGCCGCGTTCTCCGGTGGTCCCCTACACCGCCCCGCGGCCGCGTACGGCGGCCCGGCGCCCGTCGGCCGATCCGGTGGGCGGGGGCCGCGGCGGGGCGTCGACGCTGCGCCGGCGGATCGAGACGGTCGGCGGCGGATCGTGGGGCCGCCGGTTGGAGGACGACCTGCTCGACCCGGATCCGGGCGGGCCGATCCGGCCGCTGATCTACACCGCGGTCTGCTATCTGGTGCCGGCGCTGCTGGTCTTCGTCGGGTTGCTGTTCCTGGACGGGCGGGCCCCGGCGGGGTGTGTCACCGACATCACCGGCGGCGGTTGCGATTCCCCGCGGGCGCACGCCTTCGCCTCGCTGATCGCGGGCGTGCCCCGGTTCGGGCTGGCGCTGGTGAGCAGTCTGGTCGTCGCGGTGGTGCTGCGCCGGGTCGGTACGACGTGGCGGCCGGCGACGGTGGCGCTGGCGGCGGCGGTGGTGGGCGGTGGCCTGTCCACCGTGATGATCAGCGCGGTGACCGGCCAGCCGATCGGCTGAGCCACGGCGGGCGCACCGGCCTGCCCCGGCATGAGCGAGAAGGGCCCGCACCGGAGGTCCGGTGCGGGCCCTTTCGTGGTGCGGTCGGTGTCAGCCCTTGACCACGTTCAGGTTGAACTTGGCCGTCACCTCGGGGTGCAGCTTGATGCTGACCGGGTAGGCGCCGAGCGACTTGATGTGGGCGGGCAGCTCCAGCCGACGACGGTCGAGGGCCGGGCCACCGGCGGCCTTGACGGCGTCGACGATCTCGGCCGGGGTGACCGAGCCGAAGAGCCGGCCGCCGTCGCCGGCGCGGGCCTTCAGGTTGACCTTCAGGCCCTCGATCTGGGCCTTGACCTCGTTGGCGTGGTCGAGGTCGCGGATCTCCCGGGCCGCGCGGGCCCGCTTGATGACCGTGACCTGCTTCTCCGCACCCTTGGTCCAGGCGATCGCGAAGCCCTGCGGCAGCAGGTAGTTACGGCCGTAGCCGTCCTTCACCTCGATGATGTCGCCCGGGGCACCGAGACCGGACACCTCCTGGGTCAGGATGATCTTCATGTCGGTGCCTCCTCTCAGCGGGTCGTGGCCGTGTACGGCAGGAGCGCCATCTCGCGGGCGTTCTTGACCGCACGGGCGATCTGCCGCTGCTGCTGCGAGGTCACGCCGGTCACCCGCCGAGCGCGGATCTTGCCGCGGTCGGAGATGAACTTGCGCAGCAGCGCGGTGTCCTTGTAGTCGATGTAGGTGATCCCGTCCTTGTCGAGCGGGTTCACCTTCTTCTTCGGCTTGCGAAGTGCCGCAGCCTTGGCCATTGCTCTTGCTCCTGGTTTGCGATCGCGGGCGCTCGGCGCCATTAGAACGGGGGCTCCTCGTCGAAGTTTCCGCCGCCCGAACCACCGCGCGAGGGAGCCGGGGAGGCCGAGGCCCAGGGGTCGTCGAAGTTGCCTCCGCCGCCGCCCTGGCCACCACCACCGCCGAAGCCGCCACCGCCGCCCGAGCGGGACATCTTCTGCACCTTCGCCGTGGCGTAGCGCAGCGACGGGCCGATCTCGTCGACCTCCAGCTCGATGACGGTGCGCTTCTCACCCTCGCGCGTCTCGTACGACCGCTGGCGCAGCCGGCCGGACACGATCACCCGGGCGCCGCGCTGCAGCGACTCGGCGACGTTCTCGGCGGCCTGCCGCCAGACCGTGCACGAGAGGAACAGCGGCTCGCCGTCCTTCCACTCGCCGGACGCCTTGTCCATGAAGCGGGGCGTCGAAGCGACCCGGAACTTGGCGACCGCCGCCCCGGAGGGGGTGAACCGCAACTCGGGGTCATCGGTCAGGTTGCCGATGACCGTGATGGTGGTGTCTCCTGCCATGACCATCTCCTCGCGCACTCATCGTTTCGCCCTCTCAGGCTCTCAGAGCCCTCTGACAGCGTCGATGAGGCTTGATCCGGACGTGCCGGGTCAGATGCTCAGCGCATCTCCGGCCGGATGACCTTGGTGCGCAGCACGGACTCGTTGAGTCGCAGCTGGCGGTCCAGCTCGGCCACCGCCTCCGGCGTCGCCTGGAGGTCGATGACGGCGTAGATGCCCTCGGCCTTCTTGTTGATCTCGTACGCGAGGCGCCGGCGGCCCCACACGTCGGTCTTCTCCACCGAGCCACCCGCGGTCCGGATCACGTTCAGGTACGTGTCGAGCGACGGGGCGACGGTGCGCTCCTCGAGGCTGGGGTCGAGGATCACCATGATCTCGTAATGACGCAAGACGTGCTCACCTCCTGTGGGCTAAGCGGCCACGGTCCTTCCGTGGCAGGAGGTCGTGCGTCGTGGCCCGTGCCCGGTGCGGGGGAACCCGTCCGGACGCGGACAACCGGACCAGGATACCCGGTCCGGACGATCATGACCGGGCCGGTCGGACCGGACGGCCCGGACGCGGCGACAGGGGTCCACCGCCGACGTCGTACGCCGGAGGTGGACCCCTATCCACGGGGCCGCGGGGCGTCCCGTCCGCATTCCTTGGGTGGGACCTGGGGAGGAACGACCACACCGATGAGGTTGGATCGAGGACGCCCCGCGGAGCTTTATCGTGTTGTCACCTGGTCTGACCATACAACGGCTCTCGTCACCTCTTGGGGTAAATGGAGGAATTTGCCCGGCGGCGCTGCCACGCTGCCGTTCGGTGTGAAGAGCCGGATCACGCCCCGTCGTGCCGGGCCGCACGGCGGGGCGCCCCGTTACCGGGGGTCTCTCCTCGCCCGGGCGCCTGTGGACCGCGCCCGGGCGGGGCGTCGACCGTCGATCCCACCTCGGACAACGACCGCCGGGCCGGCTGGTGACGCGGATTCACGCCTGACCCCGACCCGCCACCCCGGTCCGTACGCCGGAAACCGGCCCGCCACGGTCGCCCCGCGCGTCGGGGGCGCGACGTAGGCTGCCCTCCATGCGAATCGGAGCCCACGTCGATCCGACCGACCCGCTGGCCGAGGCGACCGCCCGGGACGCCGAAGCCGTGCAGTTCTTCCTCGCCGATCCACAGGGATGGAAGGCCCCGAAGCCCCGGGAGGACGCGCAGCGGCTGCGCGACGCCGAGGTCGACCTCTACGTCCACGCGCCGTACGTGATCAACGTGGCCACGCTGAACAACCGGATCCGCATCCCGAGCCGCAAACTCCTTCTCGGCCACGCGTCCGCCGCCGCCGAGGTCGGGGCCAAGGGCCTGATCGTGCACGGTGGCCACGTCAACGCGGGCGACGATCTCGCGGTCGGCTTCGACAACTGGCGGAAGACCTTCGCGTACGCGGCGGACTCGGGTGGCTTCCCGCTGCCGGTGCTGATCGAGAACACCGCCGGTGGGGAGAACGCCTGCGCCCGCCACCTCGACGCGCTGGCCCGGCTCTGGGACGCGCTCGGCGACTACGAGGTGGGCTTCTGCCTCGACACCTGCCACGCGTACGCCGGCGGCGAGGAGCTGCTGGGGCTGGTCGACCGGATCAAGGCGATCACCGGCCGGATCGACCTGATCCACGCCAACAACTCCAAGGGCGCGTTCAACTCCGGCCAGGACCGGCACGACAACCTCACCGGCGGGACGATCGACCCGGAACTGGTGGTGGCGGTGATCCGCGCGGCCGGTGCGCCGGTCATCGTGGAGACCCCGGGTGGCGTCGAGGGCCAGGCGGCCGACATCGCCTTCCTGCGCGAGCAGTTGGGGACCGCGGCATGACCACTGAGCAGTCGGACGCGACCGCCGGCGGGAAGACCGCCCCGGGCGACGGCGACGGCGCGGCCAGCGCGGGTGCCCCCGGGGCGAAGACCGGCCCGGGCGCCACCGCCGCCAAGGCCGGCTCGGGCGACGCCCAGACCGGCATCACCGACGCTGAGACAAAGGCCGGCACCACCGACGCCGAGAGCACGGTCACCACGACCGACGCCGCCACGACGGCCGGCACCGGCGGGGCCACCGACGAAACGGCTCGTGACGACGCCGCCAGGACCGGCGCGGGCGACATCGCCGCCAAGGCCGACACTGCCGGTGCCGCCGCGAAGGCCAGCACGGGCGAGGCCACCGACGGGACGGCCGGCGCGGGCGACACCGACGCCGACGCCAAGGCCGACACCACCGACGCCGCCGCGAAGGCCGGCGCGGGCAAGGCCACCGACGGGACGGCTGGCGACGGCGACCCGGGCGGTGCCGGAAAGGCGAGCCCGACCGGTCCGGCGAAGGCCGACGACAAGACCGAGCCCGGCAAGAGTACGAAGCCGGAGGACCCCTTCACCGCGTTCGGCCCCGCCCCGGAACGGGTGCTCACCCGCCCCCGCCGGGCGGTCCGCGCGGTCGGCCGGTTCCTGATCCACGAGTGGACCCTGGCCACCGTCGCCGTGCTGGCGCTGGCCGTGCTGATGACCTGGCCCACCCTGCGCTACCCCGGCTACACGCTGCCCCAGGACTACTGGGACCCGAGCCTGCAGGCCTGGCAGATGGCCTGGTCGGGGCACATCCTGCTGACCGACCCGGCGCAGCTGTGGAACTCCAACACGTTCTTCCCCGACCCGTGGAGCTTCGCCTTCTCGGACACCCTCCTCGGGTACGCGCCGGCCGGCATGATCGGTCACGGTCCCGAGGCCGCCCTGGTGCGCTACAACATCATGTTCGTGCTGGCGCACGCGCTCGCCACGCTCGGGGCGTACGCGCTGGCCCGCCAGCTGGGCGCGGGCCGGATCGGGGCCGCGGTGGCCGGGGCCAGCTACACGTACGCCCCCTGGCTGCTGGCCCAGGCCGGGCACCTGCACATCGTCTCCAACGGCGGGATCCCGCTGGCGCTGGCGATGCTCGCCCGGGGCCACGGCTGGTCCCTGCGGTACGGGTACCGCCCCGAGCGCCGGCACGCCGGCTGGGCGTTCCTCGGCTGGCTGGTGGCGGCGTGGCAGCTCAGCCTCGGCTTCGGTATCGGCCTGATGTTCGCGTACCTGCTGGCCGGCATCGTGCTGGTGGCGGCGGTGATCTGGTTCGCCCGGCGCTGGCTGGTCCGGCCGGTGAAGCGCCCGTTCGGCGGCCGGCTGTTCCTCGCCGACCTGGTCGGCGGCCTGCTCTTCGGCGCGGTCGGGGCGCTGCTGGCGGTGCCGTTCTTCAAGGTCGCGGAGCTGCACCCGAACGCGGCCCGGACGCTGGGCGACATCGCCATCTACTCGCCGCCCGCGAGCGGGTTCTTCACCGCCCCGGCGGAGTCGCGGATCTGGGGTCAGCTGCACGAGGGGGCGCGGGCCGTGCTGCCCTGGCACCCCGAGATGACCCTGCTGCCCGGCTTCGCGCTCTACGCCCTGGCCGCCGGCGGGCTGTTCTTCTCGGTCTGGCGGGTCCGGCACCGGCTCTACCTGCTCGCCGGGGTGCTGATCAGCATGATCCTGGCGATGGGCACCCGGTTCTTCGGCGGCACCTACACCTTCGTGCCGCTCTTCGAGTACCTGCCGGGCTGGAACGGGCTGCGCACGCCCGGTCGGCTGATGCTCTGGGCCACCCTGTTCCTCGGCCTGCTCGCCGCGGGCGCGGTCACCGCGTTCTGCGCCCGGGTACGCGAGCTGGCCGCCGAGCGGGTCCCCCCGTGGCCCGGGCCGTGGCTGCGGCTGGCCACGCTGCTGCCGCTGCTGCTGGTGGTCGTGGAGGGTTTGAACGTCACCCCGCACCCGGTGGTGCCGCAGCAGCCGGCGGCCATGCGCACGGTGGACGGGCCGCTGCTGGTCCTGCCCAGCAGCCAGAACCTGGACCAGCCGGTGATGGTCTGGTCGACCGGCCGGTTCCAGCAGATGGTCAACGGCGGGAGCGGCTTCACCCCGGAGAGCCAGGCGAAGGTACGCGACGTGAGCGTCGACTTCCCCGACCAGCCCAGCATCGACTACCTGCGCCAACTCGGCGTGAAGAACGTGGTGGTGCTCCCTGATCGGCTCGGCGGGACGCCGTGGGAGCGGATGCTCGACAAGCCGATCGACGGGCTGGGGGTGACCCGGGAGGACGTCGGCGGGGCGATCGTCTTCCACCTCGCTGGCTAGTTGGGTTGGCGGGAGCCCAGCCGGCTCCGGGCGGTCAGGCTTGATCCCTCCGCCGGCTGGGCTCCCGCCAACCCTTCGTCTCACCGGCCGTCCTGGAGTTGCGCGGCGCCGGGGCGATTCGAATCGAGTCGAGTCCTCTCTGGTTCGGGTCAGGCGGTGACGGGCTCGGGTGCCGTCGCGTCACGGTGGCGGCGGCGGAGCCAGCCGGCGTCGGCGGCGCCGTCGAGGACGCCGCCGTCCGGGTCGTCCACATAGGTGGACCGGACCGCGTCCCGCTCCGGGCGCAGGATGTCCCGGATCACGAAGCCGCACAGCACCGCGACGGTGACCAGCCGGAGGCTGGCGGCGAGCACGAACACGCCCTCGGGGAAGACCGGCCGGCTGGTGGCCGCGCCGAGCAGCTCGCCGTAGAACGCGACGAAGTAGCACACCTCGGCGAACTGCCAGGCCAGGAAGGCTCCCCAGCGCGGCCGGGCGAGCACCGCGAGCGGAAGCAGCCAGAGCACGAACTGCTGGGACCAGACCTTGCTGAAGATCAGGAAGGCGGCGACCACCAGGAAGGCGAGCTGCGCGAGCCGGGGCCGGCGGGGGGCGAACAGCCCCAGCGCCGCCACCCCCAGGCAGGCCAGGCCGAAGAGCAGGTACGACACCCAGTTGAGGGTGGGGATGTGCGCGTTCAGCCACTCGAACGGCCCGAGGTCACCGGGTGCTGACGGGCTGACCTTGCCGTCGAGGTACCGCCCGATGTACCAGAGGGTGCCCCAGTCGATGGGACGGGTGGTGTTCAGGTCGAAGAACCGGTTCCAGCTCTCCCGGTACGGGACCGCCACCGGCAGGTTGACCACGACGAGCGCCACCAGGGCGGTGCCGGTGGCGGTGAGGGCGGCGCGCAGCCGACCGGCCCGCAGCCCGAGCACCAGCACCGGGCCGAGCAGGAAGAGCGGCCACATCTTCGCCGCCCCGGCGAGGCCGAGCAGGACGCCGGCCGTGGCCGGCCGCCGGCGCGCCCAGGCCAGCAATCCGAACGCGGCCAGGCCGACGGCGAGCAGGTCCCAGTTGACGGTGGCGGTCAGCAGCAGGGCGGGAGCCAGCGCGAACAACGCCGCGTCCCATGGTCGTCGACGCCGCAGGTTGAGGATGACGGCGACGGTGGCCACGGCGAGGGCGCTGAGCACCAGCGCGTTGAGGTTGTAGAACCACCGCCCCTGGTTGATCGCCGGGTCGTCGACACCGAGGGCGTGCACCGGCAGCCCGAGCGCCCCCATGAAGTAGCCCGTCAGCACCGGATACTCGACCGGGTGGTCCGCGTAGGGCACCTTGCCCTCGTTGAGTCCCTCGGCGTAGTAGAGCGCCAGCACGTCGGTGTAGCACATCCGCGTGTACTGCACGTTGTTCTGCCAGGCGCCGTCCTGGCAGGGCGACTTCTGCACCCAGTGCAGCGCCAGCGTCAGGCAGACCAGCGCCAGGACGATCCGGGCCGGGCTCCAGAAGCGCCGCTCCCGGCCCGCCGGTCGGTCCAGGGCGGCGGCGTGGTCGCCGAGCGGACCGCCGATCAGCTCCGACGCGCCGCGGACGAAGCGGTCCGAGCGGGACGGATGGTCGATGGTTCCGTTGTCGTCGATGCCTGCCGTCGACTGGGTGCTCATGAAGAGGCATCCTGCCGTACCTCGGGCCTCTGCGTCCCGCCTGGACAGCAGAATTCCGTACGCGGAAAACGCCGACGGCGGCCGGACCCGCTGGTCCGACCGCCGTCGCGCGGCACTGCGTCAGTACGTCTGCCGTGGTGGTGTGCTCGGCAGGAGGCCACCACCGCCACCACCGTTGCCCGGACCCGGCGGGAAGCCCGGGCCGGTGGTGCCGCCGTTGTTGCCACCGCCGTTGTTGCCATCCTGGCAGAACAGGCCGAGCGGGTCGCAGCTGGAGCCGGGCAGCGGGTTCTCGACCGGCGGCGGGGCTCCGTTGCCGGCGTTGTCGTCGCCGATGTGCGCAGCGGGCGGGAAGTCCATCTTGTCCTGGCCCTTGAGCGCGTCGTTCATGAAGCGCTGGAAGATGGCGCCGGGCATCCGGGCACCGCTGATGTCCCGGCCGTCCTTGTACTTGATCGCCAGTCGCTTGTCGACGTTGCCGACCCAGACGGCGGTGGCCAGCTGCGGCGTGTAGCCGATCATCCAGGCGTCACCGTTGCGCTCGCTGCCGTCGCCGAGCTCCCAGGTGCCGGTCTTCTCGGCGGCCTTCCGGCCGTCGTCGAGGCGCCGGTCCACCTGACCCGGGTACTTCTCCAGCACCGAGGTCACGTCCGCGACGATGTCCTTGTCGATGCGTCGCAGCGGCTTGAGCTTCTCGGTGCCCACCGTGTCCCACTTGCCGGTGTTGGGGTTCTGCTTCTCCACCTTCTTCACGAAGTGCGCCTTGTTGTAGATGCCCTGGTTGGCGAAGGTGGCGACACCGTTGGCGTGGTCCAGCACGGTGATCGGGTACTGACCGTAGCCGATGACGTTGAAGAAGGGCGAGGGCGTCAGGTCCTTCGGGTCCGACTTGGTCAGGTCGTACGCCTTGGCCGGGTTGGTGTCGGTCCGCCACATGGTGGTAACGCCCGCCTGCTTGGCCATCGCCAGCACCTTGTCCGCGCCGATCTTCTCGGTGATGTAGTAGAACGGCACGTTCAGCGACTTCAGCGTCGAGATCTCCAGGGTGCAGGAGTCGCCGCAGGAGACCTTGTCGGCGCCGGCGTTGCTGACCTTGAACTCGACCCCTTCCGGCGTGAACGCCGAGCCCTTCCACCGCGACTTGACGGAAATGCCTTCCTTCAGCGCCGCGGCCAGCGTGTAGATCTTGAAGCTCGAACCCGGGGAATGGCCGCCGCTGAGCACCCCGCCGTCGATGTTCTTGCCGGCGTAGTCGGTACCGGTGCCGTTGTCACCGCCGTAGTAGGCCTTCACGGCGCCGGTCCTCGGATCGATCGACACCACCGCGGCCATCAGGTTCTTCGGCTGGCCGTAGAGCTCGGAGCCCTTCCGGGCGCGCTGGGCCGCCTCGAGCGCCGCCTCCTGCATCCGGGTGTCGATGGTGGTGGTGATCCTGTAACCGCCCCGGCTCAGCGCCTGCGAGCAGAGTGGCTTGTCCGGGGTGGCCTGGGCCTCGTCGTCGGTGCACAGCTTCATGTCCCGCATCTCCTGCGAGACGTAGTTGATCACGTTGCCGTACGGCGTGTTGACGCCGAAGTCCGCGCCGTTGTTCTTCGACGGCTTCTTGATCGTCTTCGGGTACTCGGTGGGGTGCGCCGGCTTGTTCGGCGCGTCGAGCCACCCCTCGGTGATCATGCCGTTGATGACGTAGTTCCACCGGTCCAGCGCGGCCTGCGGGTTGATCGCCGGGTCGTAGCCCTTGTGACCGCCCGGCGTGAGGCTTGGCTCGGGCTGCTTGATCAGCGCGGCGAGCACTGCGGCCTCCGCCACGGTCAGCTTCGACACGTCCTTGCCGAAGTAGGTCTGCGCCGCCGCCTGGATGCCGTACGCGCCCCGGCCGAAGTAGATCACGTTCAGGTAGTGCTGCATGATCGTCGGCTTGTCGTACTTGTCGTTCAGCTTGGAGGCGAGGATCGCCTCCTTCACCTTGCGGCCGTACGTGTCCTGGTTCAGGTTGTCGAACGCGTTGCGGGCGTACTGCTGGGTGATGGTCGAGGCGCCCTGCTTGTCGCCACCGGTGAGGTTGTTCCAGGCGGCACGGGCGATGCCCTTGTAGTCCACGCCGGAGTGCCGGTAGAAGTTCCGGTCCTCCGCCGCGGCGACCGCGTGCTGGACCCACTCCGGGATCTGGTTGATGGTGACCAGCTGGCGGTTCTGGTCACCCACCTTGGCGATGACCTTCTTGTCCGCCGAGTAGATGGTGGTGGACAGCGGCGGAATGGTGTCCTCGGGCAGGATGACGTTGGTCGAGTAGTAGGTGAAGCCAACCACGCCGATGCCGGCGAGCATGATGAAGACGGCGAAGCCGGCGATCAGCATGTTGATCCGCCGGCGCTTCTTCGCCCGGGCCGCCGCCGCCGGGTCGTCACCGCGACCGCCCCGACCACCCCGGCCGGGCCCGGTCGGGCCACCTGGCCCGCCGGGGCCGCCGCCCACCATGCCGGGCACACCCGCGCGGGCCACGCTGGCCCGGCCACCCACGGCCGCCGAGCCGACGCTCGCCCGACCGGCCGAACCCACGCTCGCCGCGCCGACCGAGGCGCGGCCGGCGGGACCCGCCGGGGACACCGGGACCGACGCGCGGCCGGCACCGGCCCGCCCGGTGGCGCCGCCGGGAGCCGGCGAGACCGGGACTGAGGCGCGGCCTGCGCCGGCCCTACCGACGGAGGCCGAACCCGAGCCGCCGCGGAGCGTCGGGGCCGCGCCACCGACCGAGGCGCGCCCGCCGGACGTGCCGCGCGGCGTCACGGAGGCCCTGCCCTCGGAGCCGGATGACCAACCGTTCCCGCGCGGGCTCCCTCCGGAACCGGGGTCGCCGTTCGGGCCCGGGATCTGGGCCCGCCCACGCGAAGAACTGGGATCGCCGTAGTTCATTCCTCACACCCTGCCGGTCGCGGTGGGGCGCGGGGGCGCCGCCACCGGGTTGCCGTGAGCTGGAACACGAGACGCTACACCCCGGGCGCGCCAGGGTGTTGCCGTCAAATCCGATTTATTCGGACTAATCAGACTCCGCTGCCGTCGGATACGCCACCCGCCAATCCTGGGGGGCTCGACCCGGACAGCCGAATTCACCGTTGCGCCTCTCGCCTTCGACGAGGGGTGGAGCCGGTCGGCGCGGACGAGCCGCTCACCGCCTCCTGCTCCGACCCGTCCTCCATGCCACCGGCCAGGCCGTCCCGCCCGAGCAGGAACTGCTCGACGAGATGGTTCCAGTCGCAGCCGGGGCACACCTCCACCACGAAGACTTGGAACTCACGCAGCGTCATCGCCAGGACGGGCAACTCGGCCCGGGTACGCGCCTGGCCGGCGGACTGCTTGAGCTCGTCCCCGTAAATGTAGTGGACGTGAATGAGGTTCTCGCTGCGGCAGATCGGGCAGCGCTCCTCGGTGGGCTCGCCGTGGAACCGGGCGGCGTTCTTCAGGTACGGCGAGGCGTCGCAGACGTCGTACGTGCCGATCCGGCCGGCGAGGAGCTCACGCAGCACTGCTCGCTTCTGGAGCGAGTAGTCGACGACCTGGCGCTGCGTACGCATGCGGCAAAGGGTACGCGGTCCGGCGGGGCGAGGCGACCATCGTCACGATCCGTGAGGGCAGGAGTGCGTAAACGAGGGTTTGCCCTGATCATGGGTGTCCGCTAACGTGCGATGTATCGGTCCGATACATCGCGGCGGTTACGCCTCCGCGCCGGGGGTAAGAAGGGGTGGCCCATGCTCGAGTTCGCCATCCTGGGCCTCCTGCAGGAGGCTCCGATGCACGGCTACGAGCTGCGCAAGGAGTTGACCGCCAAGCTCGGCGCCATCCGGGCGGCGATCAGCTACGGCTCCCTCTACCCGACCCTGCGCCGGCTGCAGGCGGCGGGATGGATCGCCGAAGCCGCCGAGACGCCCGCGACCGCCGAGGAGGTTCCCGCCCTGACCAGCCGACGTGGACGGGTGGTCTACACCATTACCGCGGAGGGCAAGGAACGCTTCGCCCAGCTGATAGCGCAGGCTGGGCCGGAGACGTACGACGACACGGGCTTCGGGGTGCACTTCGCGTTCTTCGCCCGGACCGACCAGGCCACCCGGCTCCGGATCCTGGAAGGTCGCCGTCGGAAGATCGAGGAACGTCGCGAAGGCCTTCGTGACGTGCTCGGCCGGG
Organism: Micromonospora sp. NPDC048930; assembly: GCF_043197935.1. NCBI lineage: Bacteria > Bacillati > Actinomycetota > Actinomycetes > Micromonosporales > Micromonosporaceae > Micromonospora > Micromonospora sp. NPDC048930. The sequence continues at coordinate 186,925 of NZ_JBICUB010000007.1, forward strand.
CAGCCGAGCGGCTCGACGCGTACACCCTGGAACTGCAGCGCCACGGGCTCGACGCCTGTGAACGCGAGGTTCGCTGGCTGGAGGAGCTCATTGCCAACGAGCGCTCCGGCCGAGCCCCGACGGTCCCGGCACCCGGGACGGCCGGCGGCCGACGAGAAAACGACAGCCCGCCCCCGCCTGGAGAGTCCAGGAAAGAGCGGCCGTGATGAAAGAAGAAGGAGGCAGACGCTATGGGCTCCGTCCGCGTCGCCATCGTCGGTGTGGGTAACTGCGCCTCGTCCCTCGTGCAGGGCGTGGAGTACTACCGGAACGCCGACCCGAACGACCGCGTCCCGGGTCTCATGCACGTCACCTTCGGCGACTACCACGTCTCGGACGTGAAGTTCGTCGCGGCGTTCGACGTGGACGCCAAGAAGGTGGGCATGGACCTCGCCGAGGCGATCGTGGCCAGCGAGAACAACACCATCAAGCTCTGCGACGTGCCGCCGACCGGCGTCACCGTGCAGCGCGGCCCGACCTTCGACGGTCTCGGCCAGTACTACCGCGAGATCATCGAGGAGTCGGACGTCGAGCCGGTCGACGTGGCGCAGGCGCTGCGCGACGCGCAGGTCGACGTGGTCGTCTCCTACCTGCCGGTCGGGTCCGAGCAGGCCGACAAGTTCTACGCCCAGGCCGCGATCGACGCCGGCTGCGCGTTCGTGAACGCCCTGCCGGTCTTCATCGCCTCCGACCCGGAGTGGGCCAAGAAGTTCTCCGACGCCGGCCTGCCGATCGTCGGTGACGACATCAAGAGCCAGGTGGGCGCCACCATCGTGCACCGCGCCCTGGCGAAGCTCTTCGAGGACCGCGGGGTCGAGCTGCTGCGCACGTACCAGCTCAACTTCGGCGGCAACATGGACTTCATGAACATGCTGGAGCGCAACCGCCTGGTCTCGAAGAAGATCTCGAAGACCCAGTCGGTGACCTCCCAGATCCCGCACGAGATGCAGAAGAGCGACGTGCACATCGGCCCGTCGGACCACGTGCCGTGGCTCGACGACCGGAAGTGGGCCTACATCCGCCTGGAGGGCCGCTCCTTCGGTGACACCCCGCTCAACGCCGAGCTCAAGCTCGAGGTGTGGGACTCGCCGAACTCGGCCGGCGTCATCATCGACGCCGTCCGCGCCGCGAAGATCGCGCTGGACCGGAAGATCGGTGGCCCGATCCTCTCCGCCTCCTCGTACTTCATGAAGTCCCCGCCCAAGCAGTACGCCGACCACGACGCGCACGCCGCCGTCGAGGCGTTCATCAAGGGCGAGGTCGAGCGCTGACGCGCTGACCAGCAGGGAAGGAGGCCGGGTCCGCGCGGACCCGGCCTCCTTCGTCCGCGTACGTCAGGACCAGGCGCGGCGCAGCGCCACCGCCGCCTCCAGCTCCAGCAGGGTCACCTTGCGCGGCAGCCCCCCACCGAAGCCGACCAGCTTGCCGCCCGCGCCGACGATCCGGTGGCAGGGCACGATCACCGGCACCGGGTTGCGGTTGCAGGCCACCCCGACCGCCCGGGCCGCCCCCGGATCCCCGACCGCCCGCGCCACCTCGCCGTAGGTCAGCGTCTCCCCGTACGGGATGCGGGTCATCTCCCGCCACACCGCGCGCTCGAACTCCGAGCCGCGCAGCACCGCGACCGGGACGGTGAACTCGGTCAGCTCCCCGGCGAAGTAGGCCCGCAGCTCGGTCAGGACGAGCCGGGCCAGCTCGTCGCCCGGTTCCTCGGTCGCCGACGCCACCCGCCCGAAGTGCGCCGCCCGGACCGCCCCGCCGTCGGTGGCGACGGAGAACTCACCGATCGGCGAATCGAGCACGGTCCAGCGCATGCGGCCATTCTGCCCGGCCGCTACGACACCGGCCGACGCCGGCGGCACCGCGGCCGATCAGAGCAGGGCGATGCCGAGCAGCACCGCACCGAGGCTCAGGCTCGCCCCGCCCGCGACCGTCAGCCAGATCAGCTTGTTGGGTCGGGTGTCGGTGGGACGCGCGACGGAGAGGAAGAAGCCGAGCGGCATCAGGATCGGCGCCGCGACGAACAGCGTGCGGATCAGCGTCCGCATCCCGGACGACGCGTCGGCCTGGTCGATGTAGGGCAGCGCGACGAGGGCGAACAGGACCAGGACGCCGGCGTGCGCATGGCCCGCCGTCCACAATCCGCGGCGGACCGGGTTGTCCAGGTAGCCGGGCTTGCGGCGGGCCAGGTGGGTGAGCAGGGTCAGTCCGCCGTACGCGACCGCGACGACGGTGATCAGCAGGATTCCGGCCGTGGTGAGTGTGTCCGATGACATCGATACCTCCGTCTTGTCAATGTCAAGATTCCTCCTGTGGGCGAATCTTGTCAACGGCTAGATTCTCGTCGCGGCCGTTTTCTCCGTCCAGTGGGGCAAACTTCCGCGATCGGCGCGCGTCTTCGGTACGGAGGTGCGGAGTGGCAGAGGTGACCGACGGGGAGTTCACCGCGTTCGTCAACGAACGAGGAGGCGCCCTGTTGCGCGTCGCGTACGCGCTCGCCGGGAACCAGCACGCTGCGGAGGACCTGCTGCAGAACGCGCTCGCCAAGGCGTACGCGCGCTGGCCGCGGATCCGCGGCGACGCCGAGCCGTACGTGAAACGGATCCTCTACCACGACCAGGTCTCCGGCTGGCGACGACGCGCACGGCGGGCGGAGGTCCCGGTCGCGGAGCTGCCGGACCGGGCGACGATCGGCCCCGACCACGACCTGCGGCTGCTGTTGCGGGACGCGCTGCGGGCCCTGCCGCCCCGCCAGCGGGCCGTGCTGACCCTGCGCTACCTGGAGGACCTCAGCGTCGAACAGACCGCCGCGCTGCTCGGCTGCCGGTCCGGCACGGTGGCCAGCCAGACCGCCAAGGCGCTGGCCCGGCTCCGGCAGTTGGTGCCGGCGCTGGACGAGCTGACGAGCCGTGCAGAGGTGACGCGATGAGCGGAATGCTGGACGAGACGCTCCGCGCGGCGGTGCGGGACCTCGCGGACGGGGTGGGCTCGGCACCCGACCTCGCCACCCGGGCCCTCAATCGGGGCCGGCGGCTGCGTCGCCGTCGGCGGGTCGCCGCCACGAGTGCCGTCCTGGTGGCGATCGTCGGGGTGACCCTGCCCTTCGCGCTACTCCGGCCCGATCCGGCCGCACCCCCGGCGACACCAACCCCGACGGCAACCCCCTCGCCGACCATGCTGGCCACCCCGGGGGCGAACTGGACCAGGAAGCCGTTGGTGCTGCCCGGCGGCTGGGTGGTGACGCGGGCGCAGGTCAAGGGCGGTTCCGGCAACGGTTTCCTGCTGGACCGGGGACGGGGTAGCTACATCGCCACCGACCGCTACGACGGCATCTTTCCCGCGCCCACCGGCTCGCTCGTCGCGGTCCACGACGACGACCGGCCGCGGGAAGTCGGCCTGATCGATCTGACCAGCGGAAAGACCCGCTGGTACCAGGTGGACGGCGCGCTCTCCGTGCCGCACTGGTCACCGGACGGCCGGCGCCTGCTCCTCACCACCCACCGGGTGGACCACTTCGGCTTCGTCGTGCTGGACACGGACGGCGCCAAACAGACGCACCTGGTGGACCGCCGGGTCTGGTTCTGCACCGACTTCTGCGATTTCACCTGGACCAGGGACGGTCGGGAGGTGGCCCTCACACTGACCGGCCACAAGGCCCCCGAGTCATCGCCCCGGGATCGCGCCAGAGGCGTGCAGCTGTTCTCCGTCGAGGACGGCCGGCCGACCCGTTTCGTGTCGGTACCCGGCGGTCCGGCCGGCCCGGATGCCTGGTCGCCGGACGGGAAGCTCGTCGTCGTCCAGGGGCAGGAGGAGCCGCTGCTGGTCGAGACGGCGACCGGCCGGGTGCTGAACCCGCTGCCGAGCGCCGAGGTCGTCTGGGTCTCCGACGACCGGCTGCTCTACCGCCGGCCGCTCGGCACGGGGGACTTCGTCCTCGCCGACCCGACCGGGCGGGAGCTGGTCCGCCAGCCGCTGCCGAGGGAGCTGGTCGATCTTGAGGTGACCGTCGCCCCGCGCTGACCGTTCGGCCGGCCCGCGACGTTGCGCAATGTCGATACCGTGCGGGTCGTGGCCACGGGGACGTTCCTCTTCCTGATCATCGGCGGGGCCGGGGTCGGCGTACTCGCCCTCGCTCTGGTCGGCTCGGGGCTGCTGCACATCGGCCATCCGGACGTCGACGGTCCGGTGTCGCTGGAGGCGGTCGCCGGGTTCACCGGGGCCTTCGGCTTCGGCGCCGCGATCGTCAACGAGCTGCTCGGTGGGCGTACCCCGGGGATGATCGCGGCGGCGGTGGCCGGCGGCGCGGTCGCCGCGGTGCCCACCGCGTGGCTGGCGGCCCGGCTCAGCCGGGCGGCCCGCAACATGCGGACCGACCCCACACCCACCCGCAGCCATCTGGTCGGCGCGACCGGCCTGGTGGTCACCCCGGTCCCGGCCGGCGGCTACGGCGAGGTGCGGGTACGCCTCGCCGGCCAGCCGGTGAAGCTCAACGCCCGCGCCGACCGTCCGCTCCCGGCCGGCACCCGGATCTTCGTGGTCGAAGCACTCAGCGAGACCAGCGTCCACGTCGAGACCTACTGATTCCCCTTCGCACAGACGGGAACCCACATGCCCCTGCTCGTCGCCATCGGCGGCGCGGTCCTCCTCGCCGTCCTCCTCGTCCTGTTCGTGCTCTCCCGGATCAAGGTGGCCGGCCCGAACCAGGCGTTCATCGTCACCGGCCGCAAGGGCCGGACCACGCAGACCGCCGACGGCGGGCGCGCCACCGACATGTCCGGGCAGAAGGTGGTGCTCGGCGCCTCGGTCTTCGTCCTGCCGGTGGTGCAGAAGCTCCAGTCCCTCGACCTGTCCAGCCGCCGGATCGACGTCAGCATCCGGGGCGCGGTGAGCAAGCAGGGCATCCGTACCGAGCTGCACGGCGTCGCGATCGTCAAGGTCGGCGGCACCGAGGACGCGATCCGCGCCGCCGCCCAGCGCTTCCTGAACCAGCAGGAGGAGATCGACAACTTCACCCGGGAGGTGCTGGCCGGCGCGCTCCGCTCGATCGTCGGGCGGCTCACCGTCGAGGAGATCATCCGGGACCGGGCGGCGTTCGCCAGCGCGGTCGCCGAGGAGGCCGAGCACTCGATGACCAACCAGGGCCTGGTGCTGGACACCTTCCAGCTCCAGGACATCCTGGCCGAGGGTTCGTACCTGCAGGACCTGGGTCGGCCGGAGGCGGCCCGGGTGCTCAAGGACGCCGCCATCGCCGAGGCGCGGGCCCGACAGCAGGCCGAGCAGGAGCGACTGCTGGCCGAGGAGGCGATCGCCGAGGCGAACCGGAACCTGGCGCTCAAGCAGGCCGCCATCCAGGCCGAGATCGACGCGGCCAAGGCGAAGTCGGCGGCGGCCGGCCCGCTCGCCCAGGCCGAGCGGGACCAGGCGATCCTCTCCGAGCAGCAGAAGGTGGCCGAGCGGAACGCCGAGCTGAAGCAGCGGCAGCTCGACACCGAGGTGCGCAAGCCGGCCGACGCGGCCCGTTACAAGGTCGAGCAGGAGGCCGAGGCGGCCCGCAACGCGGCGGTGCTCAACGCGGACGCGCAGCGCCAGGCGACCATCGCCGCCGCGCAGGCCGCCGCCGAGCAGGCTCGGCTCACCGGTGAGGGCGAGCGGGCCCGCCGCGCCGCGCTGGCCGAGGCGAACGCGATCGAGGGCGCCAAGGAGGGTGAGGCCGAGCAGCGCCGGCGGAGCGCGATCGCCGAGGCGGTCGAGCGGGAGGGCCAGGCCGAGGCGGCGGCCATCCTGGCCAAGGGGCAGGCCGAGGCCGACGCGATGGCCCGCAAGGCCGAGGCGTTCGCCGCGTACGGCGAGGCGGCGGTGCTGGACCTGCTGGTCAAGGTGCTGCCGCAGGTGGTCGAGGCGGCGAGCGCCCCGATCGGCGCGATCGACAAGATGACGGTCATCTCGACCGACGGCGCGTCCTCGCTGACCAAGTCCGTGGCCGGGAACGTGGCGCAGGGCCTCCAGCTCGGCAGCGATCTGACCGGCATCGACCTGGCCGGCCTGCTCGCCAAGCTGGGCAGCGCGAGCAGCAACGGCAGCACCAAGCCCGCCGTCGAAGCCTGAGCGGTAAGGAAGGGCCCCTTGTCAACGCCGGGCGTTGGACGAGGGGCCCTTCTTGACACCTGGATCCACGCGGTGCTCGCCACGGCTCGCGGTCAGGACGTGATGATGCCCTGTTCCCGGGCCCAGCGGAGCAGCTCCGCCTCGGCCTCGTCGCGGTCCAGCGGGCCGCGTTCCAGCCGCAGCTCCTTGAGGTACTGCCAGGCCCTCCCCACGATCGGCCCCGGCGGTACGCCGAGCAGCTCCATGATCGCGTTGCCGTCCAGGTCGGGGCGGACCCGAGCCAGGTCCTCCTCGGCGGCGATCCGGGCGATCCGCTCCTCCAGCGCGTCGTAGTCGGCCGCGAGCTGGGCCGCCTTCCGCCGGTTGCGGGTGGTGCAGTCGGAGCGGGTGAGCTTGTGCAGCCGGGGCAGGAGGTCACCGGCGTCGGTGACGTACCGGCGGACCGCCGAGTCGGTCCACTCGCCCCGGCCGTACCCGTAGAAACGCAGATGCAGGCCGACCAGCTTGACCACCTGGGACGTCACGTCCTTGGGGTAGCGCATCGCCTTCATCCGGGCCTTGGTCAGCCGGGCGCCGACCAGCTCGTGGTGGTGGAAGCTGACCCGGCCGTCCGGGCCGACCGCCTTGGTCGCCGGCTTGCCGACGTCGTGCATCAGCGCGGCCATCCGCAGCACGAAGTCGCAGCCGTCCTCCTCCATCGACATGGCGTTGCTGACCACGGTCAGGGTGTGCTCGTAGACGTCCTTGTGCTGGGCGTGCTCGTCGATCTCCAGCTTGAGCCCGGTCAGCTCCGGGATGAACCGCTCGGCCAGCCCGGTGTCGACCAGCAGCCGCAGCCCGGTGATCGGGTCGGCGCCGCAGAGCAGCTTGGTGAACTCGTCCCGGATCCGCTCGGCGGTGATCCGGTCGAGGTCCGGGGCCATCCGGGTCATCGCCTCGCGGACCTCGGGGTGCACCGTGAAGCGCAGCTGGGCGGCGAACCGGGCCGCGCGCAGCATCCGTAGCGGGTCGTCGCGGAAGGACTCCTGCGGCGTGCCGGGAGTACGAATGATCTTGGCGGCCAGGTCGGCCAGGCCGCCGTACGGGTCGGTGAACCGGTGGTCGGGGACGCTGACCGCCATCGCGTTGACGGTGAAGTCGCGGCGCTTCAGGTCCTCTTCCAGGCTGGTGCCGTACTCGACGACCGGGTTCCGGCTGACCTGGTCGTACGCCTCCGCGCGGAAGGTGGTGATCTCCAGGCTGAGACCCTCGCGCTGGCAGGCGATGGTGCCGAACTCCCGCCCGGTCTCCCAGATCGACTCCGCCCAACCCCGGATGATCTTCAAGGTCTCGTCCGGGTGGGCGTCGGTGCAGAAGTCGAGGTCGTGGCCGAGCCGGCCGAGCAGCGCGTCCCGTACCGATCCACCCACCAGGTGCAGTTCGTGACCGGCCCGGGCGAAGCGCCGGCCCAGCTCGTCGGCGACCGGCGAGACGCGGAGCAGTTCGGCGACGGCGTTGCGCTGCGCGGCGGTCAGCTCACGGCGTTCGGCGGCGTGGGATGCGGAGGCTTCGGACATGGGATCGCCAGCCTATCGGGCCGGAGCGGGGTCAACCGCGCCGGGCGCGGGTAAGCCACCGAGGTTGACTATCGTCTTGGGCGTGCGGGCCCGGAGGTCCGGCTCGGACGTACCCCTGGGAGGCTGGAGATGAGCGGCGGGCTCTACCGCAGCGCCAACGCGCACGGCGGCGGCCTGCCGCCGGACGACGGGGCGACCTTCATCTCGGCCGAGCCGCTCAACCAGCCGGGTGTGGAGGCCACCGCGCCGCCGCAGGAGGTGGTGGCGGAGACCAGCGCTGCGGCGAACAGCGCGGTGATGGCGGTCGGCAGCCTGGTCAGCCGGGGTACGGGCTTCATCCGCAACCTGATGGTCGGTGCCGCCCTCGGCAACGCGGTGGGCGACGTGTACACCACCGCCCAGTTCCTGCCGAACCAGGTGTACGAGTTCCTGCTTGGCGGGGTGCTCACCAGTGTGCTGATCCCGGTGCTGGTCCGCCGCCGCAACGCCGACCCGGACCGGGGCGAGGCGTACGCCCAGCGGCTGCTCAGCCTGGCGGTGCTCGCCCTGGCCGCCGCCGCGCTGATCGCGGTGCTCCTCGCCCCGGTGATCACCGCGATCTACGCCAGCGGCAAGGACGCCGCGTACAAGGGACTGGTCAACGACCTGTCCTACCTGATGTTGCCGATGCTTTTCTTCACCGGCGTGAGCGCGCTGATCGCGGCCGTGTTGAACACCCGGGGGCACTTCGCCGCCCCGATGTGGGCGCCGATCCTGAACAACCTGGTCGTCATCGGCACCTTCGGCCTGTACATCGTCCTCTACGGGGCGCGGGCGCTCCAGCCGGACCAGATGGACGCCGGCCGGATCCTGCTGGCCGGCGGTGGCACCCTGCTCGGCGTGGCAGTGCAGTCCGCCGGACTGCTACCCGCGCTGCGCAAGGTCGGCTTCCGGTGGAAGTGGCGCTTCGACTTCCGCGAGCTGGGCCTGCGCGAGCTGGCCCGGCTCGGCGGCTGGATGTTCTGCTACGTGGGGGTCAACCAGCTGGGCCTCTTCGTGGTGGTCAACCTGCTGCTGCGGGTGTCCGGGTCCGGCGGGGACGGCAAGACCCGCGCCGGCCTGCTGATCTACAACAACGTCTTCCTCCTGCTGATGATGGCGCACGGCATCATCGCCGTCTCGATCATCACCGCGCTGATGCCGCGGATGAGCGCCGCCGCCGCCGAGGGCCGGTTCCGCGACGTCACCGCCGACCTCTCCCGGGGCACCCGCATGGTCACCGCGGTACTCGCCCCGGTCGCGGTCTGCTACGCGGTGCTCGCCGGCCCGATCGCCCGGGTGGTCTTCCAGTACGGCGCATTCAACGGGGACAACGCCCGCGCCACCTCGACGGTGCTGCTGGTGGCGGCGGTCGGGCTGGTCCCGTTCGCGATCAGCCAGCTCTTCACCTTTGCCTTCTACGCGCTGCCGGACACCCGGACGCCGGCCCTGGTCAACATCCCGGTGGTGGCGCTGCGGGTGCTCCTCCAGGTCGGCCTCTTCCTCGCCTTGTCGGCCACCTTCGCGGCGGCCGGCATGATGCTCGGCAACGCCGTCTCGTACGTGGCCGCGGCGGTGATCTCGGCGATGCTGCTCCGGCCCCGGGTGGGCCGGATCGGGCTGGGCGGGATCATGCGCACCATGGGCCGGGTGGTCGTCGCCGCGCTGGGCGCGGCCCTGGTCGGCCTCGTGGTGGTCAAGCTGCTCCCCGGCGACCCGGCGCACCTGAGCTGGACGGCCGCGGCGGTCCAGTTGGTGATCGGCGGCGCGGTGATCGGCGCGACGTACCTCGGGCTGGCCATGGTGCTGCGGATCGGCGAGATCACCGAGGTGGTCGGCATGGTGCGGCGGCGCCTGGGCCGCTGACCCGCCCCGATGACGGACGGTGAACGACGATCACCAGCCTGGGGATACGGCTGTGGATAACTCTGGCTTCCGCCGCCCAGCCAGCCTCTCGGCCTGTGGACAACCAGCCGTACGGATGAGGGTGGCTGACCGAACCGGGGGAATCCGCAGGTAGGTCGCACGGCCCGCCACCCGGGCGACGGCGCCAGACCGGCCTTCATTCGGTCCGGAGCGCCGCCAAGCGGCGCGGAGGCCGAAATTATGGCCGCCAGCCGAGCTGGAGTCGTCGAAGCCCCTGCGCCGACTACTTGCCGTCAACCTCTAGATTGGCTGGAGCGTGTTGTCAGTGACGGGGCTGGAAAACGGCCGTGACCCGGCCGACCGCCGTGGTCACTGGCGTCTCACCGGCTCGGGCGGGAAGATGACATGTCGGAGAACCGGGCATCCCGGGTAAGGTCGCTCTCGACGGGTACGGCAGGTGCCGACGCGGGCGTCGACACCGGTCTGCCAGGTTCCTTCGAAGGCAGAGCGGAAAGCCACATGCCCAGCAGCACGGGTCCATCGATCGACACGATCACCGAGGGAGGACGGGTGACCCAGGTCGGCGAGGGTCAGGAGGCGGAGGAGAACGCACCTCCGGTCATGACCTTCGGTGCTCCCACGGCCGGTGAGATCCTTGCCGATCGGTACGAGCTGGTCGAGCACATCAACAACGACAGCGCGGGCCGGCTGGTCTGGCGCGGGGTCGACGTCGTGCTGCGCCGTCCCGTCGCGGTGGTCCTCCGCTACCCGGGTGGCGACTCCGCCACCGAGATGCTCCAGGCCGCGGTGGCGGCCAGCCGGGTGATCCACCCCAACCTGGTCGGCGTCTACGACGCGATCGACGAGGCCGACCGGGCGTACGTCGTCCGCGAGTGGGTGGACGGCCAGTCCCTGCGCGAGCTGGTGGCCGAGGACGGGCCGCTGGACCCGGGCCGGGCGACCGCCATCGGCAACGCGGTGGCCAGCGCCCTCGCCGCGGTGCACGCCACCGGCATGGTGCACGGCAACGTCCACCCCGGCACGGTGATGATCAGCGACGACGGCCGGGTGGTGCTGGCCGACGCGCGTACCGACGGCGCGGACAGCCAGGAGACCGACCTCCGGGCGGTCGGCGGCGTGCTCTACTTCGCGCTGACCGGGCACTGGCCGCACGGTGAGGCCCCGCTGCACGGGGCCACCGCGGGGCACGGCCGGGCCGCCCTCCCCGACGCCGTCCGGGACGCCGCCGGCTCGATCGCCGCGCCCCGCCAGGTACGCGCCGGCGTGCCGGCCTACCTCGACGACCTCACCATGGACCTGCTCGACCCGGAGATCGCCCCGCCGTCGTCGGACGTCCTCGCGGCCGAGCTGAGCCGGCTGGACATCCCCGTCGAGGACCACTTCCTCGACCAGGCCGGCCCGCTCCGGTTCACCGCCGAGCCCGGCGAGGAGCCGTCGCCGCTGGCCTCGGTCGGCGGCCGCAAGGTCGCCCTGGGCATCGCTGCCCTGCTGGCGGTGGCCCTGGTCGGGCTGCTCATCGGGATCAGCGCCCTCGGCGGCGACAAGAACCCGAAGACCGAGCCGGTGGCCCGCCCCTCCAGCAGCGCCCCGGCCTCCGGCGACGCCACGCCGGCCGCTCCGGCGGTCCGACAGCTCGCCATCGAGGACGTCCGGATCATCGACCCGGACAGCAAGACCCGCGACGAGCTGGACGACGCCGAGCTGGTGATCGACGGCAATCTGGACAAGGGCTGGGAGACCGACACCTACAAGGGTCCCGAGTTCGGCAGGCTCAAGAAGGGCATGGGGGTCTGGGTCGACCTCGGCTCCCCGCACACCGTCAAGTCGGTGCAGGCCGTCCTCTCCGCCACCGGCGCCTCCGCCGAGCTCTTCGCGGGCGCCGCGGAGTTCCCCTCCACCTCCGCCGGTGACAAGCAGCTCGTCGCGAGCTACAAGACCGCGATCGGGCAGCCGTTCGAGGAGCACGACGGCACCAAGATGACCTTCGACGGATTCGACCCGGAGAAGAAGTACCGGTACCTCCTCTTCTGGATCACCGAGCTGCCGCAGAAGGAAGGCGGCAGCGGCTACAAGGTGGGGGTCCAGGAGATCACGGTCCAGGGCTCGTGAACCGTCCGCCGCGACGTCCGCACCGCCTCCCTCGGACGTGGTGATGACCGGTCGCGGCGGGCGTACGCCCGAGCCGGTGACCGGGGACGGCACGCCGGCCGGGACCTCCGACCTCGACCTGCTGCGCGCGCACGTCGCCGGCGACCGGGACGCGTTCACCGAGCTGTTCCACCGGCACCGGGACCGGCTCTGGGCGGTGGCGCTGCGTACCGTCGGCGACCGCGAGGAGGCCGCGGACGCGCTCCAGGACGCGCTGCTCTCGGCGCACCGCGCCGCCGCCCGGTTCCGTGGCGACTCGGCGGTGACCACCTGGCTGCACCGGATCGTGGTGAACGCCTGCCTGGACCGGATCCGGCGGCGGCAGACCCACGCCACCGTCCCGCTGCCGGACGGCGTGCACACCGACGGCGAGCCCAGCCGGCACACCGGCGGGGTGGAGCCGGCCGCGCCGGCGCGCGACCACGAGACCGCCCTGGTGGTCCGGCAGGCCCTGGCCGAACTGCCCGCCGAGCAGCGGGCCGCCCTGGTGCTGGTGGACGTGCAGGGCTACCCGGTGGCCGAGGTGGCCCGGATCCTCGGCGTCGCCGAGGGGACGGTGAAGAGCCGGTGCGCCCGGGGTCGGGCCCGGCTGGCCGTGCTCCTCGGGCACCTGCGTACCGGGTCGGACGAGGTGCCGGACGTGCGCCGGGTCACCGGGGGGAACCCCCGGCCGCCCGAGGGCGTCGGATCCACGTCGGGGTGGTCCCGGCGGGACGCCAGCCAGGAGGAGACGTGACTGCCCGGGAGTTCAGCGGGGTCGACCACGACCTGCTCGCCGACTACGTCGGTGGGGCGCTGGAAGGCACCCCGGAGCAGGACACGGTGGCCCGGCTGGTCGAGGCGGACCGGGCCTGGGGCGCTGCGTACGCCGAGCTGACGCGGGCGATCGACCTGGTCCACGCCGAGCTGGCCGACTGGGCGGGCGAGCCCGCACCGGAGATGCCGCTGGCCGTGGCGGACCGGATCACGGCGGCGCTCGCCGGGGCCGGACCGGCCCCGACCGGTGACGTACCGCTCGTCGTACCCGGAACCGACGCCGCCGCCGACGGTCGCCACACCGCTCCGGGAGCGACGCCGGTGGTGGTGCCGGCGCAGGCGATCGGGGGAGGCCGACGGACCGGGGGGACGACCCGGCCGGCGGACGGCCCGGATCGCCACACCGGGCCCGGTCGGCGCACGCGGCGCTGGGCCCGGATCGCCGCGCCGGTGGCCGTGGCGGCCGCCTCGCTCGCCGCAGTCGGGCTCGGGCTGGGCAACCTGGTCGGCACCGGCGGCGCGGACCTGTCAGGCAAGGACGCGGGGGCACCGGCAGCCGCCCCCCGGGAGGGCGCCGGCGCCTACCGGACCAGCGCACCGGCCATGAGCAGCGGTACCGACTACACCCCGGAGCGGCTGTCCGGCGGCCTCGCGACCACGTACGCCAAGCCCTCGGCCGAACGCAGCGGCGTGGGGCCCGGGCTGGCCCCGGACAGCCAGCGGCTCTCGGCTCTCGCCGGGCTGGCGCGACTCTCCCCGCCCGACGCCCTGGACGCCTGCCTCACCGCGATCGACGCCGAGCACGGCTCCGGGCCGATCACCGTCGACCTGGTCGACTACGCGTCGTTCCAGGGGCAACCCGCCCTGATCGTGACCTTCGTCGACGCGGCGGGCGCCCGCTGGGCGTGGGCGAGCGGACCGGAGTGCGGGGTGCCGGGCTCCGGCGCGGACACCCGGTTCCGTACGCGGGTAGGGTGAGGACGCGGTCATCGGCGGCTGTCGTCCCGCGTGACGTGACCCACCGGATGACCGGTTCGGGAATCTCCGCTTCGTACGATGACGTTCTGCAAGTCAGGCGCCGACGCCGCCATGGTCCGTCGGCACTCGGGATCGACATCGGTGCGCGCCGGTGGCGAACACACACATCGGGAGACGGCAGTGGACGAGGTCCGCAACCTGATCATCATCGGCTCCGGGCCGGCCGGTTACACGGCGGCGGTCTACGCCGCGCGCGCCAACCTCAATCCGCTCGTGATCGAGGGCGTACAGTCCGGCGGCGCGCTGATGACCACCACCGAGGTGGAGAACTTCCCCGGTTTCGCGGACGGCATTCTCGGCCCCGAGCTGATGGACAACATGCGCAAGCAGGCCGAACGGTTCGGCGCCGAGTTCCTGACCGACGACGTGACCCGGGTCGAGCTCAAGGACACCGGCGAGGTCGGCTCCGACGCGGTCAGCACCGTCTGGGTCGGCGACACCGCGTACCGGGCCAAGGCCGTCATCCTCTCCACCGGCTCGGCCTGGCGCCCGCTGGGCGTGCCGGGCGAGCAGGAGTACCTGGGCCACGGGGTGTCGTCCTGCGCCACCTGCGACGGCTTCTTCTTCCGCAACCAGCACATCGTGGTGGTCGGCGGCGGTGACTCGGCGATGGAGGAGGCCAGCTTCCTCACCCGGTTCGCGGAGTCGGTCACCATCATCCACCGGCGGGACTCGTTCCGGGCCAGCAAGATCATGGCCGCGCGCGCGCTGGGCAACGACAAGATCAAGGTCGAGTGGAACACCGTGATCGAGGAGATCCTCGGCGAGGACGGCAAGGTCAGCGGTGTCCGGGTCCGCAACGTGCACACCGGCGAGAGCAAGGTGCTCGACGTCACCGGCGTGTTCGTGGCGATCGGCCACGACCCGCGCAGTGAACTCTTCCGCGGCCAGGTGGAACTCGACGACGAGGGGTACGTGAAGGTGCAGGCGCCGAGCACCCGGACCAACATCCCGGGTGTCTTCGCGGCCGGCGACCTGGTGGACCACACCTACCGGCAGGCGATCACCGCCGCCGGCACCGGCTGTGCCGCCGCGCTGGACGCCGAGCGCTTCATCGCCACCCTGCAAGGCTGAAACATCTTCAGAAACAGGTCCCGGAGGAGGGGTTCATAGTGGGAGCAACCAAGGCGGTCACCGACGCGAGCTTCGCGAGTGACGTGCTCAAGTCGGACAAGCCGGTCCTGGTGGACTTCTGGGCGGAGTGGTGCGGGCCGTGCCGCAAGGTCTCGCCGCTGCTGGAGGAGATCGCCGGCGAGATGGGCGACCAGGTCAGCATCGTCAAGCTCAACATCGACGAGAACCCCGAGACCGCGCGCGCCTACCGGGTGATGTCCGTGCCGACCCTCACCATCTTCAAGAACGGTGAGCCGGTGCAGTCCATCGCCGGCGCCAAGCCGAAGGGTGAGCTGGTCCGGCTCATCCAGTCCGCGCTCTGAGCCGACCGCCGGACACCTCTGGAACCCCCGTAGCCCGTTTCGGGTACGGGGGTTCCGGCTTTTCCTGACCTGGGCGAACATGAAGCCCGCCGGTAACCGGCCACGGTACGCTCCGTAAGCGTCCCCAGTGGGGGGCGAGCACCTCCGTCGGAGTCTCCGGCCAGCCAGCATCCGTGCAGAGGGGGTCGTCGTGCGTCCGATCCGACCCGGTGACCGGGGACCTGCGGTGGCGGAGATCCGTACCGTCCTCACCGGCCTGGACCTGCTTTCCTCCGGCGGTCGGGGCGACGACTTCGACGCCGCGACCGAGCGGGCCGTGCGGGCGTTCCAGCAGTCCCGTGGCCTCAGCGTGGACGGGCGGGTCGGCGCGGAGACCTGGCGGGCGTTGGACGCCGCCCGGTGGCGGCTCGGCGCCCGCACCCTCTACCACGCCGTGCCCGAGCCGCTGATCGGCGAGGACGTCCGGACGCTCCAGGAACGCCTCCTGGAGATGGGCTACAACGTGGGCCGCGCCGACGCCATCTACGGGATCCGCACCTCCCGCGCAGTCGCCCAGTTCCAACGGGAGATGGGGCTGAAGCCGGACGGGGCGTGCGGCCCGCACACCATGAACGCGCTGCGCCGCCTCGGCCGCAAGGTGGTCGGCGGTCGCCCGCAGTGGCTCCGCGAATCCGACGCCATCCGCCAGGCCGGGCCCGCCCTGGTCGGGCGGACCGTCGTGATCGATCCCGGGCACGGCGGCACCGACCCGGGCGAGGTGGTCCCCGACGGCCCGCTGCGCTGGACCGAGGCCGACATCGTGTACGACCTGGCCAGCCGGCTGGAGGGGCGGCTCGCCGCGGTCGGGGTACGGGTGCAGCTCACCCGCGGCCCGTCCCCGCAGACCTGTCTGCCGGACGCCGAGCGCGCCCAGTTGGCCAACTCCCTCGGCGCCGACGTCTTCATCTCGCTGCACACCGACGGGCACGCCAACCCGGCCGCGGACGGGGTGGCCACCTACCACTACGGCACCGACAACGGCGTCACCTCGGCCACCGGGGAACGGCTGGCCGGGCTGGTGCAGCGGGAGATTGTGGCCCGGACCGGGCTGCGCGACTGCCGTACCCACGCGAAGTCGTGGGACCTGCTACGGCTGACGAAGATGCCCGCCGTCCGGGTCGAGGTCGGCTACCTGACCTCACCGGCGGACCGGGGCCGGCTCGTCGATCCCCGGTTCCGGGACCGGGTCGTGGAGGCGATCGTCGCCGCCGTGCAGCGGATGTACTTCCCGGTCGAGCGGGACGTCCCGACCGGTTCGATCGACGTGAGCGAGCTGCGGGCGACCGTCGCCGCCGGCAATGTGGTGGACTGACCCGGTCAGGGGTCGGTCCACCCGCGCGGCCGGCCGCGGTCGGCCGGTCAGCTCGTGGCGCGGGTCGCCGGGGCCGGGCGGACCGGACGGAGCAGCGTCTCCGGGCTCATCGAGCCGAGCAGCTTCTCCAGCGCGTACTCGACATCCGACTTCCAGCTGAGCGCGGTCCGCAGCTCCAGGCGCAGGCGGGGGTAGCGGGGGTGTGGGCGGACGGTCTTGAAGCCCACCGAGAGGAAGAAGTCGGCCGGCGCGACGCAGGCCCGGGTGGGGTCCTCCTCCGCGCCGTCCCCGAACTTCGCGTCACCGAACGCCTCGATGGCCTTGATGCCACGCTTGGTGAGGTCCCGGGCCACGCCCTGGACCAGCATCCGGCCCAGGCCGCCGCCGGCGAACGCGGGCACCACGGTGGCCGTCATCAGCAGCGCGGCGTCCGCGGAGACCGGCGAGGTGGGGAAGGCCATCGAGCGCGGGACGTACGCGGGCGGGGCGTACATGACGAAACCGGCGGGCATGCCGTCGACGTACGCGAGCTTGCCGCAGGAACCCCACTCCAGCAGGGTCTGGGAAACCCAGGCCTCCTTCTCCAGCCCCGGGTCGCCGGCGGCGCACGCCCGGTCGGCGGAGACCGGGTCCAGCTCCCAGTAGACGCACTGGCGGCACGGGCCGGGCAGGTCCTCGAGGGTGTCGAGGGTCAGACTGACCAGACGTCGCGACATGAGCGCATCCCCACCAATAGGCTCGGAGCGAAGCCACATTCGTGCCTCTTTCTGCCCCCGACGAGCGATCGTACGCCGCCGCCGGGCGGTTCGGGAGAGGACGCGCATACCGCCACCCAGGGCGGGGACGGGCCGGTCCGGGATGTGGACGTACCCACATGGCGGGTCCGTCCCTGGTGAGCGGGGACTACGATCGACCAACCGGCCGTCCCGCGCCGCCATGGATGCCGGCATCGCGGGTACCACACCGGGCGGCAGCCCCGCCGACACCCGATCGAGGTGATGTCATGACCGGCACGACGCTCGACGACTACACCGACCGGTACGCCCGCCGGGTCCGGGGGATGACCGCCTCCGAGATCCGGGCGCTCTTCGCGGTGGCCAGCCGGCCGGAGGTCGTGTCGCTCGCCGGTGGGGCCCCGTACATCGCGGCACTGCCGCTCGACGCGGTGGGCGAGATGCTTGGCCGGCTCGGCGCCGAACACGGCGCGACCACCCTCCAGTACGGCATCGGCCAGGGCACCATGGAGCTGCGCGAGCGGATCTGCGAGGTGATGTCCCTCTCCGGGATCGACGCGTCCTGCGGCGCCTCGCCGGAGGACGTGGTGGTCACCGTCGGCGGCCAGCAGGCGCTCGACCTGGTGGCCCGGCTCTTCCTGGACCCGGGTGACGTGGTGCTCGCCGAGGGCCCGACGTACGTCGGCGCACTCGGGGTGTTCCAGGCCGCCCAGGCCCAGGTGGCGCACGTGCCGATGGACTCCGACGGGCTGATCCCGGAGGCGCTGGAGGCGGCCATCGCCGACCTGGCCCGGGCCGGCCGGCGGGTGAAGTTCCTCTACACCATCCCCACGTACCAGAACCCGACCGGCGTGACGCTGAGCGAGGAGCGGCGGGAACGCGTGCTCGACATCTGCGAGCGCGCCGGCCTGCTGGTGGTCGAGGACGACCCGTACGGTCAGCTCGGTTTCGAGGGGGAGGCGCCCGCGCCGCTGCGGGCCCGGCGCCGCGACGGGGTCTTCTACCTGAGCACCTTCTCCAAGACCTTCGCCCCCGGCCTGCGGGTGGGCTGGATCCTCGCCCCGCATGCGGTCCGCGACAAGTTGGTCATCGCCAGCGAGGCGCAGATCCTCTGCCCCAGCGGCTACGCGCAGGCCGCCGTGTCGACGTACCTCGGCACCATGCCCTGGCGGCAGCAGCTGAAGGTCTACCGCGAGGTCTACCGGGAGCGCCGGGACGCGATGCTCGACGCGCTGGCGGACCTGATGCCGGAGGGCACCACCTGGACCACACCGGGCGGCGGCCTGTTCGTCTGGGCGACCCTCCCCGACGGCCTCGACTCCAAGGCGATGATGCCGCGTGCCATCGCCGCCCGGGTCGCGTACGTGCCCGGCACCGGCTTCTACGCCGACGGCGCGGGCAGCGGCAACATGCGGCTGAACTTCTCCTTCCCGCCGCCGGAGCGGATCCGCGAGGGCATCCGCCGGCTGTCCGGCGTGATGGAACAGGAGATCGCCATGCGCAAGGTCTTCGGCGCGGTCGGCGGCGCGGGGCCGCGGCGCCGGCAGGGCGGCTCGGACGCGCCCGGTCCCGACTTGGCATGATTCCCGCATGGCCGACAGCCCTGCCGCCCACGCTTCCGTGACCGACTCCGCCGCCACCGACGAGCTGCACGTGCTGGTGCTCGCCGGCGGGCTCTCGTACGAGCGGGACGTCTCGCTGCGCTCCGGCCGCCGGGTGCTCGACGCGCTGCGTGCGGTCGGCTTCGACGCCGAACTGCGGGACGCGGACGTGGCCCTGCTGCCCGCGCTGGCCGCCGACCCGCCGGACGCGGTGGTGATCGCCCTGCACGGCGCCACCGGCGAGGACGGCTCGCTGCGTGGCGTGCTCGACCTCTGCGACGTGCCGTACGTCGGCTGCGACGCCCGCGCCTCCCGGCTGGCCTGGGACAAGCCGTCCGCGAAGGCGGTGCTGCGCGAGGCAGGCATCCCGACTCCGGACTGGGTGGCCCTGCCGCACGACCGTTTCTCGGAACTGGGCGCGGTGGCCGTGCTGGACCGGATCGCCGACCGGCTCGGCCTGCCGCTGATGGTGAAGCCGGCCCAGGGCGGCTCCGGGCTGGGCGCCGCCGTGGTCCGGGACGCCGCGTCGCTGCCGGCCGCGATGGTCGGCTGTTTCGCGTACGACCAGACGGCGCTGGTAGAGCGGTACGTGCCCGGCATGGACGTGGCGGTCTCGGTCGTGGACCTGGGCGAAGGGCCGGAGGCGCTGCCCCCGGTCGAGATCGTGCCCCGCAACGGGGTGTACGACTACGCCGCCCGCTACACCGCCGGCCGGACCACCTGGCACGCGCCCGCCCGGCTGGACCGGGAGACGACCGACCGGGTGGCCGACGTGGCGCTCGCCGCGCACAACGCGCTCGGCCTGCGCGACCTGTCCCGCGTCGACCTGATCGTCGACGCGGAGGGACAGCCGCACGTGCTGGAGGTCAACGTCTCCCCGGGCATGACCGAGACCTCGCTGCTGCCGCTGGCGGTGCAGGCGGCCGGGCTGGACTTCGGCCGGGTGCTCGGCTCGCTGGTGAGCCGAGCCGCCGCCCGCCGCCGGTAGCTCCGCCCGGTCCGTCCTCAACCGGCCTGGGGCTGCTCCGCCCTCGGCTCGTCCGCCCCGGTCTCCGACGCCTCGGCCTCGGTCTCCGGATCCTCCGTCGCCGGCTGGTCCTGCTGGGGCTCCGGGATCTCGTCGGCCGCCTCGATCACGGAGGCGGCCTCCTCCTCGGCGGCCGGCGCCGCGCTCTCCGCGGGGGACGCGGACAGGCTCGACGGTGCCTGCCACTGGATCCGCGGCGGTTCGGCGAGCGGACGACCACCGAACTCGGCCAGCCAGGCGGCGACCAGGGCCAAATTCTCCCGCCACTGCGACTCGGAGATGGGCGGCAGGATCGAGTCCCACAGGGACAGGAAGGTGCCCCGCAGCTGCAGCCGCCCGTACGGCCGCGCCAGGAACCACATGTGCAGGTGCGCGGAGCCGTCGCCCCAGCGGTTCACGTGCACCCGGGCGACACCGTCCAGGGACCGGATGGCGCGTTCGAGCCGGACGGTCATCACGCCCAGCTCGGCGGCGAGCAGGTTCGGGAGGTCGCCGAGATCAAGGTGGGAGCGGGACTCCAGGATCAGCACCATCGGGAGACCGGTGGGGCGGTCCATCGCGCGTACCCGCCACCGCTCACCCACCCAGATGTACGCCTCATCCGGGGCGTTGCAGGCGGTGCACTCCCGGTTTCCCTCCCCACGGCGGGGAGGTTCGACCGGGACCGGCTCGTCGAGTTGCTTGACACGAAGGTCGCCCTCGAAGGGGAAGGAGGGCCATTGCGTGAAGTCCGGGACTGAGGGAGGGGTGTCCTGCACGACGCTGACCCTAACCGAGTCGGCGACGCCTGTCCCTACCTGATTCATCGGTGATCACCGGTGGCTGTGGCTGACCCGGCGCGGCTCGCCAAGCGGTTGTCCACGGGGTTGTCCACAGGCCGCTGAGATCACCACCACGCCGCGTCATCCACAGCTCAGCAAGGCTTTCGCCGCGCTGTTTCACGTGAAACGAAGATGCCCTGTGGAAAACAACTGTGGATAACCTGCCGGGGGGCGGACGGGGTTGTCCACCGGTCCGACCCTCTCCTCCTAACGACCGAACCGCCGATCGGCGGCGGCCCTCGACCGGCATTTCTGGTCTCCTCGCGGGCCGCTCCGGCCCACCTCCGGTCCAGTTGTCATCGGGCGTGGGTCTCTGCGGCTTGACGATCCGGCGAGCCGCCCCGGTGGCTCGTGGTCCTCTGCCTCAGAAATACGGCGGCGTTGTGTCCGGCCGACCGCCTCGGGGGCGTGGCTTGCTGCGGAGTGCCGGCACGGTGTTTCACGTGAAACGGGGAGTGCGCCGCGACCGTCGGCCGGGTCCCCAGGCGTGTCCGGTCATCGCCTCGCCGGGGCGGGTCGCCTCGGGACACCGAACCTTCCCCTCGCCGAACTTCCGTCGGCGCGGTGCGGTGCGTGGGAGAGTCAGCCCGGTTGTTGCCGGAACTCGTCGAGCCTCTACTGGCGGGTGTCGGTACCAAGCAGAAGGCTCGGGAGAGCTGTCAGCGGAGGTACCTCGCCTCGCGGCGGATCGAGGGAGGGGTGCCAGACAATCCGCGGCAGGAGCGGGCGGGTGCAGTCGCTCGGGTTCGGCTCGCGGCCCGGCCGGGTACGCCGACTGGCCGATGTCCTTCGCCGCCACTTGTCGGGCTCGCAAGGAAACAACGTCCTCCTTCTCTCTGCCTCTGCCCTCTCCGCTCTCCTCCCTCTCCGCTCTCCTCCCTCTCCGCTCTCCTCCCTCCCCGCCCTCCGTTCTCTCCGCCTTCCGTTCTGCGCCCCACCGCTCCGGCCGCCCGCGTCCGGCCCTTCGACTCAGTCCCCCGCACCGGGCCGCCATCACCGGCCTGCCCTTCGCTGCGGGGCAACGGCGCCTCGCCTTCGCGGCCGGGTCTCCCTCTCCGGCTCGACACGGCATGGCAGCCCCGTGTGACCGACCGGCCGGCAGTGGCGGTGGCGGTGGCGGGTTAGGGAGGCGTCGGCGGGCAGATGCTTGGGCGTCGACGGCCGACGCCGAGAATTCGGGCACACCTCGATCGTCTCCGACACGGAGCTGAGAAGGGATGAAAGCCGGAGACGGCGGTCGAAGCTGAGGGTCAGCCGCCAGGCAGAACCTTGGCCGGGGCCGGCAGGCTCTTCAGAGACGGACGCCAGGGGGGTTGACGGCCAGCCGACGCCTGGCAGCAGTCGCCACATTCGGAACTGGCCGTCAGCCGGTCATCCGTTTCACGTGAAACCACAACCTCTCCACGCGGTTTCCCGTGAACGACGCCCGAGGGTCCACTGCGGCGCATGGACCGCCATCCCATCTCCACCACACCGGCACCGCCACAAACGGAGCCGTCAGCACCCGCTCTCCGAATGGCCGGAGCAGCGCGCCGACGTCGGCGTGGTGGGCCCTTAGCCAGTCGGGCAGCCTCGCCCACCGTTTCACGTGAAACCTCGGCCCTCGTGCCCCGGCTCGCCAGCCTCGCCGTCACCCCAGCCGTCTCTGGATGGCGGAGTGGGCGGAGCCCTGGTACCGCCCGTGAAGCTGGATCGAGCCTCCCTCGAAGAGCCGAGCCCGCAGCAGCAGCCGAACGACGACCACCCCACCCCCGCAGGGGCCCTGAAGCGTCCGTCACCCGCCCGGCGGAGAGAACGGCTCCCCGAGTAGGCGTCCGCCACAACGAACGCCGGAGAAGCCCGCAGAAGCCGTTCGCCGGGCCGAGTGCCTCCGAGGGTCGCGACCGGTGCCCGGTGTCGGGCCCCGGAAACGACTCGGCCGCGTCGCCCGCTGCGGGAACGACGCGGCCGAGGCCGACAAGGGGCGTCACTGCTCGGGCTGGTCCTCCTGGCCCACGCCGATGATGCCCACGATCCGCTCGAGGTCGTCGACCGTGGCGAACTCGATGGTGATCTTCCCCTTGCTCCGGCCGATGTCGACCTTCACCCGGGTGTCGAACCGGTCGGAGAGCCGGTCCGCCAGGTCCGACAGCGCCGGCGCGTGCGGCTTCGGGCGGCGCTTGGCGGCCGGGGTCTTGGCCGGGCCGTCCGACAGCGCCAGGGCCACCAGCTCCTCGGTGGCGCGTACGGAGATACCCTCCGCGACGATCCGCTTGGCGAGCTGCTCCTGCGCCTCGGCGTCATCCAGGCTTAGCAGTGCGCGGGCGTGGCCGGCGGACAGCACCCCGGCCGCGACCCGCCGCTGCACCTGGGCGGGCAGGTTCATCAAGCGGATGGTGTTGGAGATCTGCGGCCGGCTCCGGCCGATCCGGCGGGCCAGCTCCTCGTGGGTGGCGCCGAACTCCTCCAGCAGCTGCTGGTACGCGGCCGCCTCTTCCAGCGGGTTGAGGTTGGCCCGGTGGATGTTCTCCAGCAGCGCGTCGCGGAGCATCGCGTCGTCCCTGGTGTCCCGGACGATCGCCGGGATGCTCTCCCGGCCCACCGCCTGGGCGGCCCGCCAGCGCCGCTCACCCATGACGAGTTCGTACTTCTCGCCGTCGAGCTGGCGGACGACGATCGGCTGGAGGAAGCCGACCTCCTGGATCGAGGTCTTCAGCTCCTCCAGCGCCTCCTCGTCGAAGACCTGCCGGGGCTGCTTCGGGTTCGGCACGATGGCGTCGACCGGGATCTCGGCGAACCGTGCCCCCGGCACCGGGCTCAGGTGCGACTCCGGCTCCGCGGTCGGGGCGGGCACCCCGATGGCGGCTGCCGCGCCGGCCACCGGCACGGCCGGGGCGGTCGTCGCCGCACCGCTCTCGGTCTCGGCGGCCGTCGGGGCGCTGCCCGGCACCGGCCCGGTGGGGATGAGGGCACCGAGCCCCCGGCCCAGACCGCCGCGAGGACGGTTCTTCATGCGACGCCTCCCAGCGACTTCTTCGCACTACGCATTCCGGCTCACCGGCTCCTTGACACCTCGCTCGGCGATCTCCTGGGCGGCCTCGAAGTAGCTCGTCGCCCCCCGCGAACCGGGATCGTAGGTCATCACCGACTGGCCGTAGCTCGGCGCCTCGGAAACCCGCACGTTCCGGGGGATGACGGACTGGAGCACCTTGTCGCCGAAGTGGTTCCGGACATCCTGCTCCACGGCGTCGGCCAGCCGGGTACGCCGGTCGTACATGGTGAGCAGGATGGTGGAGACCTCGAGCCGCGGGTTGAGGTGCTGCCGGACCAGGTTGATGTTGTTGATCAGCTGGTTGAGACCCTCCAGCGCGTAGTACTCGCACTGGATCGGGATCAGCACCTCCTGCGCGGCGACCAGCGCGTTGACCGTCAGCAGGCCGAGCGACGGCGGGCAGTCGATGAAGACGTAGTCGAAGTGCCCCGGGTAGGCGGCGATGGCCCGGGCCAGCCGGGACTCCCGGGCGACCACCGAGACCAACTCGATCTCGGCGCCGGCCAGGTCGATGGTGGCCGGTACGCACCACAGGTTGGGGATGCCCTCGACCGCCTGGGCCACCTCCTCCAGTGGCACGCTGTCGATCAGGCAGTCGTAGACATCCGGGATGCCGGTGTGGTGCGGGACGTTCAGCCCGGTGGAGGCATTGCCCTGCGGGTCGAGGTCGACCACCAGGACCCGGTTGCCGTGCAGGG
This sequence comes from Micromonospora sp. NPDC048930, assembly GCF_043197935.1. NCBI lineage: Bacteria > Bacillati > Actinomycetota > Actinomycetes > Micromonosporales > Micromonosporaceae > Micromonospora > Micromonospora sp. NPDC048930. The sequence continues at coordinate 211,171 of NZ_JBICUB010000007.1, forward strand.
CGAGCGCCACCGCCAGGTTCACCGTGGTCGTGGTCTTACCCACGCCGCCCTTCTGGTTGGCGACGCACATCACCCGGGTCCGTTCGGGGCGCGGCATGGTCACCTCGCCACTGGGATTCAGGATCTGCACGGCGCGCATAGCCTCCATAGCCAACGGTGGGTCATCCTCTTCGCGCGTCGGGGTTTCACGTGAAACGTACGTGCTGTCGGCGGGTTCGGCACCGTAGCCGGTGGCTGGTGGCGTGTCGGCCGGGCGAACCACTCCGGCCACCGCGTCCGGGGCCGCCTGCGCCGTCGGCTGGTGCGGCACGCCCGACACCGGCGGCTGCGGTTCGTACCGTCCGGGGACGGCCGCGTTGCCGCGCACCGGGGCCGGGCGGGCGCTGGGCGCGTTCGCCGGTCCACCGGTCGGGTCGTGTGGCTCGCGCGACAGCGGGACGTTCGCCGGCACGGAGGAGGTCGGCCGGCCGGGCACGTCCTGGCGGGCCATCGCATCACCCTCCGGGGAACGCGTGGACGGGCCCCGCGAGTCGTCGCTCACCGGCCAGCCCTGGTAGTTGGTTTCACGTGAAACGGGATCGCCCGAGGAGGGTCGCCCTTCCGGTCCGGTCACCCGTGGATCGTCATACCTGCCGTCGTCATGCACCTGTCATCCCTGCCCGCTCCGGATGGTCGGTCCGCACCCGCCAATCAGGGCCCCCGCGCTCTCGGCGCGGCGTCACGGCCCGGTGGGAACGGTCGGGTTCGGGTGCCGCCCGGCACCGCCGTTCCACACTATCGACGCGCGGTCAGCCTACGGCGGACGGGCGCAGCCGGTCCACGTCGGGTTCTCATCGGTCCGCGTTTTCGCACCCGGTTCCACGGCCGAGCCGGCGCGTGGAAGCCGTTACGGGATCAGCGATCCCGGTCGCGGCCGCCCCGGCGGCGACCGCCTCGCGAGCGCTTCTTCGAGCCCTTCTTCCGTACCGGCCCGACCACCCGCTCCCGGACCACCTCGACCACCGTCGCCGGCGGGTCGATCACGCCCACCCCGCACCGGTGGACTTCCGGCTCACCGCCACCGAGCCGGGCCACGGCCGCGCCGTGCTCCGCGATCTCCTCGGCCGCCGAGGCGCCCTTGAGCGCCACCAGTCTCCCGCCCGGCACCGCCAGCGGCAGGCACCAGGCGGCGAGCCGGTCCAGCGCGGCCACCGCGCGGGCGGTCACGATGTCGGCGCTGAGCGGTTCCGTGTCGGGCGTACCGGCGGCGGCCTCCTCGGCCCGCCCCCGGAACACCCGGACCGACCTGGTCAGCCCGAGCTGCTCCACCGTTTCGACGAGGAACGCGGTCCGCCGGGCGAGCGGCTCGACAAGCGTGACGGTGAGGTCGGGCCGGGCGATCGCCAGCACCAGGCCGGGCAGCCCGGCGCCGGAGCCGACGTCGATGACGCTCGCGCCCTCCGGGACCCGCTCGGCCATCGCCGCGCAGTTGAGCAGGTGCCGCTCCCAGATCCGCGGCGTCTCACGGGGGCCGATCAGGCCGCGTACCACGCCCTCCGTCGCCAGCAGTTCGGCGTACGCGGCGGCCACGTCGAGCCGGTCGCCGAAGAGAGTACGGGCGGCGCCCGCCAACTCCGGCGGCAAGGTCACATCGGCCGGAGCGGGGCGGTCGCCCGGCTCCGGGCCGGCGGGCCGGTCGGCACCGTCCACGAAGGACGGAGCCGCCACGGCGGCGGCCGGGTCCGGCTCGGCGAACACCGGATCCACAGAGCCCACCGGGGCGACCGGGGTCACGGCCGCCGGCTCGGCGGAGAAGGCAGGGTCGACCGACGTCGACGGGGTGCCGGCGAAGGACGGGTCCGCCGGCGGGGCCGGGTCGACGTCGGAGAAGACCGGGTCGACGGCGGGATCCGGCTGCACAGGCGACGGCCCGGGCGGCGTACCGCCCGGGCCGGAGCCGGCACCCGCCGTCGTCTCGTCGGAGGCCACCTAAGTCAGTCCGCCACCGGCCGGACGACGATACGGCGGTTCGGTTCGACGCCCTCCGACTCGCTCTCCACACCGCTCATCGCGTTCACCACGTCGTGCACGCACTTGCGCTCGAACGCGGACATCGGCTCCAGGCGCACCGGCTCGCCGTACTCCTTGACCTTCTCCACCGCGTTGCGGGCGACGGCCGCGAGCTCCTTGCGCCGGGCGGCCCGGTAGCCGCCGACGTCGAGCAACAGGCGGCTCGGCGAACCGGTCTGCCGGAAGACCGCCAGCCGGGCCAGCTCCTGGAGCGCCTCCAGGGTGGCGCCGCGCTGGCCGACCAGGTTCTGCAGGCGACCGCCGACCACCTCGACGACCGGGCGGCCGCCGGAGACCAACTCGTCGATGTCGCCGTCGTAGTCGAGGATGTCGAGCAGGCCCTCGACGTAGTCGGCCGCGATCTCGCTCTGCCGGAACAGGTCGCTGTCCGCCGGGGCCTTCTTCTCCCGGGCCCCCGACTCGGCCTCGGTCTCCTCGGCCTCGTCCGTGGCGGCCGGCGCGCTCTCCTCGTCCACGGACGGATCGGCGCTGGGGATGCTGGTGTCGGTCACGGTGTCATCTCCGTACTCGCTCGGCCGGACCGTCGGGTCCGCTGGTCTCCCGGGGGCCGGCGGGAGGTTTCGCCGGTGCCCTCGGGCACGTCTGTACGGGCCAGTTTCGCCCGTGACCGCGCTCCGCGCGGCGGTTCCGGCCCGGCGCCGACCGTACGGCGGCAGCTCGGGGGCCGGAACGGGCCGCCACCGGGAGTCCGGCGGCGGCCCGGAGGCTCAGCCCTGCCGCTTGGCGGGGCGGCCCTTCTTCGGGTTGACCGGCTTGGCGCCGGGCTTCGGGGCGGCAACCTTCGGGGCGGTCGCCGGGGCCTTCGCCGCCGGCTGGGTCGTCTTGCGGCCGAGCAGGCCGCCGCTCTTGGCGACCGGCTGGCCGTTCTTGGCCGCGGTGCCGGTCTTCTGGGGCACCAGCGGCGGGAACTTGCGCAGCACCCACTGCTGCTGGCCGAGGGTGAAGAGGTTGTTGGTGACCCAGTAGATGATCACACCGATCGGGAAGATCGAGCCGGAGACCAGCAGCGAGACCGGGATGCCGTAGAGCATCAGCCGCTGGACCATGCGCTGCTGCGGGTCCTCCGCCCAGCCGGTCTTCAGGATCATCTGGCGGCTGGTCAGGTAGGTGGTGGCGATCATGATGAGCACCAGGACACCGGCGACGATCTTGACGGTGTGCCCGTTGGCGCCCAGCCGGGCCAGTTCGTCCGCGGTGGAACCGAACTTGCCGGCGATCGGGGCGCTGAAGAGCTTGGCGTGTGCGGCGCTGTCGAACTGCTCCACGGTCCAGCCGTAGAGGGTCTTCTGGGTCTTGCCGGGGTCGAGCCGCCGCAGCGTGTGGAACAGACCGAGGAAGACCGGGATCTGGAGGAACATCGGAAGGCAGCCCATCAGCGGGTTGGCCTTTTCCTTCCGGTAGAGCTCCATCATCTCCTTCTGGAGCGTCTCCCGGTCGCCCTTGTGCTTCTCCTGGAGCTCCTTGACCTTGGGCTGGAGCGCCTGCATGGCCCGCTGGGACTTGATCTGCTTGACGAAGACCGGGAAGAGGATCACCCGGACCGTGACCACCAGGAAGATAATGGCGAGGATCCAGGACCAGTTCGTACCGATCACGGCCTCGACCGGAACTCCGATGGCGTCCCAGGCCGAGTGCCAGGTCAGCAGGATCCACGAGATCGCGTAGTAGATCCAGTCGAGACTAAACACTCAGGCTCCAGTCACGTCGGCACGGCGGCGGTCGCCCGGCTCCGGCACCGGGTCGTGTCCACCTGGGTGGAAGGGGTGGCAGCGCGACAGCCGCCGGACCGTCAGCCAGGCCCCCCGGAGCGCACCGTGCCGGGACACCGCCTCGACGGCGTAGGCACTGCACGACGGGTAGAACCGGCAGCGGGCCGGCAGTGCCGGACTTATCCACCGACGGTACCCGTTGATGGCCACCAGCAGCATGCGGGCACCGGTTGTCGGCCGCGGCGCGGTCCCACCGTTCACCGGGACCGCCGACCCCGAGGGGCCCGCGCGGCGGCGACGGCCGCGTCCAGGTCGGCCCCGAGTCGGGCGTACGACGCCTCGGCGGCCTGCGGCAGGGCCCGGACCACCAGGGTGCTCCCGGCGGGCAGGTCGGCCAGGCGCTCGCGGACCAGGTGGCGGAGGCGGCGCCGGACCTTGTTGCGGACCACGGCGTTGCCGACGGCCTTGGACACGACGAAGCCGGCGCGGCTCGGCACGGAGGTCTCCGCACCGCTTTTCCGCGCCGGCTCCGGCGAGGTTGTCGCGGGGTGTCCGGTCTGCTCGGGGATGGTCAGGTGGACCACGACGGCACCACGTCCGACGCGTCGGCCACCCCGGACCGCCGCGGCGAAGTCACTACTGCGCCGCAGTCGCTGTGCGGCGGCCAGCACGACTGCCCACGTCCCCGGACCGGACCGGTCGGCCTCAGGCCGACAGGCGGGCGCGGCCCTTGGCGCGACGGGTCGAGATGATGGCGCGGCCGGCACGGGTGCGCATGCGCAGCCGGAAGCCGTGGGTCTTCGCGCGCCGGCGGTTGTTCGGCTGGTAGGTGCGCTTGCTCACGTCAGGCTCTCCGTTGTCGTACGCCCCGCGCGGCGGATCGCCCGGGGTGTGGTGGTCCAGGCCACCTCGGCGGTGGCCTCCGATCGGTGCTGCCCGACGACGCGGGTCCTCGGCGATGCGGGGAAGCGACCGCGGACAGCAAGCACCCATCACCCTAGCAGAGGGCGAGAGAGCAGCCGCTCCAGCCTACGCAGGGGGGCAATGACCGTCAAACATCACACCCCGGGCCATGATCCCGCCCGAAGCACGACCGAAGGGGCGCTTTTCACTGATGTTGACAAGGCTGCCCCGGTGTCGACGGTTGATGGCGCGGGGTCCGCGCTGTTAGCGTGCCCGATTGCGGTCAGCGTCGGGGGTCCGGGACGACGGCTCCAGGTCGCAGCGCGGCGTCAGACGCGCCGAGCTGGAGTGTCGGTTGTCGCTGACAGGCAAGACCGGACAAGGTAGTGAATCGTTCGGCACGGTGAACCCGCTTCAACGCCTCTGGAATCAGGGGGGCAGGTCCGACCCGCGTCCGGTGGGCGGCCACAATCGGTCGGTACACACAGGCTGTGGATAACTTGTGGATGACGACCGGTCAGCCGTCCGGGCGGGCGTGAGTAGGCGAGGGGGTGGCACGACGGTGACCGGAGCGACCGACCTTGCCGCGGTGTGGACGGCGACGACCGAGGAACTCGCCGACGAGATCATCTCCGCGCAGCAGCGCGCGTACCTCCGGCTCACCCGGTTGCGGGCGATCGTCGAGGACACCGCCCTGCTCTCCGTACCGGACGCCTTCACCCGGGACGTGATCGAGTCCCGCCTCCGCCCGGCCATCACCGAGGCGCTGAGCCGGCGGCTCGGCCGGCCGATCCAGGTGGCCGTGACCGTACGGGTCGCCGAGGACCCCGCGGGTCGCCCCGCCGGCACCGTCTACCGGAGCACCCCCGAGCCGCCCGTCGAGCCCGACGGCCCCCGGGACCTGCTGACCGGCTTCGACCAGCCCGGCCCGTCGGTTGACGCCCCCGGCTTCCCCGATCTGGGCTTCCCGGCGCGCCCGGACACCCCCGCGTACGCCGAGCCGCTGCCGGAGCCGCCGGCCGAGGAACCGGCCCCCCGGCAGCGGACGCCCGACGGCGGCCGGCCGCAGCTCATCCCGGCCAGCCGGGACGGTCAGGACGACCTGTTCAGCGCCGCCTTCGCCGAGCCGCTGCGGGCCGCCCCCGAGCGCCGGGTCTTCGACGAGCCGGCCGACGCGCCGAGCCCCGACGGCCGCGGCTACGAGCCGCCCCGCTACCGCGAGACCGCCCGCCCGGCGGACGCGCCCCTGCGCGGCCTGCCCCGGGACGGCGGCACCGACTCGGGCCCCGGGCGCGGCGGCCCGGATCTCCGTCCCGGCACGTCGCCCGACCGCCGGCTGCCCGGCGGGGCGGAGACCGGCGGCAACCGGCTCAACCCGAAGTACATGTTCGAGACGTTCGTCATCGGCTCCTCGAACCGCTTCGCGCACGCGGCGAGCGTCGCGGTGGCCGAGTCGCCCGCGAAGGCGTACAACCCGCTCTTCATCTACGGCAGCTCCGGACTGGGCAAGACCCACCTGCTGCACGCCATCGGGCACTACGCCACCACGTTGGGCAACGCCCGCTCGGTCCGGTACGTCTCGACCGAGGAGTTCACCAACGACTTCATCAACTCGCTGCGGGACGACAAGACCAGCGCGTTCCAGCGCCGCTACCGGGACGTCGACATCCTCCTGATCGACGACATCCAGTTCCTGGAGAACCGGGAGCGGACCCAGGAGGAGTTCTTCCACACCTTCAACACCCTCCACAACGCCAACAAGCAGATCGTGATCACCTCCGACCGCTCGCCGAAGCAGCTGGCGACGCTGGAGGACCGGCTGCGTACCCGGTTCGAGTGGGGCCTGCTGGCCGACATCCAGCCGCCGGACCTGGAGACCCGGATCGCGATCCTGCAGAAGAAGGCGGCGCAGGAGCGGCTGTTCGCCCCGCCGGACGTGCTGGAGTTCATCGCCTCGCGGGTGTCGAACTCGATCCGGGAGCTGGAGGGCGCGCTGATCCGGGTCACCGCGTTCGCCAGCCTGACCCGCTCGTCGGTGGAGCTGTCGCTCGCCGAGGAGGTGCTGCGCGACTTCATCCCCGACGGCGCCGGCCCGGAGATCACCGCCGACCAGATCATGGTCTCCACCGCCGACTACTTCGGGGTGAGCCTGGAGGACCTGCGCGGTCACTCCCGGTCCCGGGTGCTGGTCAACGCCCGCCAGGTCGCCATGTACCTGTGCCGGGAGCTGACCGACCTGTCGCTGCCCCGGATCGGCCAGGCGTTCGGCGGCCGGGACCACACCACGGTCATGCACGCCGACCGGAAGATCCGCCAGCAGATGGCGGAGCGGCGCTCGCTCTACAACCAGATCGCCGAGCTGACCAACCGGATCAAGCAGACCACGTAACTCGTACCCGTTGACGCGGTGCCCGGCCGGATCCACCGGCCGGGCTTTTTCGTGCCGGCGGACCGCCGGAGCTTGACCCTCGACCCGGTGGAGGGCCCACGATCGGCGTCGTGTTCGTCCACAACTCGACCCCGTTGTCCACACCCCCTGTTCCACAGCCGGTGGAAAACCACGCTCCGTTCGGAGCCGGTTACCCACAGACTGTGGACAACTCCTGGGGACAGTGCTGTGGACGCCTGGGGACGACGGGCGCGTTGTCCACCGACGACGGTCGACCTGTGGGTTGCCTGTTGAAGGTTCTGGGGATGACGTCGATCGACGTCGCGCGGCCCGTCCACAGCGCTGGGGAGAAACCCGGTGGATTAGCGGTGGACAACCGGTGGACAACCGTGGACAACCTGGGGGCAGCCGGTGGCTGTGGACCGGGACACGGGTTGTACCCCTGGTTCTCCACAGTCAAACCACCGGTGGATAACCTGTCTGACCTGCGCGGACGTCGGTTCTCCACAGTTTGCACAGGTGCGATGAAGACGATGAGTTATCTCTTCTAAACAACAAAAACCAATCATCACCGTTGGACTTCCTGTGGATCGGGCCGGAGCGCCGCCGTCGGCGGTCCGCCCGGCGCCTGGATCCACGGGGTCGGGCGCACAGCCGATGCCCGCGCGCCCTAAGGTGCGATGGGTACCCGCACGGTCGGGCGGGACGGGTGGCAGCGGTCGGCATGAGAGAGTTGTCGCTGACGTCGACGCGGAGGCATTGATGAAGTTCCGAGTGGAGCGCGACGCGCTCGCCGAGGCGGTCGCGTGGACCGCCAAGAGCCTGCCCAACCGACCCTCCGTACCGGTGCTGGCCGGAGTGATGCTCCGGGTCACCGACGGCAACCTGCAGGTTTCCGGCTTCGACTACGAGGTCTCCAGCCAGGTCACCGTCGAGGTGCAGGGTGACGCGGACGGCGCCGCCCTGGTCTCCGGCCGCCTACTGGCCGAGATCACCAAGGCGCTCCCGGCCAAGCCGGTGGACATCGCCGCGGTCGGCGCCCACCTCGAGCTGGTCTGTGGCAGCGCCCGCTTCACCCTGCCGACCATGCCGGTCGAGGACTACCCGGCGCTGCCCGAGATGCCGGAGAGCGCCGGCACCATCGACGCCGCGGCCTTCGCCGCCGCGGTGGCCCAGGTGGCCGTCGCCGCCGGCCGGGACGAGACGCTGCCGATGATGACCGGCGTACGCATCGAGCTCTCCGGCAGCACCCTGGCGATGCTCGCCACCGACCGATACCGCCTCGCCCTGCGCGAGATGGAGTGGAACCCGGACGACCCGGAGATCAGCCTCAACGCGCTGGTGCCCGCCCGGACCCTGCACGACACCGCCAAGGCCCTCGGCCCGCTCGGCGGCCAGGTGACCATGGCGCTCTCCGCGGGCGGCGCCGGCGAGGGCATGATCGGCTTCTCCGGCGGCACCCGGCGGACCACCAGCCGGCTGCTGGACGGGGCGAACTACCCGCCGGTCCGCTCGCTCTTCCCGGCCACCCACAACGCCGAGGCGCGGGTCCCGGTCAGCACCCTGATCGAGGTGGTCAAGCGGGTCGCCCTGGTCGCCGAGCGGACCACCCCGGTCCTGCTCAGCTTCAGCGCGGACGGGCTGGTCGTCGAGGCCGGCGGCACCGAGGAGGCCCGGGCCAGCGAGGCCATGGAGGCCACCTTCACCGGCGAGCCGCTGACCATCGGCTTCAACCCGCAGTACCTGATCGACGGCCTGGCCAACCTGGGCGCCCAGTACGCCCTGCTCTCGTTCGTCGACGCCTTCAAGCCCGCGGTGATTTCCCCCGCCGGCGAGGATGGCGAGGTCATCCCGGGGTACCGGTACCTCATCATGCCGATCCGCGTGTCCCGCTGATCGCGACCAGCAAGACCCAGACGTACGGAGGTAGGAGCAGATGCAGCTCGGCCTGGTAGGACTCGGCCGGATGGGCGGCAACATGCGCGAGCGGTTGCGCGCCGCCGGGCACGAGGTGGTCGGCTACGACCGCAACGCGGAGCTGAGCGACGTCGCGAGCCTCGCGGAGCTGGCCGAGAAGCTCGAGTCGCCCCGCGCGGTCTGGGTGATGGTCCCGGCCGGGGTCACCGACGCCACGATCGACGAGCTGGCCGGTGTCCTCGGCGAGGGCGACATCATCATCGACGGCGGCAACTCCCGGTTCAGCGACGACGCCCCGCGCGCCGAGCGCCTGAACGAGCAGGGCATCGGCTACATCGACGTCGGCGTCTCCGGCGGTGTCTGGGGCAAGCAGAACGGGTACGCCCTGATGGTCGGCGGCGCCCAGGAGCACGTCGAGCGCCTGATGCCGATCTTCGAGTCACTCAAGCCGGCCGGCGAGTTCGGCTTCGTGCACGCCGGCCCGGTCGGCGCCGGCCACTACGCCAAGATGGTGCACAACGGCATCGAGTACGGCCTGATGCACGCCTACGCCGAGGGCTACGAGCTGCTGGCCAAGTCCGAGCTGGTGACCAACGTGCCGGGGGTCTTCAAGTCCTGGCGCGAGGGCACCGTGGTCCGGTCCTGGCTGCTCGACCTGCTCGACCGCGCGCTGGACGAGGACCCGGAGCTGGCCGAGCTGAGCGGCTACACCGAGGACACCGGCGAGGGCCGGTGGACCGTTGACGAGGCGGTCCGGCTAGCCGTGCCGCTGAACGTCATCACCGCCTCCCTGTTCGCCCGGTTCGCGTCCCGCCAGGACGACTCGCCGGCGATGAAGGCCGTCGCCGCGCTGCGCCAGCAGTTCGGCGGGCACGCCGTCGTCAAGCGTACGAGCTGACCGGTATCCACAGCCTGTGTACGTCCGCCGGCTCGAACTGGTCGACTTCCGCTCGTACGAGCGGGTCGGCGTCGACCTGGAGCCCGGCCCGAACGTGCTGATCGGCGCCAACGGCGTCGGCAAGACCAACCTCGTCGAGGCGTTGGGCTACGTGGCGACCCTGGACTCGCACCGGGTCGCCACGGACGCCCCCCTGGTCCGGATGGGCGCCTCCTCGGCGGTGATCCGTTGCGCGGTGGTGCACGAGGGCCGGGAGCTCCTGGTGGAGCTGGAGATCGTGCCGGGCAAGGCCAACCGGGCCCGGCTGGGCCGCTCACCGGCCCGCCGCGCCCGGGACGTGCTGGGCGCGCTGCGGCTGGTGCTCTTCGCCCCGGAGGACCTGGAGCTGGTCCGCGGGGACCCGGCCGAGCGCCGCCGCTACCTCGACGACCTGCTGGTGACCCGCCAGCCCCGGTACGCCGGTGTGCGCGCCGACTACGAGCGGGTGGTCAAGCAGCGCAACGCCCTGCTGCGCACGGCGTACCTGGCCCGCAAGACGGGTGGCTCGCGGGGCGGGGACCTGTCCACGCTCGCCGTCTGGGACACCCACCTGGCGCACCACGGCGCGGAGCTGCTCGCCGGCCGGCTGGAGCTGGTCGCCGCGCTCGCCCCGCACGTGGCCAAGGCGTACGACGCGGTGGCGGCGGGCAAGGGCGCGGCCGGGATCGCGTACCGGCCGTCGGTGGAGCTGCCCGAGCCGACCACCGACCGCACGGTGCTCACCGAGGCGTTGGCCGCCGCGCTGGCCGAGCAGCGTTCGGCGGAGATCGAACGCGGCACCACCCTGGTCGGCCCGCACCGCGACGACCTCGCCCTCACCCTCGGCCCGCTCCCCGCCAAGGGGTACGCCAGCCACGGCGAGTCCTGGTCGTTCGCGCTCGCGCTGCGGCTGGCCGGGTACGACCTGCTGCGCGCCGACGGCATCGAGCCGGTGCTGGTGCTCGACGACGTCTTCGCCGAGCTGGACGCCGGCCGCCGGGAGCGCCTGGCCGAGTTGGTCGGCGGGGCCAGCCAGCTCCTGGTGACCTGCGCGGTCGACGACGACGTGCCGGCGGCCCTGCGCGGTGCCCGGTACGAGGTGGGCGAGGGGACGGTGCGCCGTGTCGGATGACGAGGTTCAGCTCCCGCCCGCCCGGTTGGGGCCGGGACGCGGTGGCCGTACCCCTGGGGGGTCGGACGCCGCGGACGGCTCAACCGGCACGTCGGGCCGGGCTCGGGGCGACGGCGCGGCTGCGGCCGGTCGTGGCCGCCGGCCGGCCCCGGACGGTGCCGCCGCCGCGACCCCGGACGGCGGATCGGGCACCACTCCGGCCGACGGCGGGAGCGGTCGGTCCACCGCCCGCGGCTCGGCGAGCGGGGACGCGGGCAGCGAGGCGGGTGACCTGCCGGCCGGGGCGTCCGGCCCGGAGCTGGCGCGGGCGGTGCTGGACGCGGCGAAGGCCCGCCGGCAGGCGCCCCCGGCCCGGCGGCGCAGCGCGGTACGGGGCGACGGCGAGCGGCGGCTGCGCGGCTACTCCGGTCCCGGGCCGGACCCGCGTGATCCACAGTTGCTCGGCGCGGTGCTGGAGAAGCTGGTCAAGGCGCGCGGCTGGCAGCAGCCAGCGGCCGAGGCGACGGTCTTCGGCGCCTGGGAGCGGGTGGTCGGGCCGGAGGTGGCGCAGCACAGCCGCCCGGTCAAGCTGGAGAACGGCGAGCTGACCGTGGAGGCCCGCTCCACGGCGTGGGCCACGCAACTGCGGCTGCTCGCCGGTTCACTGCTCCAGCAGATCGCCCGCGAGGTGGGCCACAACGTGGTGCGCAAGCTGCACATCCACGGCCCCGCCGCGCCCTCCTGGTCGCGGGGCCCGCGCCGGGTCCGCGGCCGCGGCCCGCGCGACACCTACGGCTGACCCTCCGCGGGCCGGCTCGGCCTGCGGCAATCCGCGGCCTCTCCCGCGTCGGACACCGCGAGTTGCCGCATTCCGCGGCCTCCCCGGCGCCGGTCAGGCGTCGGCGTAGACGGCGAAGCCGCGGTCCGCGCAGCGCCGGTAGAAGGCGGCGAGCACGCTCAGCTCGGCGCAGGTGAAGTTCCACTGCGGCGGATCGCCGTTCTCGTCGCGCAGCTTGTCCAGCCGGCTGTCCAGCCAGCGAAGCTGCTGCTCGGCCAGGCGGCCGTCGCCCAGCAGGGAGCGCAGCACCTCGCTGACCGACTCGAAGGTCACCGCCTCGCCGATCGGCCGGTGCCGGGCCACGAACTTCTCCACCCCGTCGGCGATCCACGAGCAGCCGTCCGGGTCGATCACCGGATCCTCGTCCTCGGCCGCGTTCTCCGTGGCGTAGAGCACATTTTCCAGCCCGAGGATCAGGTCGACCAGTTCGGTGTACGCGGTCGCGCGCACCGTGCCGGTCTTCGCGATCAACTCGGCGAGCGCCGCCGTCGGAGCGGAGATGCGTGGCATGTCCACGATCTCGCCGAAGTCGACGAACTCGGCCGGCGCGACCGGATCGTAGAAGCGGCCGGTACGCGGCCAGTGCACCGCGACGTTGTCCAGCCCCATCTGGCGTCACCTCTCACCAAGCGCGATGTCGGACCGATCGGGTCGATCGTCCCGGTTCCGGCCGCGAAAGATCAAGACCGCAGCGACGGCGCCGCAAAGGTACGGCACGGCGGATCCCGCCGCGACCCCCCGGTCGGACACGTGCCGATACCGATCCGGTGGCCGGGGACTGCTCCGGGTCGCGGCGTGGCGTCGCACCCGCCGAGCCGGAGCGTCCCCGATCAGGGCTACGACGGCGTCAGCTCGGCGGGCGGGGATAATTTCGGTTGGCGCGCCGCCGGGTGGCGTCCCCGAACCGGATGAAGGCCGGTCTGACGCCGCGCCGCGACCAAAAGCCGCGGGTCGCGTGTAGGGGGAGTCGCGGACAGCGGGGTTCGGCCGGCTACGGAGTTCTCAGCCGCCGCGCAGGGGTGCCGAGTGGCGGTTTGGTCGGCTGCGCAGAGTAAGATTGACGGCAAGACGAAAGACCCGACACGGAGCGGCGGACAAGGGCCCCAGGGCCCTTGATCATTGTCCCGCATCGGGTCTGAGCCGATCGCGATCCGCGGGCAACCGCGGCGACCGGCGTACGCGATCCGTGACCTGGACCTCCGGGGACCGGACCGTGCGCGCCGACGTCGCGTCCTGTCCGCCGAACCCGCGCCCCGCGCCCTGGCGCGGCCGGTGCGAGAAAGTGGCCGAGGGTGGCAGCGGAGGACAACAAGAAGTACGGCGCCGAGTCGATCACCGTTCTCGAGGGGTTGGAGGCGGTCCGGAAGCGGCCCGGTATGTACATCGGGTCCACCGGCGAACGCGGTCTGCACCACCTCGTGTGGGAGGTCGTCGACAACGCGGTGGACGAGGCGCTGGCCGGATACTGCGACACCATCGACGTGGTGCTGCTGGCCGACGGCGGCGTACGGGTCACCGACAACGGGCGTGGCTTCCCCGTCGACCTCCACCCGAAGCTGAAGAAGCCCGGTGTCGAGGTCGCGCTGACCGTGCTGCACGCCGGCGGCAAGTTCGACGGCAAGGCGTACGCCGTCTCCGGCGGTCTGCACGGCGTCGGCGTCTCCGTGGTGAACGCCCTCTCCACCCGGATGGCCGTCGAGATCCACAAGGACGGCTTCGTCTGGCGGCAGCAGTACACCAACTCCAAGCCGAGCCCGCTGGAGAAGGGCGAGCCGACCAACCGCACCGGTTCGGCGGTCTCCTTCTGGCCCGACCCGGACGTCTTCGAGACCGTCGACCTCGACTTCCAGACCATCTACCGGCGCCTGCAGGAGATGGCCTTCCTCAACCGCGGCCTCACGATCCACCTGCTCGACGAGCGCGCGGAGGGCGAGGACGGCAAGCCGCGCGAGGTGACCTTCCTCTACAAGGGCGGTATCGCCGACTTTGTCCGGCACCTCAACGCCTCGAAGAACCCGATCCACAAGACGGTGGTCGAGTTCGGCGCCGAGGAGGAGGGCATGTCGGTCGAGATCGCCATGCAGTGGAACGAGTCGTACGGCGAGTCGGTCTACACCTTCGCCAACACGATCAACACCCACGAGGGCGGCACCCATGAGGAGGGCTTCCGGGCCGCGCTGACCAGCGTCGTCAACCGGTACGGCGCGGACAAGAAGCTGCTCAAGGGCGACGAGAAGCTCTCCGGCGAGGACATCCGCGAGGGCCTGGCCGCGATCATCTCGGTCAAGCTGGCCAACCCGCAGTTCGAGGGCCAGACCAAGACCAAGCTCGGCAACACCCCGGTGAAGAGCTTCGTGCAGCGGGTCTGCAACGAGTGGCTGGTCGACTGGTTCGACCGGAACCCGGCCGAAGCGAAGATCATCATCCAGAAGGCCTCCCAGGCCGCCCGGGCCCGGATCGCCGCCCAGCAGGCGCGGAAGCTGGCCCGGCGCAAGTCACTGCTGGAGTCCGGGTCGATGCCCGGCAAGCTGGCCGACTGCCAGTCCACCGACCCGCGCGAGTCCGAGGTCTTCATCGTCGAGGGTGACTCGGCGGGCGGCTCGGCCAAGCAGGGCCGCGACCCGCGTACCCAGGCGATCCTGCCGATTCGCGGCAAGATCCTCAACGTGGAGAAGGCCCGGATCGACCGGGTGCTCAAGAACAACGAGGTCCAGGCGCTGATCACGGCGCTGGGCACCGGCATCCACGACGACTTCGACATCGAGAAGCTGCGCTACCACAAGATCGTGCTGATGGCCGACGCCGACGTCGACGGCCAGCACATCCAGACGCTCCTGCTCACCCTGCTGTTCCGCTTCATGCGGCCGCTGGTCGAGCTGGGGCACGTCTACCTGGCCGCGCCGCCGCTCTACAAGATCAAGTGGAACAAGAAGGGCGACGACGCCCAGTACGCGTACTCGGACCGGGAGCGGGACGGGCTGATCGCCCTGCGCCAGCAGAAGAAGCCCAACGCCAGGCCGGACGACATCCAGCGGTTCAAGGGTCTCGGTGAGATGAACTACCCCGAGCTGTGGGAGACCACGATGAACCCGGCCACCCGTACGCTCCGCCAGGTGACGCTCGACGACGCCGCAACCGCCGACGAGCTGTTCAGCGTGTTGATGGGTGAGGACGTCGAGGCCCGCCGGTCGTTCATCCAGCGCAACGCCAAGGACGTGCGGTTCCTCGACATCTGACGGACGCCGGGCCGGCCGGAGATCCACCGGGCGGCCCGGCTCTCCACAGGGTTATCCACAGTCCGGCCGGTTTCCACAGCCGTTATCCACAGCACGAACACGACTCTGAGTCTGATAAGGGTTAACAGTGACCGATACTCCCGAGTCCACCCCGAACGAGCCGGAGACCCCGGAGACACTGGCCGCGGTCGTGGCGCACGACCGCATCGAACCGGTGGGCCTCGAGGTCGAGATGCAGCGCTCGTACCTCGACTACGCGATGAGCGTCATCGTCGGGCGGGCCCTGCCGGACGTCCGGGACGGGCTCAAGCCGGTTCACCGCAAGATTCTCTACGCCATGTTCGATTCCGGCTACCGGCCGGACCGCGGCTACGTGAAGTGCTCCCGCGTCGTCGGTGACGTGATGGGTCAGTTCCACCCGCACGGCGACTCGGCCATCTACGACGCGCTGGTCCGGATGGCGCAGCCCTGGTCGCTGCGCTACCCGCTGGTCGACGGCAACGGCAACTTCGGCTCCCCGGGCAACGACCCGGCCGCGGCCATGCGGTACACCGAGTGCAAGCTCGACCCGCTGGCCATGGAGATGCTGCGGGACATCGACGAGGACACCGTCGACCTGCAGGACAACTACGACGGCCGGGCCAAGGAGCCCACCATCCTGCCGTCCCGGATCCCCAACCTGCTGATCAACGGTTCCGAGGGCATCGCGGTCGGCATGGCCACCAAGATCCCGCCGCACAACCTGCGCGAGATCGGCGCGGCCGTGCAGTGGTGCCTGGAGAATCCGGACGCCGACGAGGCCACCACCCTCGAGGCGCTGCTGGAGATCGTCAAGGGCCCCGACTTCCCGACCCACGGCCTGATCGTCGGCCAGGCCGGCATCCAGGACGCGTACCGGACCGGGCGCGGCTCGATCCGGATGCGCGCGGTGGTCGAGGTCGAGGAGGACAAGCGGGGCCGCCCGGCGCTGGTGGTCAGCGAGCTGCCGTACCAGGTCAACCCGGACAACCTCGCCGAGCGGATCGCCGAGCTGATCAAGGAGGGCAAGCTCGCCGGCATCGCCGACATCCGCGACGAGTCCTCCGGGCGTACGGGTATGCGCATCGTGCTCGTGCTCAAGCGCGACGCGGTCGCCAAGGTGGTGCTGAACAACCTCTACAAGCACACCCAGCTCCAGGAGACCTTCGGCGCCAACATGCTGGCGCTCGTCGACGGCGTCCCGCGCACGCTCAACCTGGCCCAGTTCATCCGCTACTACGTCGAGCACCAGATCGAGGTCATCCGCCGGCGGACCGCGTTCCGGCTGCGCAAGGCCGAGGAGCGGGCGCACATCCTGCGCGGTCTGGCCAAGGCGCTCGACGCGCTCGACGAGGTGATCGCCCTGATCCGGCGCTCGCCCACGGTCGAGGACGCCCGCCAGGGCCTGATCCAGCTGCTGGAGATCGACGAGGTCCAGGCGACCGCGATCCTGGACATGCAGCTGCGCCGCCTGGCCGCCCTGGAGCGCCAGCGGATCCTCGACGACCTGGCCAAGCTCGAGCTGGAGATCGCCGACCTCAAGGACATCCTCGCCAAGCCGGAGCGGCAGCGGAAGATCGTCTCCGAGGAGCTGGGCGAGATCGTCGCGAAGTGGGGCGACGACCGGCGCACCAAGATCATCCCGTTCGACGGCGAGGTCTCCATGGAGGACCTCATCGCCCGCGAGGATGTCGTCGTCACCATCACCCGCACCGGCTACGCCAAGCGCACCAAGGTCGACCTCTACCGCTCGCAGCGGCGGGGCGGCAAGGGCGTCAGCGGCGCCACCCTGCGGCAGGACGACATCGTCAGCCACTTCTTCGTCTGCTCGACGCACGACTGGATCCTGTTCTTCACGAACAAGGGACGGGTATACCGGGCCAAGGCCTACGAGCTTCCGGAAGCCAGTAGGGTGGCCAAGGGCCAGCACGTGGCCAATCTGCTCGCCTTCCAAGCGGACGAGCAGATCGCGCAGATCATCGAAATCCCGAACTACCAGGTGGCCCCCTACCTGGTACTGGCCACGAAGAACGGCCTGGTGAAGAAGACGCGGCTCGAGGAGTTCGACTCCAACCGTTCCGGCGGCATCATCGCGATCAACCTGCGCGATGAGGACGAGCTGGTCGGCGCTGCCCTGGTGGGCCCGGAGGACGACCTGCTGCTGGTGTCCAAGAACGCCCAGGCGATCCGCTTCAACGCCACCGACGAGGCGCTGCGCCCGATGGGCCGGGCCACCTCCGGTGTCATCGGCATGCGCTTCAGCGAGGACGATGTTCTCCTTGCCATGGAGGTTGTCCGCGAGGGCATGGACATGGATGTGCTGGTCGCAACGAACGGCGGGTACGCGAAACGTACGCCGATCGAGGAATACCCGGTCCAGGGCCGGGGAGGTAAGGGCGTGCTGACTGCGAAGATCACCGAGCGACGCGGTGGTCTGGTCGGTGCGGTGGTGATCAGCCCGGACGACGAACTGTTCGCCATCACCAGCAACGGCGGCGTCATCCGGACTCCGGTGAAGCCTGTACGCCGTACGCGGGACCGGAACACAATGGGGGTTAAGCTGATGGACCTCCCGGACGGCGTGACTATCGTGGCGATTGCTCGCAATGCCGACGAGCCTGACGAACAGGACTAGTTGATGACGGAGACACAGGCGAAGTCGGGGAACACGGGGACCTCGGCCAACCCGGTCGACGAGGAGGCCGCGAAGAGCGGTACACCAGCGACCGGCCGCGCGGCCGTGGGCCGGGCCACCGTCCCCGCCGACGCGCCTGCCCCGAAGTTCACCCGGGCCCCCGGCATGGCCCCTCCGCCGGACAAGCCGGCGGAGGACTCGGGGACGAGCGAGAAGACCGAGCAGGCCAAGGCCGACGTCCCGACCTCCGTCGGGGGCACGGCCGCCGCCAAGCCCGCCGCCACGACGACACAGCCGATCAAGACGGGTACGGCGCCCGGCGCCACCGGCACCCCGCCGCGTGGGGGACTGGGCGTGGGCACCGCGCCGAAGCCCTCGCCGGACGGCGCCCGTCCCGGCACGACGGGCCGTCCCGCCAACGGCGGGGGCCTGCCCCCGGGCATCAGTGGCGCGGCCGCCGTCGGGGCCGCGCGCGTCGGTGAGGCGGTACGCGCCGCGCGTACCTCGGTGACCTCCGCCGCGTCCCGCGGGCCGCGCCGGGCCCGGCTGAACCTGAAGCGGATCGACCCGTGGTCCGTGATGAAGTTCGCGTTCGCCGTGTCGGTGGTGCTCTTCATCGTGGTGGTCGTCGCGACCTCGGTGCTCTACCTGGCCCTGGACGCCATGGGCGTGTTCAAGAGCGTCAACGACAGCCTGACCGACCTGGTGAACGCCGGCGGCGGCCAGGGCGGCGGCGGCTTCCGGATCACCGCCAAGGGCGTCATCCTGAGCTCCGCGCTGATCGGCCTGGTCAACGTCGTGCTCTTCACCGCCCTCGCCACGCTCGGCGCCTTCGTCTACAACGTCTGCGCCGACCTGGTCGGCGGGATCGAGCTGACGCTCGCCGAGCGGGACTGAACGACCGACGACGCCGGGGCACCGCGTAAAGCGGTCGCCCCGGCGTCGCATATCCCGGTAGGTTCGAGACAGCACGGGTGAGCGCCGCCACGGACCCCCCGATTTGGGCGCGGCGGCGGCAATGGGTTAACCTTGCTCGTCGCTACGCGGGGCTATAGCTCAGTCGGTTAGAGCGCAGAGCTGATAACTCTGAGGTCGCTGGTTCGATTCCAGCTAGCCCCACCGCACACCGTCGGACGGTAGCCGAGCGCGAGGGGTCGCCCCATGTTCAAGAAGCTCCTGATCCTGGCCGGCGTCGTCGGCGTGGCCGCGCTCGTGGCCAAGAAGGTGAAGGCCTCGAACGACGAGCGCGCCCTCTGGCACGAGGCGACCACCGCTCCCGACCTTCGCTGACCGTCCCTCCGACTGCCAGCACCGGGCGGCTCCGCCCGCCTCGGGGCCCTAGCTCAACTGGCAGAGCACTGCCTTTGCAAGGCAGGGGTTAGGGGTTCAAGTCCCCTGGGCTCCACCATCTCCACTTCTCACCTGCGGTTTATCGTTCCGCTTGATCGACTGGTACGACGTCAATACAGATCAGACGTGATCTTGTGGCGAGCGCGCCGGCCGCATCCCGCCAGTCCGCCCACTCTCGCGACCAGGTCCGGCCGGCCTCGGCCTGCTGGCGTAGGAACCAAGGGGCATAGGGGCTAAGGCGATCGGCTTCAGCGCAGCAGAGCTGCTTGCCCCGGGCTTTCCTGGGAACTGCCCGCGGTCCGAGGCGACGAGGATCAGGGCGTGACCCATCCCTGGGTGCCCATCCTTTACGCCCCCGGGCCGGCGTCAAGGGCGCTGCGCGTCGGCGCGCCGACGGACTACGGCGACGCCCTTGACCTCGACCGGGCGCGCCGCAGTCCTTGGCACCTGTCCGAGAGGATGGGGGCAGACTGCTGGACGGGTCATGTCGATCAGAAGGGGCAGGCTTGAAGGCGGACAGCGGCGAACCAACGGTGATGGTCCCACTCGCTCAGGCGATCGAGGTAGCTCGCTTGCTTGAGTGCCTCACCGTCTCGCTTGATCGGATCGGTTCACGGATGGCGGGCGGGGACGCAGACGCCGACACCCTCGACCGCTTCATCACCGAGTGGCTGATCGGCCCTCAGGTTTCTCGGGCGCGGACAGTCCTGTGGGATGCCGTCAGCCAGGTGATCGGTGAGAAGAGGGTGGAGGAAATCGCCGAAGCCGTACCTCGCTTCCCGGACGCCCCTCCTGACGAGGTGCGACGGCTTCGGTAGAAGCACGTTGCGCGCAGCGGTCACGAGCGGGTACGAGACGTAACCGAATCGGCTGCTGGCCGCAGGCGTTTCGGGCACCACGACCGGCCGAGCATGCGCCTCCAAACCGAAGCTCTGTGTTCCGGGCATCTACTCGTGGCCCAGGAGTCCACGGCACCTCCGATGAGCTTGATTGATCAATCGAGAGACGTCGGCGACAGAATGGGTGCCACGCCCGTTGGCAGGTCCGAGCGACGAGACGCTACCAAGCCCTCAGGAAAGTGGAAGATCCGAGGCAAGGCGCCCCGGCAGGGTGAGGGCACCGCGGGTCAGCTTTCCGTGCGCTCCGCGAAGACTTCGGTCGCGATCTGGTAGCCCTCGAACGCGCGGGCCACGCCCGCGTAGACCGCGACCTGAAGGAAGACCTCGGCGATGGCTTCCTTGGTTGCGCCGACGTTGAGCGCGATGCGGAGCTGGCCGCGAAGCGGCTCCCCGACGCCCAGAGCCGCCGCGATGGCGACGGACGTCAATGCTCGGGTCGGCGTCTCCAGATGCTCGGTGCGCGGCCAGACGTCACCGAAGGCGTGCACCGTCGCGATCCTTTTGAAGTCGGCGCCGTTCGCCGGCTCGTCGGGCGTCGTGCCGAGGAAGCGTTCCAGGCGGAAGCCCAACAGGCGTTCCGCGGTGTCCAGGGCGGCGGCATATCCCGCCTCCCACGCCGCTGGGGCCGGCTCGTCCGTAGCCACGGCGCTTACGTTATCCAGCACGACATGGTCAACAAGAAGAAACTCAGTAGTGGTGGGCGGCGTCGTACAGCACGTCGGCCACGAGCTGCCAGGACGGCTGCGCGGGACCGGGCCGGCCGGCCCGGCGCTCCATCCGCGTTCGGTCGCGTAGCTGGGTGGCGCAGGCGGCCAGGAACTGGTCGAGTTCCAGGTTCACCACCGCGTCGGGCGCACGGGCCACGTCGTCGGCGAGCCACTGCAGCCAGGTGACCAGGTCGTCGACGTTGTCGACGCGCTTGCGCGGGCGGTCCTCGGTCATCATCCCTCCCTCCGGCGTCCGCGCCGGTCGGCGGACACAAGCCGTGTCTACCCCGTCGGGCAGGGGTCAGCGGGACGCGTCGGCGAGGACCTGGGCCAGCGCGTGCGAGGTCTGGCGGACCATGCCGGGATTGGTGTCCCAGTAGTACGGCAGGGCGATCACCGCCTGGAGCAGCGACCACCCTCGTCCCCGCAGCCAGGAGGCGTCGTCCACGGCCAGTTCGGCACGGAACCGGTCACGGCTGCGGCCGGCGAAGATGTTCCAGGCCGGTTGCAGGTCGCACGCCGGGTCGCCGACGTTGAGGCCGCCGAAGTCGATGACGGCGGAGAGTCGACCGTCGACCACCAGCAGGTTGCCCGGCAGCAGGTCGCCGTGCACCCACACGCCCGGGCCGTCCCACGCCGGGGCGTCCAGCGACTCCTGCCAGGCGCGCAGCGCCGCGGCGCCGTCGATCCGGTCGCCGAGCTCCCGGACGGCCGCGCGTACCCCGTCGTCGAACTCGGCCAGGTCGCCGCCCCGGGCGCGGCCCGGACGGGGGTACGCCCCGGCGGTGTCGACCCGGCGCAGCGCGGCGACGAACGCGGCGAGGTCGACGGCCGCCCGGTCCAGGTCGGCCAGGGTGCCGTCGGCGTTCTCCCCCGGCAGCCACTCGTAGACCGACCAGTCGAAGGGGTAGTCCTCGGCGGGGTGGCCGATCGCGAGGGGGACGGGCAGGGCGAGCGGCAGGTGCGGGGCGAGCCGGGGCAGCCACTCGGCCTCCCGGGCCGCCTGCTTCGTGGCCCAGCCGATCCGGGGCAGCCGCACCGCCAGGTCCGGGCCGAGCCGGTAGACGTCGTGGTCGGTGCCGTACGAGGGGACCAGCCGCAGCGGCAGCTCGGCCCAGTGCGGGAACTGCCCGGCGAGCAGTCGCCGGACCAGTTCCTCGTCGGTATGTACCTCGTCGGTGTGCATCCTCTTCCGGGCCATGCCGGCCATCCTGTGCCCCGGCGACTCCGGTCAGCAAACCGGTTACCGGCGGCCGGCCGTACCGGGTGCCGGGCGGCAGGCTAGCGTCGGGGCGTGAGCACCGGATCCCCGCGCGTCCTGCCGGCCGACAGCGGCATCGCCGAGGCCGCCTCCGTCCTGCGTGCCGGCGGGCTGGTCGCCTTTCCCACCGAGACGGTCTACGGGCTGGGCGCGAACGCGCTCGACGCGGAGGCGGCGGCCCGGATCTTCGCGGCCAAGGCCCGACCCAGTTTCGACCCGCTGATCAGCCACCTGGCCGACGCCGCCGACCTGCCCGGGCTGGTCGGCGAGGTGCCGCCGGCGGTCGCCGCGCTGGTGGAGCGCTTCTGGCCCGGCCCGCTCACCCTGATCGTGGACCGGCCGGCGGCGATCCCGCCGATCGTCACCTCGGGGCTGGACACCATGGCGGTCCGGGTCCCCGACGAGCCGTCCGCCCGGGCCCTGATCGCCGCCGCCGGGGTGCCCGTCGCCGCGCCCAGCGCCAACCGGTTCGGGCAGCTCAGCCCGACCCGGGCCGAGCACGTCGTGGCCGGGCTGGGCGACGCGGTGGACGTGGTGCTCGACGGCGGACCCACCCGGTGCGGCATCGAGTCGACCATCGTGGACGCTCGGGGCGAGCGCCCGGTGGTGCTCCGGCTGGGCGCGCTTCCGGTGGAGGCGTTGGTCGAGGCGGTCGGGCCGGTCGAGGTACGGCCGGGCAGCTCGGGCCAGCCGGTGGCCCCCGGGACGCTGGCCGCGCACTACGCCCCGCGTACCCCGCTGCGGTTGGCGACGGCGGAGCCGGCGCCCGGCGACGGCCGGCGCGGGTTCCTGGCCTTCCGCGAGCGGCCGGCGGACGGCGGGTGGGCGGCGGTCGAGGTGCTGTCGCCGGACGGCGACCTGACCCTGGCCGCGGCGCGGCTCTTCGACGCGCTGCACCGGCTGGACGCGGCCGCGGTGACCGAGATCGTCGCGGAGCCGGTCCCCGAGGTCGGGGTGGGCCGGGCGATCAACGACCGGTTGCGGCGGGCCGCGGCCACCTGGCACTGATCGACCTCGCGCCCCGGCGGGGATCCGGTTCACCTGGGCGCGGCGGCAGGCCGGGGGATGCCGCATCCCGGCCCACCGGCACCGTTCCGCCCATCAGGTCTCCTGGTGGGCGACCTCCAGGTTGATGTAGCGGGGCTCCCCCTTGGCCAGGTGCCGCATCCGCTCGGCGTACGCGCCGGTCTCGGGTTGGGCGCTGTGCTCCATGGCCTGCTCGTAGCTGTCGAACTCGGCGACCACCATCATGTGGCCGGGCTGGTCCCGGTCCTCGGCGAGGGTGAGCCGGGCCGGTCCTGGGGCCGGGTGCTGGCGACCCCACTCCTCCATGAGCTGGCGCACCTCGTCGGGGCGGTCGGTCTGGTACTCGACGGTCTGGATGAAGGGCATTTCGATCACCTCCACGGACGGTGTTCCCGCCAGGCCGGTGGCCATGTGCCGGATTGGCGGCCCGGGACGCGGGTAGGAGGTACGGGTAACAACCCCCCGAAAGTGAGGTGTCACCCAATGCCGACCGCACGCGACATCATGACCAGCAATGTGAGCTGCGTCCGCGAACAGGACGACCTGCGTACCGCCGCCCGGCGGATGGCGGAGCTCGGGGTGGGCTCGCTGCCGATCTGCGGCGACGACAACCGCCTCCGGGGCATGCTGACCGACCGGGACATCGTGGTGAAGGTGCTCGCCCAGGGTCGCGACCCGGGCAGCGTGACCGCGGGTGAGCTGGCCCAGGGCGAGGCGGTGACCATCGGCGCGGACGACGACGCGGCCGAGATCCTGCGGACCATGGGCGAGCACAAGGTACGTCGGCTGCCGGTGATCGACGGGCACGACCTCGTCGGCATCGTGGCCGTCGCCGACGTGGCCCGGTCCCTGCCGGAACGCCCGGTGGGCGATCTCATCGAGGCCATCTCCGAGCGCGCCTGACCCGACGAGCGAGCCCGACGCCGACCGCCGCCCTGCTCCGGCCCTGCCGGGAGGGCGGTGGTCGCCGTCCGGGACCGGAGATCGACTCGCTCCGCGGCAGGTCGGGCCGTCATCGAGCCGAGACACCACGACCTGCCGCGATCCGTAGGGCCGGGTCATCGCCGGCTCACTTCAGCGGCGGAGGCCGTGCTGCGGGAGGCGGTCGACCAGCCGGGTGAGCACGCCGTTGGCGAAGGTGGCGCCGAGCGCGGAGCCGGTGGCGATGGTCCAGCCCACCGGACCGAGCGGGGTGCAGCCGAAGAACTGGCTGACCCCGGGCGTCTGCACCACCCCCACCAGCACCCCCACCGAGACGGCGGTGGAGGCCAGCACGGTCGGGCCGGTGCCGCCGGCCAGCACCGTCTGGCCGAGCTGGGTGCCGACCAGCGAGGCGAGGGCGACCGTGCCGGCCCACCGCTCCCGTCCCATGTACCGGGCGAGCGTCCAGCCGGCGGTCGCCCCCAGCGTGGTGGCCCCCGCCCGGAGCGCGATCTCCCGGGTCATCGTCTCGCCGAGGGAGGTGTCCGGCCCTTCCCGCAGCAGGTGGTCGGCCCGGTCGGAGGCGGGCGGGCGGACCGCGATGGCCAGCGCCGGCGCGAGGTCGGTGAGCAGGTTGACCAGGAGCAACTGTCGGCCGTTGAGCGCCGACCGGCCGGTGCTGGCGGCGGTCAGCACGCTGAAGGCGATCTCGCCGAGGTTGCCGCCGACCAGGATGCTCAGCGCGTGGCGGACCGACGACCACATCGCCCGCCCCTCCACCAGGGTGGCGATGATCGTCTCCAGCCGGTCGTCGGTGACCACCAGGTCGGCGGCGGCCCGGGCTGCCGGGGTGCCCCGCTGGCCGAGCGCGATGCCCACGTCGGCCAGCCGGATGGCCGGGGCGTCGTTGGCGCCGTCACCGGTCATCGCCACCGTGCGGCCCTGCCGTTGCAGTGCCTGGATGATCCGCACCTTGTGCGCCGGCGTGCAGCGGGCCACCACGTCGGTGGCCATCAGCCGGGCGGCCAGCGCCTCGTCGTCGAGCCGGTTCAGGTCGGTCGCGGTGACCACCCGCTGCTCGCCGTGGTCGGGACTGATCGTCGCGGCGATCGCCTCGGCGGTGGCCGGATGGTCTCCGGTGATCATGATGGTGTGCACGCCGGCCTGCCGGATCCGGCGGACCGCCGGCGCCGCGCTCCGCCGTACCCCGTCGGCGAGCGCCAGGAAGCCGACGAAGACCAGCCCCTCGACCTGCTCGTCGGTGACCGACTCCGCGCCGATCCGGCACTCGGCCACGGCGAGGATCCGGTGCCCGGCCCGGGCCCGGTCGGCGAGCATCGCGTGCAGGGCCTCCTGGCCGGCGCCGTCCAACGGCCGGTCGCCCTCGGCGGTACGCCGGGCCGTGCAGCGCGGCAGCACGGACTCGGGTGCGCCCTTGACGCTGAGCAGCAGCCCGTCGGCGTCCCGCCCGACGGTGGCGTGGTAACCCCGGGACGGCTCGAACGGCAGGCCGCTCACCGTGACCCAGTCGGCCGCGCCGGTCTGCTCCACCACCCCGGCCGTGCCCGCGCCCCGGCGTACCGCCCGGTCGGTCTGCTGGGGGAGCTCGTCCGGGTCGGCCGCCGCCGGGGTGGCCCGCAGCGCCGTGGCCAGGGTCAGCCGCAGCGGCTCGTCCAGCCGGTCCGGCGGGGCGTACCGGTCGTCGCCGGAGCCCACCCCGGCCAGCAGCAGCTTGCCCTCGGTGAGGGTGCCGGTCTTGTCGAAGCAGAGCACGTCGACCCGGCCCAGCGCCTCGATCGTCCGCGGGTTGCGGACCAGCGCGCCGTGCTCGGCCAGCCGGCGCGCCGCCGCCAGCTGCGCGGCGCTGACCAGGAACGGCAACCCCTCCGGCACCGAGGCCACGGCCAGGTTCGCGGCGGTCGCCGCCGTCTCCGCCAGGGGTACGCCCCGGAGCAGTCCCGCCCCCGCCACCGCGATCGCCGAGCCGGCCGCCAGCGGGACGGCGGCGTTGGTCAGCTTCCCGAGTCGCGTCTCGACCCCGCTGGCCGGCGGGGCCTGCCGGGCCAGGGCGAGGCTCCGCCCGGCCTCGGTCTCCTCGCCGGTCGCCACCACCACGGCAGTGCCGTGACCGGCGGCGACGGTGGTCCCCTCGTACAGCATCGAGTGCCGTTCGGCGACGGCTGCCGCGACCGCCGGCTCGGGGCTCTTGGCCACCGGCAGCGACTCGCCGGTTAGGGACGACTCGTCGGCCTCCAGCCCGTCCGAGCTGAGCAGCCGGCAGTCGGCCGGGATCGCGTCGCCGGGGCCCACCATGACCACGTCCCCGGGCACCAGTTCCTCGGCCGGCAGGATCTGCTCGGCGCCGTCGCGGAGCACCCGCGCGGTCACCGCCGAGCGGGACAGCAACTCGGCCAGGGACCGCTCGGTGTTGCGCTGGTGCACCGCGCCGACCAGCGCGGACCCGCCCACCACCCCGCCGACCAGGGCGGCGTCGACCAGCGAGCCGAACGCGGCGGAGAGCGCTGCCCCGGCGGCGAGCACCGGGGTGAGCGGGTTCGACAGCTCCGCCACGAACGCCCGGAGCAGCCCGGCAGGGCCGCCGTGGTCGCCGGTCGCGGCCCGTCGCCGGCGGGCCGCCTCCTCGCTGGTCAGCCCGTCCTGGTCGGTGCCGAGCTGATCGAGCACGGTCTGTACCGGCATCAGGTGCCAGGCGGTCAGCGCCGGCACCGGGGTACGGGTCCGGTCCGGCAGCCGATGGGCCCGCCACACGCCGTGCGCGAAGGCGAGCGCGGCGGCACCGTTCACCGCGCCGAGGGTCCGGCCGGGGAGCTGCTGCGGGTCGGCGGTGAACGCGCCCAGCGCGCCCAGGCCACTGCCGGCCATCGCGATCCGGATGTTCTGTTCGGTCATCCGGCGGGCCACCCCGGTGGCGTCGATCAGCAGCGCGGGGATCCGCAGGTCGTCGCCGACCAGCAGGTGGGCGCCCCAGGGCGGCAGGTCGTCCGGGGCGGAGACGCCGATCCCGCAGTCGGCGACGCCGAGCGCGGCCCGATCGCCGGAGACCACCATGACGACGGCGCCCTCGCGTTGCAGGGTGCGTACCGAGTCGGCGAGCTGGGCGCCGCCGGGCATCAGGCGGTCGGCGTAGCCGTACCGGTCGTCGTCGCCGGCCACCACGAGCCGCAGGCCGGCCTGGCGGATGGCGGTGGGCAGGGCGTCCACCCCGGGCGCGGGCTCCGGCTCCACCCGCAGCACCGCGGCGAGCCGGTCGCCGTCCGCCAGGCCGAGCAGTTGGCCACCGTCCGCGCGCAACCGCCGGCTGTCCTCGGTGTCGCCGGGGTTCCGGGCGTCGATCCGCTCCAGCGGCCCGAGCCGCCAGCCGTCGGCCTGGCGTACCCCGTCGGGGTCGGCGGGGTCGAAGAGGGCGAACGCCCGGGCGGCGACCTGCCCGGTGTCCGCGCCGGGCAGCGGCGCCAGGTCGGCCAGCACCCCCCGGTCCGATCCGAGCACCCGGCTGTCCAGCAGCACCGTGTCGATCCGGTCCAGTTCGCGCAGCACGCTGCGGTCCATGGCGATGACGCCGCGCCGGGCCAGCATCCGGCCGAGCTGGGCGGCGTACCCCTCGCGCCCGCTCCCGGGCGCCTTGGGCAGCGCGGAGAGCGCCACCGACGCGGCGCGTTTCGGGCCGACCACCGGCACCGCCGCCGCGCCGGCCACCGCCCCGGCGGCGAGGACCCGGGAGATGTACCGCTCGGCGGGGCCGTCCGGGACCGGGCAGGGCCGCTCGTCCGCGGGCGCCCGGGCGACGGCCCGCTCCGGCGTGCCGGTCAGCCTCGGCTCGGCCCGGGACCAGGCGACGAGCTGGGCGCGCGCCTCGCCCCACTGCACCACCCGCTGCGCACCGTCCAGGACGATGCCGGCCCAGCCACCCGTGAGGCCCTGCACGACCGCCTCGGCGAGCGGGAAGAGCACGTCGGCGCGGGGGTCGGCGCGCAGCCCCCGGCCGGCCAGCGCGTGCAGCCTCGGGTGCAGGTCGACCGCGCCGAGAAAGCCGGCCACCTCGCCGGGGACGGGGGTGAACGGCAGGATCCGGGTGGCCGCCGAGATGGTCAGGCCGAGCCCGTCGGAGACCAGTGCGCCCAGGGTGCGGGGGGTACGCGGGCCCTCCTCGGGCGGGTGCGGCGGTGCGATCTCCGGGTCCGGTTCGTGCGGGCAGACCCGCTCGGTACGTGCCACCGTGGCGATCAGGTCGCGCAGCTTCGGCTTGGGCTCCTCGACGGCGACGACCACCCGGCCGGTGGGCGCGTTCACCCGGGCCCAGGCCACCCCGGGCATCCGCTCCAGCGCCTCCTCGACCTGCCGGGCCAGCCGGTCCCCGCCGTCCTGGCAGACGCCGTGCACCTCGATATGGTGGCGGCCGTCCCGGGTCCAGACCCGGCGGCGGGTCAGCCCGGCGAGGCGGGCCAGCCGGGCCGCCGCCGCGCCCGCGCTCCCCGCCGCCTCACCGACCGAGCGGGGGGCGGCGTCCGAGGCCGCCGAGGCCGCGTTGCGGGCCGCGTCCGGCACTGCGGTGGCGACGGTACGGGCGACCCGTGCGACGACGTCCGGCAGGGCGGCCGGCGACAGCAGGAGACCGGCGTACCGGCCCAGCGAGGTCATCGAGTCGTATGGCCGAGCAGTCGGCCCCGCTCCCCGGTGCGCCCGTCGTAGCCGTACGCCATCGTCGCCTCCCGCGTTCCGTCCGGCGGCCCGACTTCCCAGCGTGGCGTCCGTTATGCCCCCTGGTCGGGGGAAGTTTCCCCGCTGACCGGGGCATGGACCGGGCGGCCGGTGGAATGCCGCTCGGACTCGATGTCGTGGTCGCAACCGGGGGAGGCGGAGATGAGCACGTTGACACGGCACCTCAGCGGAGGGCGGGAGTCGATGCGGACCTACTGCCGGCGGGTGGAGATCCCGATACTCGGCGAGGTGGCGGTGCCCCCGCCGGACAAGGTCGCCTACTACGCGGGGCTGGGGATGCTCGCCGCGCTCAAGGTGATCGAGTGGCCGATGGCCCTGGTGATCACCGCCGGGCACCTGCTGGCCGACCAGCATCTCTCCGGGGTGGTGAAGGGGTTCGGCGAGGCGATCGAGTCGGCCTGACGAGACCGGGCTCACCGTTGACCTCAATCCGGGTTGAGGTCCGAAGCTTGAGCCCATGTCGACCGCCACCGCCGCGCCTGCGGCCCCACCCGCACACCTCTTCGTCCCGTCCCTGCGGGCGATGACCGTGGGCAGCGTCGCCCTGGTCTCGCTGCTCGCCTTCGAGGCTCTCGCGGTCGGCACCGCGATGCCCACGGTCGCCCGCAGCCTGGACGGGCTGCCCCTGTACGCGCTGGCCTTCGCCGGCCCGTTCGCCTCGGGCGTGGTGGCGATGGTCCTCTCCGGCATCTGGTGCGACGCCCGGGGACCGCGCGCGCCGATGTGGCACGGCGTGGCCTGGTTCGTCGCGGGACTCGCCGTGGCCGGCGTCGCCCCGACCATGGGAGTGCTGGTCGCCGGTCGGGTGGTGCAGGGTTTCGGCTCCGGCCTGCTCTCGGTCGCGTTGTACGTGATCGTCGGCCAGGCGTACCCGGAGGAGTTGCGGCGCCGGATCTTCGCCGCGTTCGCGGCGGCCTGGGTGGTGCCCTCGCTGGTCGGTCCGGCGGTCGCCGGCCTGATCGTGGAGCACCTGGGCTGGCGCTGGGTCTTCCTCGCGGTGCCGGTGGTGGCGGTGCCGGCCGCGCTGCTGATCCAGCCCGGGCTGCGCTCGCTGGGCCCGGCGAGCCAGGTCCCGCCGCCGGCCGGCGCGGTGGCCCGGATCGGCTGGGCCTGCGGGGCCGGGGCGAGCGCCGCACTGCTGCACTACGGGGGGCAGCAGCGCGGCGTGCTCGCGATCGTCCTGGCTGGAGCGGCGCTGGTCGGGCTGCTGGTCTGCGTGCCGCACCTGCTGCCGGCCGGCTTCCTGCGCGCCGCTCGCGGGCTGCCCACGGTGATCGGCCTGCGCGGCCTGGGCTCGGCGGCGTTCGCCGGGGCGGAGGTGGTGATTCCGCTGATGCTCTCCCGGGAGCGGGGCTTCTCGCCGACGGCGGCCGGCCTGGTGCTGACCGTCGGGGCGCTCGCCTGGTCGGTGGGCTCCTGGATCCAGGGCCGGCTCGATGCGCCCCGATCGGCCGCCACCCTGCCCCGGGCCGGCCTGGCCTGCGTCGCCGCCGGTACGGCGGGCGTCACGCTGGCCGTGCTGCCCGGTGTGCCGGTGGTCCTCGCCGTGCTCGCCTGGGTGGTGGCGGGCCTCGGCATGGGGCTGCTCTTCCCGTCCCTGTCGGTGCTCACCCTGGCCCTCTCGGCCCCCGACGAGCAGGGCCGGAACAGCTCCGCGCTGCAACTGGGCGACTCGCTCTCCGTCGCCACCGTGCTGGCGTTGACCGGCGCGGTGCTGGCCGCCGGGGCGGCCCCCGGTCCGGTGAACTACGCGGTCACCCTGGCCGTGGCCGCCGGCTGCGCGGTGCTCGGCCTGCTGCTCGCCGGCCGGGTGGTGGTCCGCCCGGCCTGACCCGGCCCGGGCCCATGCCCGCCCTTGGCCGTGCCGGTCCTGCCGCGCCGACCGGGCGTTGCCGGGGCTGCCCGGCGTTGCCTCCGGGTTTGATCCGGGCCCTGACCGGCGGGACTGGCGGGCCGGGGCGATCCCGCCCAGCGCGGCCGCCGCCTGCTGCCCTGGTTCTGCCGGTTACCCGTGGCCGATGTTGCCCGGGCGACCGCTGTTCCTCGGGACGCTTTGGAGCTGATATCGCCAACGACTCAGGTGGGCCGGTATCGGCCTCCAGCGCCCGACGATTCGCCGGGAAAACGGCGATCGGGCCAGCCCCGGGCCGTGGCTGAGTCGTCTGTGATATCAGCTCCAAAGCGTCCCGTGACCACTGTCGCTCTGCCGGAGTGCCGGCGAGAGACCCTTCCGGCCGTGGCCGAGTGGTCGGATGGCATCAGCTCGACAGCGTCTCGCGGCCACTGTCGGTCCGCAGGGCCGTCGGGACGCCGGGACGTCGGGCCGTCGGGGCGCCGACGTCACGATCCGCGCCGCCGTCCCGTCCGATCGGAGGCTACGGAGAGGAGCGGGCGATGCGGGTGCTGGTGACCGGGGCGAGCGGACGGCTCGGGCGGGTGGTGCTGCCCCGGCTGCGGGACGAGGGCTGGGCCGTACGCGCGGTCAGCCGGCGATCCCGGGCGGACTCCACGGTGGAGTGGGTGGCGGCTGACCTGTCCACCGGCGAGGGGCTGGCCGCGGCGGTGGCCGGGGTCGACGCGGTGCTGCACCTGGCGTCCTCGCCGACCCGGCGGACCCACCAGATCGACGTGCTCGGCACCCGCCGGCTGGTCGTCGCCGCCGGCCACGCCGGTGTCGGGCACCTGGTGTACGTCTCGATCGTCGGCGTGGACCGGGTGCCGTTCGGCTACTACCGGCACAAGCTCGCCGCCGAGCAGGTCGTGGCGGCCGGCGAGGTGCCGTGGAGCGTGCTGCGGGCGACGCAGTTCCCGGAGTTCCTGGAGGAGTTGCTGCGCAGCGCCAGCCGGTTCGGCCCGACCCTCGGGGACCGGGCGGTGCTCGCCCAGCCGGTCGATCCCGGCGAGGTGGCGGCGCGTCTGGTCGCGATCCTGGCCGCCGGCCCGTCGGGCCGGGTGGAGGAGTTCGGCGGTCCGCAGGTGCTCCGCTTCGACGAGGCGGTACGCGCCTGGCGCTCCGCCCGTCGCTCGCACCGCCCCCTGCTGCCGGTGCGGATCCCGGGCCGGCTGGGCCGGGCGCTGCGCGCCGGCGGGCTCACCACCACCGCGACCCCGACCGGCACCCGGACCTGGGCCGACCACCTCGCCGACACGTACGGGGGAACCGGCCGAAAATGAAAGCTTCTGCGATTCCTCGCCGTCCTACCGTGGCCGCATGCTGGTTTTCGTCACCACGGTGATCCTGTACGTGTTCGGCTTCGTCTTCCTCTACGGCGTGATCCGGATCGGCGTCCGGCACGGCATCGAGGACGCCGAGGCGAACCGCCCCGAGGTGCTGCGGCGGGCCCAACTCGCCGCCGCCCACGACCAGGAGTTCCACCGCGAGAACGCCTTCCTGTCCAACAACAACTGACCGTTCCGGCTGGTGGGCCGGTGGCAGGTTGGCGAGCGGAGGCGGGCGGCGGGTGCGAGGATCGCTCCCGTGATGGGGACGCTGAGGACCGAGCCTGCCCGTACCCGACTGGACCTGCTGGCCCCGCCGGTTGCCGCCGCGATCGAGCGGTGGCCGGACGAGGCGCCGGTGGACGTGGACGACGTACTGGTCGCCCCGATCGACGCCGACCTGGCCGACACGGCGGCGTTCTGCGCGGCGTACGAGGTGAGGCTGGACGAGTCGGCGAACTGCGTGGTGGTCGCCGGCAAGCGGGGCGGTGAGACCCGGTACGCGGCATGCGTCGTGCTCGCCACCACCCGGGCCGACGTGAACGGCGTGGTCCGCCGGATGCTCGACGTGCGCAAGGCGAGCTTCGCGCCGATGGCCGACGCGGTCGAGCTGACCGGGATGGAGTACGGCGGGATCACCCCGATCGGCCTGCCGGAGGAGTGGCCGATCCTGGTCGACTCGCGGGTGATCGCCACGCCGCACGTGATCATCGGGTCGGGCGTACGGCACAGCAAGATCGCGCTGCCCGGGCCCGCGCTCGGCGCGCTGCCCGGGGCAACGGTGGTGGAGGACCTGGCCAGGCCGGCCTAGGCCATCACTCGCATCGATCTTGTTCCACGTGAAACATCACGCGGCGGATTCGCGCTGCTCCACCTCGCGCAGGGCGGCGAGCAGGGTCTCCGGCTCCTGGGCGCCGGTGACGGCGTACTTCCCGGCGAGCACGAAGGTCGGCACGCTGGAGACGCCGAGCTGGTGCGCGGCCGACAGGTCGGCGGCCACCTCGCGCCGGCCGAGGTTCGACTCCAGGTACTCCCGGGCCTCGGTCCCGTCCAGGCCGACCTCGGTGGCGAGCTTGACCAGGGCGTCCTTCGACCCGACGTCGATCCCGTCCTGGAAGTGCGCCCGGTAGAGCCGCTCCACCAGTTCGGCGGCCCGCCCCCGCTCGGTGGCGAACCGGACCAGCCGGTGCGCCTCGAAGGTGTTGGCGGCCACCGCGCGCTCGAAGTGCATGTCGATTCCCGCGCCGGCGGCGACCTGGGTGACGTGGGCGGCCATCCCCTCGGCCCGCTCCCGGCCGCCGAACTTCGCGCCCAGCGCCTCGATGAGCGGCTTCGGCTCGGTCACCGGCGTCGGGTCGAGCTGGAACGGCCGGTACCGGACGGTCACCTCACCGTGGTACGACTCCAGCGCCTGCTCCAGCCGGCGCTTGCCGATCCAGCACCAGGGGCACACCACGTCGGCGTAGATCTCGATCTCCATGACCAGCGACAACCCGTTGATCAGGAGATCTGTTCCCGGACCTGGCGCTTCAGCCGGGCCAGGATCGCCGTGCCACCGCGTACCCGCAACGGGCTGATCGCCTGGGCCAGCCCCATCCGCTGGTAGAGGTCGTCCGGCACGGCCAGCACCTCGTCGGCGCTCGCCCCGGCCAGGCCCTGGGCGAGGATGCCGGCGAACGCGCGGGTGGTGGGCGCCTCCGGCGGGCAGTCGAAGATGGTGCTCACCGTCTTGTCCGGGTTGACCTCGGCCCGCAGGAAGAATGCCGTCTGGCACTCCGGTACCTGCTCCAGCTCGGCCCGGTCCACCCCCTCGGGCAGCGGCGGGATCACGTCGGCGAACTCCAGCAGCATCTCCAGCACCACGTCGCGCGGCGCGGCGGCGAACTCGTCGACGATCTCGGCCAGCTTGCTCGGCATCTCGGGCATGACCGCCAGGCTACCGCCAGCTGTGTCCGGATCGCCCGGGCTCGGCGGGGGCCGCGAGGCTCGGCCCGGGCTGTTAAAAGGGGGCCCCTTCGCTACCGAAGGCGTTAAGAAGGGGCCCCTCCTTTCACATGTTCGGGGCGGCTTCGCTGATGTCGCTGAGGGCGGAGTTCGGGTCGAGTTGCATGGCCAGGTCGCCCAGGGAGATGATGCCGACCAGCTTGCGGTCGTTGTCGCAGACCAGCACCCGCCGGATGTTGCGCTCGCGCATCAGCGCGGCCGCCTCGTTGGCGGTGCAGTGCTGCTCGATCATCACCACCTCGCGGGTGACGATCGAGCCGATCGTGGTGCTCGCCGGGTCGGCCCGCTCGGCCACGGCCCGCACCACGATGTCGCGGTCGGTCAGCATGCCGGCGAGGGTGGCCCCGTCGGTGACCACCACGTCGCCGATGTCCGACTCCTTCATCACCCTGGCCGCCTCGTCCAGCGGGGTCTCCGCCGGCAGGTAGACCACCTGCTTCGTCATCACGTCGCTGACCCGGTACATGAGAGCCTCCGAAACACCTTCGGTCGATCCCGGGGCGGTACCCCGTGGCGCGTTCGCTACACCCGGTCGCGGCGTGCCGCGACCACCTCGCCGGACAGTCGCTCGACCAGACCCGCCACCGGCAGCTCGACCCGCTCGCCGGAGGCCCGGTCGCGCAGCTCGACGTACCCCTCGGCGAGCCGGCGGCCGACCACGACGGCGCGCGGGATGCCGATCAGCTCGGCGTCGGTGAACTTCACCCCGGCGGAGACGTTCGTCCGGTCGTCGACCAGCACCCGCAGGCCGGCGTCGGACAGGCGGCCGCCGAGGTCGAGCGCCGCGTCGAGCTGCGGCCCCTTCCCGGCGGCGATCAGGTGTACGTCGCACGGCGCGACCGCCGCCGGCCAGACCAGCCCCCGGTCGTCGTGGTGCTGCTCAGCGATCGACGCGACCAGCCGGGACACGCCGATGCCGTAGCAGCCCATGGTGGGCCGGACCGGCTTGCCCTCCGGGCCGAGCACGTCGACCGCGAAGGCGTCGGTGTACCGGCGGCCGAGCTGGAAGATGTGCCCCACCTCGATGCCCCGGCGGATGGTCAGCTCACCGTCGTCGCAGGCCGGGCAGGGGTCACCGGGGCGCACCTCGGCGGCCTCGATCGTGCCGTCCGGGGTGAAGTCCCGCCCGCAGACCACGTTGGTGGCGTGCCGGCCCGGCTCGTTGGCGCCGGTCAGCCAGCTCGTGCCGGTGACCACCCGGGGGTCGACCAGGTAGCGGACGGCGTGCTTGGCGAGGATCTGCGGACCGATGTAGCCGCGGACCAGCTCGGGGTGGGCCGGCCAGTCGTCGAAGACCGCCACGGTGGCCGGGGCCAGCGCCGCCTCGACCCGCTTCAGGTCCACCTCGCGGTCGCCGGGCAGGCCGATGACCAGCAGCTCCGCCTGCTCGGCCCCCGGCCGGCGTACGGTCAGCACCACGTTCTTCAGGGTGTCGGCGGCCGTCCAGTCGGTCCGGCCGGCGAGCGCGCGCTCGTTCGCCAGCTCGACCAGGGACGCGATGGTCGGCGTCTCCGGGGTGTCGTGCACCTCGGTCGCCAGGGGCGCGTCGGGGTCGCCAGCGGCCGGGGCGCGGGTCACCACCGCCTCCGTGTTGGCGGCGTAGTCGCAGGCGGTGCAGCCGACGAAGGTGTCCTCGCCGACCGGGGTGGCGGCCAGGAACTCCTCCGACGCCGACCCGCCCATCGCCCCGGACATCGCGTGCACCACGGTGAAGTCCAGCCCGAGTGCCGTGAAGACCTTCTGGTACGCCGCCCGGTGCCGGGCGTAGGCATTCCGCAGCCCCGCCTCGTCCAGGTCGAAGGAGTACGCGTCCTTCATCAGGAACTCGCGCCCGCGCAGCAGGCCGGCCCGCGGCCGGGCTTCGTCCCGGAACTTCGTCTGAATCTGGAAGAGCGTCACCGGGAAGTCCCGGTACGAGGTGAAGAGGTCCTTCACCAGCAGCGCGGCCATCTCCTCGTGGGTCGGGGCGAGCAGGTGCTCGGCGCCCCTCCGGTCCTCGAAGGTGAAGATGTCGTCGCCGTACTCCGTCCACCGCCCGCTGGCCCGGTACGGCTCGGCCGGGAGCAGCGCCGGGAAGTGCACCTCCTGGTCGCCGATCGCCACCATCTCATCGCGGACGATCTCGGTCACCCGGTCCAGCACCAGCTTGCCGAGCGGCAGCCAGGTGTAGCCGCCCGGAGCGGCGCGACGGATGTAGCCGGCGCGGAGCAGGAGCCGGTGGCTCGGCACCTCCGCGTCGGCCGGGTCCTCGCGCAGGGTCCGGAGCAGCAGAGTCGACGTACGCAGCAGCATTGCCGCAGCGTAAGCCCGAGGCATCGGCTCGGGCGATCCCATTCGCGTGGATCATCTGGCCGTCTCGCGTCCGCCCCGGCAGCAAGATCTGTCTACGAGAGGTTTTGCCACAGGAGAACCAGACCGAAGATCGTCCCGAACGTGACGATCGCCGCCCTGAGCACTCTGCCGGGGAGCTTGCGGAGAAGCCGAGCCCCGCCGTAGCCGCCGATGACGGTTGCCGGGACCAGGATCGCGACTCCCGTCCAGTTGACGGTGCCGAAGAAGACATAGAGCGCGACAGCCGTCAATGACACTGCGGCCGACAGCAGGTTCTTCAGCGCGACCGTTCGGGTGAGCGGTTCGTGCTGGAGGAGCGCCAGGGTAGCAACGAGGACGATGCCGAATCCGGCGCCGATGTACCCGCCGTAGACGCCGCCCACGGCGACAAGCGTCTGCAGGGTTGCCGGATGTCGTCGTTGGCCACGGCCAGTGAAGCGTCTGATGATTTTTTCCAGGCGGTTCTGCAGGCCGACGACGGCGGATGCGGCGAGCACCAGGAACGGCACGATCATGGCGAAGACGCGCGGGGGTGTCAGCAGGAGCAGCACAGAACCGGCGACGCCGCCGAGGATGGCTGCCGGCAGGATGCGGGTGGCGTCCCTCCGTGGCGGCAGGTCCCGGTAGCCCCCCGCCACGCTCGCCATATTTCCGGGAAACACGGCGACGGTGCTGGTCAACTTGGCGGTAAGAGGCGGTATACCGGCACCGATCAGCGCGGAAAATCCGATCAGGGAGCCACCGCCAGCGACCGCGTTGAAGGCGCCCGTGAGGAGACCGGCGGCAAAGAGCAGCGTTGCCTGCATGGGAGCCATCGACTCTCAGGCTAGTGGGTTGTCCATCCGACGGGACGCCGTCCAGCTGGCTGGCTGAGGGATGTCGGTGCCACGGCGCAGTGGCCCGGGCCTGCCTGCGAAGTTCACCCGTTCCGGATGAGGCGCAGTCCGTCCGGCGGGGGCATGGTGGCCTTGAGGAGGGCTCGCGATGGCGGATGTCACCGAGGAATTCTTCCGCGACCTTGCACGGCGGGGTCGCGATCGCCGGCTGACGGCGATCCACGAGGGCAGTGTTCGCTTCGACATCAGCCAGGACGGGCAGACCGACCACTGGCTGGTCTCCATCGCCAAGGGCGGCATCACCGTCTCGGAGCAGGCGACGGGCGGAGACGCCGTGGTCCGAGCGGATCGCGCGGTATTCGACCGGATCGCCGGCGGGGAGGCGTATTTCCTGACCACCGTGCTGCGCGGCGAGGCGACCGTGGAGGGCAGCCCACGACTGTTCGCGACCGTCCGAAGGCTGTTTCCGCCACCGCCCACCTCACAGCAGGCCCGACACCGAGGAGGCGACGATGAGTGAGCACCAAGCCGACATCCTCGACGGAACCACGTTCATGGTCTGCGACCGGTCGGGCGACATCGACGCGTCGCCCGACACGCCCCAGGGCCTGTTCGCGCACGACACACGGCTGCTGTCGAAATGGGTGCTGACGGTCAACGGGGAACGGCTGACCTGCCTTTCTGTCGACGATGTCCACTACTTTGAGAACCGGTTCTTCCTCGTCCCGGGCCGCCAGGACGTCTATGTCAACAGCACCCTTTCCGTGCGGCGCAGGCACACCCTGGACACCGGCCTCCACGAGGACCTCACCATCCTCAACAACGATCGGCGACCCGTCGATTTGACTCTGCGGGTCGAGGTGGACGCCGACTTCGCGGACCTCTTCGAGGTCAAGGACGCCGCGGCGAGGAAGAAGGGCCGGCACTACCGGCGAATTGACGACGGGCGCCTCGTCCTCGGCTATGAACGGGAGCGGTTCCTACGGGAAACCATCGTCTCCGTATCAGCACCGGCGGAATTGGACGATGACGGCTTGACGCTCAAGGTTCACATCGAACCACACAGCCGATGGTCAGCCAGACTCAGCGCCCTGCCGGACCTGCCGATGCCAAGAGGGCTGGAGCGGCTGACGATCCCTGGACGAGCAGCTCGCACGGGCCGGGACAAGCAACGCGACCTCCTGGAGTGGCTGGACCAGGCACCACGGCTGGAGACAGGGTGGGAGCCACTGCGCACCACGTACCGGCAGAGCCTCATCGACCTGGCCGCGCTGCGCTTCAGCCCTTTCCTCGCCGAGGCCAGAAGCGTGCCGGCCGCCGGCCTGCCCTGGTTCATGAGCCTGTTCGGCCGGGACAGCATCTTCACCAGCCTGCAGGCGCTGCCGTTTGCCCCCGAGCTCGCCGCCACCACCCTGCGAGTGCTCGCGTTTCGGCAGGGCAGCCGAGTCGACGACTTCCGGGAGGAGGAACCCGGTCGGATCCTGCACGAGATGCGCTACGGCGAGATGAGCATCTTCGAGGAAACCCCGCACACTCCCTACTTCGGCAGTGCAGACGCCACTCCCCTGTTCCTCGTGCTCCTCGACGAGTACGAACGGTGGACCGGCGACGCCGACCTCGTCCGCGCCGTGGAGCAGGAGGCACGCGCGGCGATCGACTGGATCAATGTCTACGCCGACCTGACCGGCAACGGCTACATCTCCTATGAGCGGCGGAACACGAAGAACGGCCTGGAGAACCAGTGCTGGAAGGACTCCTGGGACAGCATCTCGTACCGCGACGGCCGGCTGCCGGGCTTCCCCCGCGCCACCTGTGAGCTGCAAGGCTACGCGTACGACGCGAAGATGCGCACCGCCCGCCTCGCCCGCACCTTCTGGAACGACCAGGCATATGCCGACCGGCTGGAGCGGGAAGCCGCAGACCTCAAGCAACGCTTCAACCACGACTTCTGGGTCGCCGACGGCGAGTACATGGCCCTCGCCCTCGACGGGGACGGCCAACAGGTGGACGCCCTGTCGTCGAACATGGGCCACCTGCTGTGGAGCGGCATCGTCGAAGAGCCGAAGGCCAAAGCCCTGGTACGGCACCTGATGTCACCAGCCATGTTCAGCGGATGGGGCATCCGCACGCTCGCCGACAGCGAGGCCCGCTACAACCCGATCGGATACCACGTAGGCACCATCTGGCCGTTCGACAACTCCTTCATCGCCTGGGGACTGAGACGCTACGGGTACCCCGATGAAGCAGCGCGAATCGCCGCCGGGATCCTGGACGCGGCGGCCTTCTACGACGGCCGGCTCCCGGAGGCGTTCGCCGGATCCAACCGCTCCGACACCAGGTACCCCGTCAACTACCCCACCGCGTGCAGCCCGCAAGCGTGGTCCGCGGGGACCCCGCTCCTCCTGTTGAGGACGATGCTCGGCCTCCAGCCGGTCGGCGAAGACCTCGTCATCAGACCCGCCCTTCCCGCTAACCTCGACTTCGTGGCGCTGCTCGACATTCCCGGCCGATGGGGGCGCCTCGACGCCTACGGCAGAGGGCCGGCCGCCGCCGGCGTTCGCGGATACCATCCGGCACCGCAACAGCTCTCCGCGCCATGACGGGAGGGACCATGCGAAAACTCGACCCGAAGCGCACGGCCGTCGTCGGCCTCCACTGGCAGCACGAGGCCGTCAGCCCCGACGGGATCTTCGGCCCCCTCTTCGCCGAACAGGTCTCCCGACACCACGTCGCCACGTACGCGGCACGGGTCTCCGCCGCCGCGCGGTCGAGCGGCGGCCTTGTCATCTACACGCGCGTCGCCTACCGACCCGGCTATCCAGACCTCATCCCCAACACACCGACCTTCGCCATGATCCCCGAGCAGCAGGCCTACCTCGAAGGCACACCGAAAACCCGGATCATCGACGAGGTCGCGCCGAAGGCCGGCGACGTCATCATCACCCACGCCCGGCTCACCGGCTTCTTCGGCACGGAGCTTGACACAGTCCTGCGGGGCAGAGGCATCGAAACGCTCCTGTTCACGGGTGTGGCCACCAACATCTCGGTAACCGGCACCGCCTTCGAGGCGATCAACCACGGTTACCGCATCGTGATCGTCGCCGACGCGTGCACCGCAGCAACCGATGACGCGCACCAGGCGGGCTTGGCAACGTTGGGCCTGCTCGGTGAGGTGGCCAGCACCGACGACGTCATCGGCGCGCTGGCGGGTTGACACGCCCCTTGCACCAGGGCCTCACGGTGGCGCCATCTGATCCCGATTGACGGCGACAAGACCAGAGTTCGCGTCGACCGGGTAGGTGCCGACCTGCGCGCGGGAATCCCCTCAGTGGCGCTTGGTGCGCTGGATGAAGGCGCGCCAGGTGGCGGGGGTGAAGGTGAGGACCGGGCCGGAGGGGTCCTTGCTGTCGCGTACGCCGACGACGCCAGGCAGGTTGTCAGCCACCTCGACACAGTCGTGCTGGGAACTGCGGGTGGACTTGCGCCAGATCGCGCCGGTCAGCTCCATGACGTCATCAATTCCTTCATCAGCTCGATCGACTGCTGACGAGACAATGCCTCGCTGCGGACGCTCTCCCACCTCGCCAGCAGGATCGCCACATCCTCATCTTTGTCGACCACGTCGCCACCGAGTTGGGTCTCTTGACTGCCGACCCAGCCGCCATCCCGGCAGCGGGCCAACGAGAAGGGGCCGGACAGCCCGACGTGCACGGCGACGGTGGCCGGAATGACGTGGACGTGAATGTGCGGGTGCTGGGCGTACTCGATCACTCGCGCGATCTGCTCCAGCATCAGCCCACGGAAGCTTTCATCGGCCCGGCGGAGCGCGGTCTCCTCGATCACTGCGACATACAGCGGCGGGTCGGGACTGAAGAGGATCGACTGCCGGTCCATCCGGGCCGCCACGCGCTTCTCCACCTCGTCATCGCTGAGCATGTCGTTCGCGCGGATCACGGCGCGGGCGTAGTTCTCCGTCTGTAGCAGGCCATGAACCAGTAAGGGCTGGTAGCAGCGCAACTGCTGTGCCTGCCGGACGGCGTCCAGCCACGACAGGAACCAGCTCGGCTCTTTGTCGCGCTCGGCAATCTTGAGTAGCGCGATCAACAGCCCGCCCGTGTTCAGCACCTCGTCGGCCCGCTTGAGGAAGAACCGGTCGAACGGCCGTTGCCCCAGCTCGATGGCGGACACCTGGGAACCCGAGAAGTGGACGAGCTTCCCGAACTCCTCCTGACTCAGCCCGGCATTCATCCGCAGCCGGCGCAGCTGCGCCCGGATCAGCTCGACGGTCGGCTCACCATCCAACGCTTCCTCCACGATTTCTCCCGGCGTCTCCACGACTCTCTCGTGTGGACGGAACAGCCGACCTGGCCTCGCCCGAGCCGGCGTCAACGCCTTCCGAGGGTAGTGACGTCCTCAGCAGACTGTCACGCAGCGGGCCGCCTCCCGTCCGGCCCGCTGCCGGGCCGCCCCCGGTATCCCCCGGTGCCGGGGCGGCCCCGGCCCGTACCCGTGAAGGAAGGTCTTGATGCGCAACCCGCTGCGCTGGTTCCGGTGCCGCACCACCGTGCCCCCGCCGCCGCTGCCCCGCCGGGCCAAGGGCGAGAACCTGCCGGACTGGATGCGCGAGCCCACCCGGGTCATCCCGACCATGCGGGCGGGCAGTCCCGGCCGGCTGACCCGGGCGCAGGAGTGGCGGGCCAACGGCGGTCGCTGGTGATCGGCGGGGCACCATGCTTCCGGTGCCGCGCCTCGGGCCGTACCCCGATCGGCCGCGGGCCTATCCGCCCGACCACCCGCCGCATCTGCCGATCCGGCCGCTGTGGGTGTGCCGGGCCTGCGGGGCGCCGTGGCCGTGCGCCGAGGCCCGCCTGCTGCTCAAGATCGAGTACGAGGACAGCCACGTTGACCTGGCCATCTACCTGTCAGGGCTCTACCACGAGGCGACCCATGACCTGTTCCGGCTGAACCCGCACGACGGGCCCACTCCGCGCGAGCTGTTCGAGCGGTTCGTGGGCTGGGGGCCGTACCGAAAAAGCATCACCGAAAAACGGTGACCCAGAGGGCTCCAGGCATGACCCGTAGTTCGGCCAAGTGAGCGCGACCAGCACGGCGACGCCGCCAAAAATGGGGCTTGACCTTGCCCCTGGGGCAGGGTTCGAGGATCGATGACATGAACGAGATCGCACACATCAGCAAGCGGGCCGCCGACTTCTGCGAGGCCACCCAGGTTCCCGGATTCCTCGCCGGCATGTACCACGCCGGAGAGCAGGCCGTCGTCGCTCACGGTGTGGCGAACGCCGCCACCGGAGCGCCGATGAGCGAGGACACCAGCTTCCTGTTCGGGTCCATCACCAAGATCATGACAACGACGCTGGTGCTCCAGCAGGTCGAGCGGGGCGCTCTCGACCTCGACGCGCCGGTCGTTGACTACCTGCCGGAGTTCCGGCTGGCCACGCCCGGCGCGGCCGAGAAGATCCGTGTCCGCCACCTCGTCACCCACACCAGCGGCATCGACGCCGACCTGTTCTTCCCGGACGCGGTCGGCCGCGACGCCCTCAAGATCTACCTGGAGCGGCTCAGTCGCGAGTGCGGCGTTCTCTTCGAGCCGGGCGAGTACGTCAGCTACTCCAACGGCGGCATGATCGTCGCCGGCCGGCTGCTGGAGGTGGTGACCGGCCTGCCGTACCACGAGCTGCTCGAGCGTGACGTCTTCGCCGCCGCCGGGATGACCGGCGCCTGCACCTCCGCTGAGCGGGCGATCCTGCGCTCCACCGCGGTCGGGCACTTTCCCGATCCGACCACCGGTGGCGTCCGGCCGACCGACATGTTCATGCTGCCCCAGACGTGGGGGCCGGCCGGCGGCACGCCGATCGGCACCATCGAGGACCTGCTCGCCTTCGGGCGGGTCCATCTCGGCGACGGCTTGGCGCCGTCAGGCACGCGGGTGCTGTCGGCGAGGTCGGTCGCGCGTATGCAGTCGGTCACGCACGACCTGGGTACGCCGAACACGTCGCCCGTCGGCCTCGGCTGGCTGGTGCGGTCACTCGGCGGCACGACGGTGCTGACCATGTCCGGGGGCTCGCCTGGCGGAGTGGCGGTGCTGGTCGTCGTGCCGGAGCACGATTTGGTGTTCGCCGCGTACGGCAACGATTCGCGGGCGCTTGCGCTGCACGACGAGCTGCTGCTCTGGCTCGCCGGGCTGTTCGGCACGGTGCAGACGCCGGCCTACGCACCGGACGCAGTCGATCTTCAGCCGTACGCGGGGACGTACCGCTCGAACCAGCTCCGGGTCGACGTACGCGTCGTGGACGGCGGACTGGAGGAGCAGGTGACCTACGAGCCGGCGGACGAGGTGCAGGAGCGGATCTTCACCGGCTTCGTTGGTGGCTCGTTCACGGCGCCGCCGCTGCGTTACGTGCCGGTCGGGAAGGATCTCTTCGCCCCGGCCGGGATCCCGTTGGAGGGGCTGCCGTCGCACTATCTGGTGTCCTTCCACGGCGGGGCAGCGTATCGGTGCGCCGGCGGCCGGATGACCCGCAGCGCGTCCGTCTGACACGATGCGGTTCATGAGCGACGAGCTGGCCGACGGGCGGCACCTGTTGACCATCGGCCAGCTCGCCGACTACGCCGGCGTGACGATCAAGGCGGTGCGGGTCTATCACGACCGGGGTCT
The DNA here is from genome assembly GCF_043197935.1 of Micromonospora sp. NPDC048930. Lineage (NCBI taxonomy): Bacteria > Bacillati > Actinomycetota > Actinomycetes > Micromonosporales > Micromonosporaceae > Micromonospora > Micromonospora sp. NPDC048930. The sequence continues at coordinate 254,880 of NZ_JBICUB010000007.1, forward strand.
GCTGCCCGAGCCGCCACGCGACTCGTCTGGTTACCGACGGTACGGTGCCGAGCACGCGATCCAGCTCGTCAAGATCAGGACGCTGGTCGAGGCCGGGGTGCCGCTGGCCCGGATCAAGGAGCTGCTCGGGGCCGGCCCGGAGCGGTTCACCGCGGCGATCGACGAGATCGACCGCAACCTACGGAAGCGAGCCGAGGAGATCCGCCGGACCCGGCAGCGGATCGCCCAGCTCCACAGCGGGGACCGGCTGTTCGTCTCGGCAGAGGTCGCCGGCTATCTGGAGCGGCTGCGCCAGATAGGCGTCAGCGAGCGCAGCGTACTGCTCGAGCGCGACCTGTGGATTCTGCTGCAGTCGGTGGCGCCGGAGCAGGCGGCGGCATGGATCGCCGACAAACTGGCGGCCATCGCCGATCCCGAGTTCCGCGCGCTGTATCTGGACTACGACGCCGCGTTCGACTGGTCATCGGACGATCCGCGCCTGCCCGCGGTGGCCGAACGGACCCGGCGATGGTACGCCGGACAGGACGACAGCGCCGACGCCGGGCCGCCGCCCGACCCGACAATCACCCGGCTGGCCGGCGTGGCGTCCGGCGCTTCCTCACCGGCCTGGGCACGGATTGCCGAACTGGCGAAGGAAGTGCCCTTGAATCCGGCACCAGGGCATGGTTCACGATAGCCCCCGGGACGCCTCCCATCGGTCGGCGAGGCCGCCTAGGCCCGCGGTCCGCGACTCACGGCATCCTCATCTACCGCTGACCGCGCCTGTGACGGACTGTCGAGTCCTTCCCGGCGTCCGGCTGACGAGTAACTAGGTGTAACGAGCGGCAGTCCACCGCGCTGGAAACCGTCACGCGTCAAGTGGAGCCCGAGAAATCAGTGACCCCGACGGCAACCATGGAGCGACGGGGTGGCGTCTGGGGAGGCGTCACGCTGATGCACCACCTGACCCCAAGGATCGGCTCGTGTGGACCCTCTCCTGAGTGAGTTCGACTCGTTCGTGCGAACCCGTACCCCCGCACTGCTGCGCTCGGCCTATCTGCTGACCGGTGACCAGCATCTGGCCGAGGACCTCGTCCAGTCCGCCCTCGCCCGCACCCACCGCTCGTGGAACCGGTTGCACGAGAGCGGCAACGCCGAGGCGTACACCCGCAAAATCATGTATCACCTGCAGGTGTCGTGGTGGCGGCGCCGGAAGGTGGCCGAGTCGATGCCGGGCGACCTGCCCGAGCCGCGCGGAGGCGACTCGGCCCCCGACCACGCCCACCAGACCACGCTCCGGCTCACCCTGCGGGCCGCGCTGGCGAAGCTCTCCGCCAAGCAGCGGGCCGTGCTCGTCCTGCGGTTCTTCGAGGACCGCACCGAAGCCGAGGCCGCCGACCTGCTCGGCGTGACCGTCGGCACCGTCAAGAGCCAGACCTCGAAGGCCCTGGCCAAGTTGCGCACCGTCGCCCCGGAACTCGCCGAGCTGTACGTCATGGAAGGGAGCGCCCGATGAACGAGGACCGTCTCCGGTTCGACCTGGCCGACCTGGCCGACGAGGTCACCCCGGTCGACCTGCGGGACCGCGCCCTGCGTACGTCCCGGCGGCTGGGCATCCAGCGGACCGTCACCACCTCGGTGGCCGCGCTGGTGATGATCGCCGCCGCCACCGGCACCGCCCTGGCGATCCGCCCCGACGGGCAGGCGAACCTGCCCGCCCCGGCCACCTCGGTGACCAGCAGTTCACCGCCGGTCGAGGTCACCCCGACCCCCGAGTCGTCCGCCACCGCCTCGGCGAGCACTAGCCACAGCACCCCGCCCGCCAAGCCGGCCGTCCTCGGCGGCACCCGCTACTACCTGGAGCTCACCGACAACGAGGCCCGCATCCACGTGGTCCGCAGCGGGCGGCACGAGGTGAACGTGCTGCCGTTGGGTAAGGACGACTGCGTCGCCAACTCGATCACCATCTCCCCGGACGGCAAGCGGCTGGCCTGGGTGCAGGACGCCAACGCCGACGGGATGAACGGCACGCTCGTCACCTCCCGGATCGACGGCACCCGGCAGCGGACCGTCGCCACCGGCATCATCTGTCTCGGACCCCGGCCACTGGTCTGGCAGGGCGGTGACCTGCTGATGGCCAACACGGGCACCCGCTCCCTGCTCATGGACATGGTGGCCGGCAAGCCGCACAACGGCGACCCGGGTCAGGAGACGGATCGATGCTGGTCCGCCGACGGAGAGTGGTTGGCGTCGACCGACTCCGACGCCGGCAAGCACTGGGTGACCGGCAACGGTGAGGTGCGCCAGTACACCTACACGCCGCCGAAGGACGAGGCCGCGCTGCACGACGGCTGGCAGCCGCGCAGCGTCTCAGTTGACGGCCGGTACGTCGCCGTCGGTTGGGTTGGCACCGACCCGTCGCGCCAGGACGGCAGTTTCGCGGTCGTCGACGTCACCACCAGCAAACTGGTCGACCTGCCCGGCTCCGGAACTGTGCGCAGCATCCTGTTCACCCTCGACGGCAAGGTGATCGTCCAACGGGAGAAGACCCTGACCGTGCTCGATGCGGACTTCCAGCAGGTCGGGACGGTAACCGAGCCGGCCTCCGTGCGCGGGCAGTGGCTCCTGGCGTACGTGCCCTGACCTGCCCATCCATCGATCCACACAGGCCCTCGGCACTCGGTGCCGGGGGCCTGTGGCGTATCGCTGAACATCGTCGGAAATTTTCTCGACCGGGCGGCAACCCTCCATTCGGAACCTGACGTCTGGGAGTGCGTCAAACACCGCACCGCCACCCCCAAGGACCGGAATCATGAGCGTCTTTGCCGCCACCCCCGCCGCCCGCACCGCTCGCCTCCGTACCCTCCGCCAAGCGCTCGCTCTCTCCGCGGCCGCGCTCGCGACGGTGGGCCTCAGCGCCTGCGGCAACGACAAGCCGGCACCGGCCGCTGCCCCCACCTCCCCCGCCCCGGCCGCCGTCACCACCGCGGCTCCGGTCAGCAACGCCGACGCCAGCCCGCTCGCCGGCAGCCGGTACTACCTCGGCACCACGGCCAAGGAGGCCGAGATCCACGCTGTCCGGGATGACTCGGACCAGGTCACCGCCCGCATCCCGCTCGGCACCGGCGAGTGCACCGGCAACACCGTCACGGTGTCGCCGGACGGCAAGCGGATCGCCTGGGTGCAGAACGGCGACGACAGCGGCACCCTGATGACCTCGGCCATCGACGGCTCGCAGCGGCGGACTCTGGGCAAGGGGATCAACTGCCTCGGTGCCCGGGCGCTGGTCTGGCAGGGCGGCGACCGGCTGATGTCGCACCAGGGCGGCAAGCCGGTGCTGATCGACCTGACGTCCGGCAAGCCGGTCGACGGTGGCGCGCAGGGGTACGTGACCGGCGGGGTCTGGTCCGTCGACGGCAAGTGGCTGGCCTCGACCCGGGACGGGAAGCCGTACGTGACCGACGGGACGCAGACGCGCGAGTACACCTGGACCCCGCCGAAGGCCGAGGCTGTGCAGCACGACGGCTGGCAGGCCCGCGGCATCTCGACCGACGGCCGGTACGTCTCCGTCGGCTGGCTCGGCACCGACCCGTCCCGCGTCGACGGCAGCGTCGCGATCGTGGACACCACCACCAGCGAGGTGGTCGAGCTGTCCGGCGCCGGTGAGGTCCGGAGCATCCTGTTCACCGCCGACAACAAGGTCATCGTCAAGCGGGCGACCGGCATCACGGTCCTCGACGCCGGCTTCCAGCCGGCCGGCACCGTGCAGGAGCCGGCCGCCGTGCGGGATCTGACGCTGCTGGCGTACGCGGCCTGAGACCTGCGGAAAGCGGGGGCGGACCACCGACCGGTGGTCCGCCCCCTTCTCGTATCCGCTGTCATCTCCGCCACGTCGTACTCCAGGGCCGCACGGTGACACCGGGGGCGGTGACAGACTGAACGACGCGGTTCTGCCGGGATGTCAATGGGAGGCGCAGTGCGCTGGCGCAGCTACGTGGCGGTGGGCGACAGCTTCACCGAGGGCATGGACGACGCGTACCCGGACGGCACGTACCGGGGCTGGGCGGACCTGGTCGCCACCCGGCTCGCCGCCGAGGCCGGCCCGGACTTCGGGTACGCCAACCTGGCCATCCGGGGTCGGCTGTTCCCGAACATCGTCGCCGAGCAGGTGCCGGCGGCCCTGGCCATGAAGCCCGACCTGATCAGCTTCGCGGCCGGCGGCAACGACGTGCTGCGGCGTACCTTCGACGCCGACTCCTTCGTCCCCCGCTTCGACGGGGTGATCGGCGAGCTGCGGGCGAGCGGCGCCGACGTGATCCTCTTCCGGTTCGCCGACGTGATGGCCCGGCTGCCAGGGCAGCGGCTGGTCGCCCCCCGGGTCGCCCTGCTCAACCGGGTGGTCGGCGAGGTCGCCGAGCGGCACGGCGCGATCCTGGTCGACCTGTACGCCGACGACACCTACCTCAACCCGATGCTCTGGAGCACGGACCGGCTGCACCTGTCGGCGGCCGGGCACCGGCGGGTCGCCGCACAGGTGCTCAACGCGCTCGGGGTGGGCTGCGACGAGGAGTGGCTGCTGGTGCCGCCGCACCCGGCACCGACCCCCTGGCTCGCCGCCCGTGCGGCCGACCTGCGCTGGGCCGGCCAGCACCTGGCCCCGTGGATCAAGCGCCGGCTCACCGGCCGCTCCTCCGGCGACTTCGTCACCGCGAAGCGTCCGACGCTCGGCCCGATCACCGACTGATCGCCGCAGACACCCATCGCCGATAGACGCGGGACAAACCTTGACGGCCCCGCCGGGTTCTCCTAGCTTGTCTGGAAATCGATTTCCCGGCGATGGGAGAACTCATGGCTGACCGACTGGCCCCACGACATCGACGTACCACCCTGCTCGCCGCCGCGAGCCTGACGGCCGGCCTGGTGGCCGCGCTCAACGTGCCGGCCAGTGGCGTCGCCGCGGTGAAGCCCGAGGCCGTCAGCGCAGCGGCCCCGACCAGCACGTTCTTCTCCACGGCCCGCATCGAGGAGGCGCAGAGCGCGCCCAGCGACAGCGACGGCGACCTGTGGCCGTCGTGCTGGGCGGACGACGACAACCTCTACGCCGCCAACGGCGACGGCAAGGGCTTCAGCCTCGACCAGCCGTTCGCCGACATCGCCGTCAGCCAGATCCGGGGCACGCCACCCGACCTGTCTGGCCAGACGCTGGCCCGCGGCGATCAGCTGGGCAGCATCTGGAGCGGTGCCGGCTACAACCGCAAGCCGACCGGCATGCTGTGCGTGAACGGCGCGATCTACCTTGCGGTCCAGGATCTGGCACTCGACTTCAACGACGTGCCGGCGGCGACCATCCTCAGGTCCGACGACCACGGGCGCACCTGGTCGTGGGATCGCCGTGCGCCGATGTTCGACAACCACGTGTTCACCACGATCTGGTTCGCCGACTTCGGCAAGGACAGCCAGTGGGCCCCCGACGACTACGTGTACGCGTACGGCCTGGACAACAACTGGCGGGACTCGTTCGACGACACGGTCGCCGACCCGACCGACCTCTACCTGGCGCGGGTGGATCGCGACAAGATCCAGGACCGCAAGGCGTGGCAGTTCTTCACCGGAGTCGACAAGGACAAGCCGACCTGGAGCAGGAACATCGCGGACCGCTACCCGGTGCTGCACGACGAGCGCCGGGTGTACCAGCAGCTGTACTCCAGCAACATCGGAAACATGTCGGTGCTGAGCCAGGGCGGCGTCACCTACAACCGGGCGCTGGACCGCTACATCTACACCTCGTGGACCGAGTACACCTTCGAGTTCTACGAGTCTCCCACCCCGTGGGGGCCGTGGCAGCCGTTCCTCAGCAAGGACTTCGGCGGCTACCCCTGGAGCGCGGGCAAGCACGGCGGCTACGCGACCACCATCCCGTCCAAGTTCATCAGCGGTGACGGCCGCACCATGTGGGTGCAGTCCAACGTGTGCCCGTGCGGCGGTGGCGGCTTCACCGGCGCCTACCGCTACAGCCTGCGGAAACTGCAGGTCACCCCGGCGACACCGAGCGAGCCGGCCAACCAGCCGGACGCCTCGATCAACCTGGCCGCGCCGGAGACCGGCGCGGTACCCATCTCCAAGTCGACGCACTTCGGCCGCCTGGACATCCTCAACGACGGCGACACGACCGTCAGCGAGGACGACTACGACGACGAGGTGAAGTCAGCGAGCTGGTGGGGCTACACCTGGCCGCGGCGGTACCACCTGAACCGGGTCGACTTCACCAGCGGCCAGGTCTTCGACGACGGCGGCTGGTTCACCGCCCGCCCGAGGGTGCAGCTGCGCCAGAACGGGCAGTGGGTGGACGCCCCCGCCCAGACGATCAGCCCGAACTACCCCGGTGACCGCACCGCGGGCGCGTTCACGACGTACACGATCAGCTTCAAGCCGGCGGTGGCGGACGGGGTGCGGGTGATCGGCTTCCCGGGCGGGGCGCGGACCTTCACGTCGGTGTCCGAGCTGGCCGCGTCCTACCGCACCCAGGTCGTCGACGGTGGCTTCGAGGCGCCGGGCGGCGGCACGTCGGCCTGGGACTTCGAGGGCGCCGCGTACCACGGCGTGGACCGCAACCTCGGCTTCGCGCACTCCGGCCAGAACAACGCCTGGATCCGTACCTCGGGCACCGGCTGGAGCGCGATCAGCCAGGCGGTCCCGGTCGTGCCGGGCCGCACCTACACCTTCGCCTCCTGGGTACGCTCCTCGTCCGCACTGACGGACGGCCGGTTCGGGGTACGCCTCGGCCCGGACGGCAGCGAGGTGCTGGGTGAGAGCCGGTTCGGGGCGACCGCGGACTACACCGAACGGTCCGTGCAGGTCACCGTGCCGGCGGGGGTCACCAGCCTCACCGTCTACGCCGGATTCGTCGCGCCGGGGACCGACACCTGGATCCAGATCGACGACGTGACGATCTCCTGACGATCAGCTCTGCCGGGGCCGTCCACGTCGGCGGCCCCGGCAATCGATTTCCGAGCTTCTGACGCCGGGTTCTGCCGCCCGTTCGAGGGCCGTCGGGCGGCATCGGGCGTACCTTGGGGATCATGCCTGTGCCGAGCGATCCGAATCCCCGCCTCCAGTCGTACGCCGACCCGCAGCGCCTGGTCACCACGGAGTGGCTGGCCGAGCACCTGGGCGAGGAGGGTCTCGTGGTGGTCGAGTCCGACGAGGACGTGCTCCTCTACGACACCGGCCACATCCCCGGTGCCGTCAAGGTCGACTGGCACACCGAGCTGAACGACCAGGTGACCCGGGACTACCTGGACGCCAAGAGCTTCGCCGAACTCTGCGCCGCGAAGGGCATCGGCCGGGACGACACGGTCGTCTTCTACGGCGACAACTTCAACTGGTGGGCCGCGTACGCCCTCTGGGTCTTCTCCCTCTTCGGCCACCCGGACGTACGGCTGCTGGACGGCGGCCGGCAGAAGTGGATCGCCGAGGGGCGCGAGCTGACCAGGGAGAAGGTGACCCGGCCGCGCGCCGAGTACCCGGTGCCGGAGCGCAACGACACGCCCATCCGGGCGTACCGCGAGCAGGTGATGGCGCACGTCGCGGCCGGCCGGCCGCTGGTCGACGTCCGCTCGCCCGGCGAGTACACCGGCGAGATGCTGCACATGCCGGACTATCCGCAGGAGGGCGCGCTGCGCGGCGGGCACATCCCGGGCGCGGTGAGCAAGCCGTGGAAGTCCGCCGCGAACGACGACGGCACCTTCAAGTCCGCCGACGAGTTGCGCGCCATCTACACCGACCAGCTCGGGCTGAGCCCGTCCGACGACGTGGTGGCGTACTGCCGGATCGGCGAGCGGTCCAGCCACACCTGGTTCGTGCTGCACCACCTGCTCGGCTACCCGCAGGTCCGCAACTACGACGGCTCGTGGACCGAGTGGGGCAACCTGGTCCGGGCTCCCGTCGTGAAGGGCGACCAGCCGGGCGGCCTCGCCGGCTGAGTCCCGCCCGCCACGCCGACGGCCGTGGTCGCCTTGCGCGACCGCGGCCGTCGGCGTTCTTCCACCGTGCGTCAGGCCGGGGCGGGCCCGGTGAGATAGCGCTGGACGGTCGGGCCGACCCAGGCGGTCAGCTCGGCCCGGTCCAGCTCGACCACCGGCGGCAGGCGGACGATGTACCGGGTCAGCGCCAGCCCGAGGATCTGGCTGGCCACCAGCCCGGCCCGGTGGGGAGCCTCGGCGGGGTCGCCGCCGAGCCGGGTCACCGCGGCGGTGAGCTGGTCGGCGAAGACCCTCCGCATCCGCTCGGCGGCGACGGGGTTCGTGCTGGCCGTCCGGACCAGCGCGGCGAGGGTCTCGTCGCCCTCCCAGCGGTCGAGGAAGTGCCGGACCAGCGCCTCGCCGAGCCGCTCGGGCGGCACGTCGGCGAGGTCGGGCAGGCGCAGGTCGAACTCGGCCGCCGCCGCGAACAGGCCCTCCTTGCTGCCGTAGTAGCGCATCACCATCGACGGGTCGATCCGGGCCTCGGCGGCGATGGCCCGGATGGTGGCCCGGTCGTAGCCGTCGGCGGCGAAGCGTTCCCGGGCGGCGCGGAGGATGGCGGCCCGGGTGGCGTCCGAGCGACGGCTGCCGGGCGGCGTCTGAGTCATGCCAACAACTGTAGGCCAACAAGTGTTGACGTCGAAGCCGACCCGGGCCTAATGTTGTCAACAGGCGTTGGCAAACAGTTGTTGGCATCCAGGAGGTGGGTCATGTTGCCCGAGCGCACCGATGTCCTAGTGGTGGGAGCCGGCCCGGTCGGGCTCGCCACCGCCGTCACCCTCGTCCAGCGCGGCATCGAGGTGACCGTCGTCGACCAGGCCCCCGAGGGCGCCAACACCTCCCGCGCCGCCGTGGTGCACGCCCGCACGCTCGAGGTCCTCGACACCATCGGCGCGGCCGAACCCCTGACCGAGCGGGGCATCCATGCCCCCCGCTTCACCATCCGCGACCGGGACCGCACCCTGGTGCCGGTACGCTTCGACACCCTGCCCACCCGGTTTCCCTACGCGCTGATGGTCCCCCAGTCGGTCACCGAAGCGGTGCTGCTGGACCGGCTCACCACGCTCGGCGGTCGGGTGCTGCGGCCGTATCAGGTGGTCGGCCTGACCACGGACGGGGCTGGCAGCCTGGTCAGCTTCGCGGGCGGCGAGACGATCCGCGCCCGGTACGTGGTCGCGGCCGACGGGATGCACAGCACGGTCCGGCAGTTGGCCGGGATCGGCTTCAGCGGGGAGGACAGCGGGGAGTCGTTCACGCTGGCCGACATCCGGGTCGACAGCCCGCTCCCGCGTGACGAGGTCGCGCTCTTCTTCTCCGGCGCGGGTGTGCTGGTCTGGGCGCCGCTGCCGGACGGCAGTGTCCGCATCGTCGCCGCCGTCGACCACGCTCCGGAACAGCCCACCGTGGACTACGTACAGGCGCTGCTGGACGAACGCGGCCCGGCGGCGGCCCGGAGCACGGTGACCGGGATCGTCTGGGGCTCCCGGTTCCGCGTCCACCACCGGGTCGCGGACCGTTTCCACGCGGGTCCGGTGCTGCTCGCCGGGGACGCCGGCCACGTGCACAGCCCCGCCGGTGGACAGGGCATGAACCTCGGCCTGCAGGATGCCGTCGCCCTCGGTGAGGCGCTGGCCGGCGTGCTGACCGGCCAGCCCGAATCGGTGCTCGGCGACTACGCCGCGGCCCGCCGCCCGGTCGCCCGCGAGGTCGTCCAGTTCGCCGGGCGGCTCACCCGGCTGGCTACCGTTCCGGCTGCCCTCCGCCCGCTCCGCAACGCCGCGCTCCGGCTGCTCGCTACTGCTCCGGCGTTCCGCCGCCGGCTGGCCTGGCGGCTGTCCGGCCTAGTCCACCGGTGACCGCCGCGGCCGGCTCGGCGTCGGTGCCCGTCGATGCTGACGTTGCAGGGCGCAGCACCCGCCACGCCGCGAAGGTGACCAGCGCGAAGATCCCCGCCGCCGCCCAGCCCACCGGCGCCACGCCGTACGCCTGGCCGGCGAACCCGGCGAGCGCCGCACCGACCGGCGCGCTGGCCAGGCCGACCACCCGCTGCGCCGCGCCGACCCGGCCGAGCAACTCCGGCGGGACGTTCCGCTGGCCGTAGGAGGCCCAGAGGCTGTTCCAGACCGTGGTGCCGGCGGCGAAGCAGGCCAGCGCGACGCCCCCGGCCAGCGGGTGCCGGGCCACGGCGAACCCGGTCAGCGCCAGGGTCTGCCAGAAAAGCACCGCGCGCAGGGCGGGCACCGTGCCGAACCGGGCCGCCACCCGGCCGGCGGCGAGCGCACCGACCAGTCCGCCGATCACCGCCCCCGCCGCGAACAGCCCGTACGCCGCCGGTGGCACCCGCAGCACCTCCAGCGCGTAGAGGACGAGCACCGCCATCAACCCGCTGATCGCCAGGTTCGACCCGGCAGTGGCCACCGTGACCCCCCACAACACCCGGTCCCGGCGGAGCCACCGCACCCCCTCCCACGCTTCCGCCCACACCGAACCCCGGGCCGTGGGCGCCGGCTGGGTTGGAGCTGCGGGGAGGGCCAGGACGAGCAGGGCGGCGAGGGCGAAGGTGAGGGCGTCGACGGTGAAGGGGAGAGCGGCGGCCAGGGCGAACAACACGCCGGCCAGGGGAGCGCCGAGGAAGCCGCCGGCCACCGCGGTGCCGGCCTGGAGGCGGCCGTTCGCGGCGGGCAGGGCCGCCGGCGACACCAGCGACGGGAGCAGCGCGAACGAGGCCGCGTCGAAGAGCGTGCCGAGGGCGGCGAGCAGGAAGGCGACGGCCACCAGGGCGGCGACGCCGGCCCGGCCGGTGGCGACCAGCACGGCCAGGCCGGCCACCACGACCGCCCGCGCCGCGTCCACCCCCGCCATCGTCCGGCGGCGGTCCCAGCGGTCGGCGTACGCGCCGCCGAGCAGGCCGAACAGCAGCGGCGGAAGCTGCCCGGCCACGGTCACCGCGGCGATCGCCCGGGGGTCGCGGGTCAGCGTGGCGGCCAGCAGGGCCAGGGCCGGCGTACGCAGGGCGTCGCCGAACCGGGAGGAGACGGCGGCGGACCAGAGCAGCCGGTAGTGCCGGCCGAGTGCGGGAGCGGTCATGCCGACGAACCCTGCGGCCTGAACCGGGTCGAGGGTCAAGCGGCCGGAAAGGGGACGGACAGTGTCGGCGGCGGCCGGTACGGTGAGCGCCGGAATCGAACGGGGAGCACGATTGGACCGCACCTTCCAGGTCGACCTCCGTGGCGTGGTCGACCTGCTCAGTCATCACCTCTACGGCAGCCCCCGGGTCTACGTCCGGGAGCTGCTGCAGAACGCCGTCGACGCGATCACCGCGCGGCGCGCCGCCGAGCCGGACGCCCCGGCCCGGGTCCGGATCGAGCCGCCGGAGCTGACCGGCGACGGCACGCTGCGCGTGCACGACACCGGCATCGGCCTCACCGAGGCCCAGGTGCACGAGCTGCTGGCCACCATCGGCCGCAGCTCCAAGCGGGACGAGCTGGGCTTCTCCCGGCACGAGTTCCTCGGCCAGTTCGGCATTGGCCTGCTCTCCTGCTTCCTGGTCGCCGACGAGATCCGGGTGGTCACCCGGCACGCCGACCAGCCCACCGTGCTCTGGACGGGCTGGTCCGACGGCCGGTATTCGGTCCAGGTCGCCGCACCCGAGCAGGCCCGCGACGAGCCCGGCACCACGGTGACGCTGGTGCCCCGGCGCGACGCCGACCAGTGGTTCGGCGTGCCGACCGTGACCGAGCTGGCCCGCCTCTACGGCAGCCTGCTGCCGGTCGACGTCCGGGTCGGCGACACCCCGACCACCGCCGGCCCGCCGCCGTGGCCGACCACGCCGGGCGCGCCGGTCGACCGCGCCGCCCTCCAGCGGTACGCGCAGGACATGCTCGGCTTCATCCCGTTCGACGTGGTGCCGCTGGCGGTGCCCGAGGCGGGGCTCACCGGCGTGGCCTTCATCCTGCCCACCCCGGTGAACCCGGCGGCCCGGCCCGGGCACCGGGTCTACCTCAAGCGGATGCTGCTCACCGAGCACGCCGACGGGCTGCTGCCCGACTGGGCGTTCTTCGCCCACTGCGTGATCGACGCCAGCGAGCTGCGGCCCACCGCCAGCCGCGAGGCGCTCTACGAGGACGCCCTGCTCACCGCCACCCGGGACGCCCTCGGCGACCAGGTCCGCGGCTGGCTGGTCCGGCTGGCCAAGCACGACCCGCGCCGGCTCGCCGAGTTCCTCCAGGTGCACCACCTGGGGGTCAAGGCGCTCGCCCTGCACGACGACGAGATGCTCCGCCTGGTCGACCAGTGGTGGCCGATGGACACCAACGTCGGCACGCTCACCCTCGCCGAGTTCCGCCAGCGGCACGGCCTGATCCGCTACGCCGCCAGCCTCGACGAGTTCCGCCAGCTCGCCGCTGTGGCCGCCGCGCAGGACCTGGCCGTGGTCAACGGCGGCTACACGTACGACACCGAGCTGATCGAGCGACTGCCCACGGTGGACCGGTCGGTGCTCATCGAGCGGCTGGAGCCGAGCGACCTCACCACCCGCTTCGACGTGCTCGACCCGCAGGTCGAGCTGGCCCTGCGGCCGTTCCTCGCCGGGGCGCAGCGGGCCCTGGAGCGGCTCGGCTGCGAGGTGGTGGTCCGGGCGTACGACCCGGTGTCGCTGCCGGCGCTCTACCTGGTCTCCCGGTCGGCCGCGTTCCACGACCAGCTCGCCGCGAGCCGTGACAAGGCCGATGAGCTGTGGGGCGGCGTCCTCGACGCGCTGGCCGCCTCCGCCCCGCCGGATCGGCCGCAGCTGGTGCTCAACCACCGCAACCCGCTGGTGCGCCGGGTCACCACGCTGACCGACCCGGAGCTGGTCGGGCTCGCCGTCGAGGCGCTCTACGGGCAGGCCCTGCTGCTCGGGCACCATCCGATCCGGGCGGCCGACGCCGCCCTGTTGAACAGTTCCTTCCTCGGCCTGCTCGGCCGGGCCGTACCGGGACGGGAGTGAGCCGTGGGCGACGACGACCTCTGGCGGATGCTCGACCAGATCGACAACATGCCGTACGGGCCGGGGCAGATCGCCGCGCTGGAGCAACTGCTGCGCCGGGCCGACGTGAGCGACGACCGGCACTTGGCCTTCGCCGCCCGGATCACCGGCACCACCGCGTACGTCTACGGCGGCGAGCCGGCGAAGTCCTTCGTCACCTTCTCCTGGTGCCTGGCCGAGTACGACCGCGACCCGCAGCCCTACCACCAGCGCTACACCCACCAGCTGCTCTGGTTCTTCAAGTACATGGTCACCGCCATGCTGAAGTTCCCCGAGCTGCCGCTGGACCGCACCTACGCGGTCCTCGACGACATGGAACGGCGTTACCGCGAGTCCGGGCACACCCTCCAGGCCGTGTACAAGCACCGCTACCTGGTCGCCTCGCACCTGGGCGCGGAGGAGGAGGCGGCGGAGTGGTACCGGCGCTGGATGACCACGCCCCGGGACGCCCTCTCCGACTGCGCCGGCTGCGACCCGACCACGCAGGTCGAGCACCTGTCCCGCAGCGGCCGGTACGACGAGGCGGTGGCGCTCGCCGAGCCGGTGCTCGCCGGCCGGCTGAGCTGCACCGAGCAGCCGCAGGCGATCCTCACCGCGCTGCTCACGCCCTATCGGGAGACCGGCCGGCAGGACGCCGCGCGGAACGCGCACCGGGAGGCGTACCGGCGGCTGCGCGGGCGGCTCTCCGACCTGTGGGAGATCGCCGACCACGTCGAGTTCTGCACGGTGACCGGCAACGAGGCACGCGCCCTGGAGTTGGTCGAACGGCATCTGGACTGGCTGGACCGGGCGCCGACGCCGGCCGCGGCCATGCACTTCGCGGCCACCGCCTCGGCGGCGCTCCGTCAGGTGCCGGCCGAGCTGACCGTGCACCGGCGGGCCTCGGGTGACCGGCCGGCCGCCGACGTGCCGGCGGGTGCGCTGGCCGAGGAGTTGGCCGGCACGGCCACGGCGCTGGCCGAGCGGTTCGACGCGCGCAACGACACCCACCACCAGTCCGGGCTGGTCGCGCGGCGGCTGGCGACCGGCCCGGTCGGCGAGCACCTGCCGCTCTCCGCCAGCCTGCGCCGCCGGCCGGTGCCCGCCCCGCGCAGCGGCGGATCGTCGCCCGCCGCCGGCAGCGGGTCGTCGCCCGCCCCGGCCGGTGGGGCGGCTCCGGTGCCGGTCACCGTGCCGGCCCAGGCCGGCGCCGACGAGCTGCTGGCCCTGGCCGACGAGTGCTGGCGTACCCACCGGCGGGACGGGCTGGTCGCCGCGCTGCGCGCGTACGACGAGCGGTACGGCGACGCCGAACTGCCGGCGGCCACCCGCGCCTGGCGGCTGGAGCTGCGGGCCGGCGAGCTGTCCGAGCGGGACGGCGACGAGGTGGGCGCGGCGATCGAGGCCAACCGTGCGGCCCTGGCCGCCTGGCGGGCGGTGCCGGAGCCGCTCCGGGCGCAGGTGGTGGCCGGCCGGCTCGGCGTCCTGCTCTGCACCACCGACGACGGCGCCGAGGAGGGGCTGGCCCTGGCCGAGGAGTCGGCCGAGCGCCTCGCCGCCCACGACGACCCGCGGGAGCGGGCCGCCGCCTGGGACCGGCTGGCCATGGCGTACGCGCACCGCGAGCGCTGGGCGGACGCGCTGGAGGCGCTCGACCGGTCCACCGCCGAGGTCGCCGTCGACCCGTGGCTGGCCGGCCGGGTGGCGCTGCACCGCGCACACGTGCTGGAGCAGTTGGAGCGGGCCGAGGAGTTCCGGGAGGCGGCGGCGCACGCCCGTCGGCTCACCCAGGAGCTGGGTGACGGCCAGATGATCACCGCCGCGTGCCTGGCGTACGCCCGCTCGGTCGACGACCCGGCCGAGGCCGTCGCCGCCTGCGACGAGGCGCTGGCGTCCGCCCCGGCCGACGCCCGCCTCCCGGTACGCGTCACCCGGGGGCGGGCGCTGCTCGCCGCCGACCGGGCCGGGGAGGCGGTGGAGGACCTCGCCGAGGCGGTCACCCTCTGCGTCGAGCAGGGGCTGCCGGGGGACGCGCTGCTCCGCTGGGAGCTGGCGAACGCGTACCGGCTGGCCGGCCGGCTCGGCGAGGCCGCCGAGGTGGCCGAGGAGGCGGTGCTCGGGCTGGACCGGGCGGGCGCGCAGGCCGAGGCGGACCGCTGCCGGCACCTGCTGGCCGGCGTCTACCAGGGGCTCGGCGAGATCGACCCGGCGCTCGCGCTGCTCGACCAGTTGGCGGAGAACCTGGACGGGCCGGACAATCTCCCGCACCGGGCGCAGGTGCTGGAGGAGGCCGGCGGGATCCTCTACGACGCCGACCGGGACGCGGTGGCCGCGCAGAAGTTCGCGGCGGCAGCGTCCGCCTGGCGGTTGGCCGGGCACCCGGTGGACGAGCTGCGGGCGCGGCGGCGGGAGCTGCTCGCCCTGCACTGGTCGGGTGACCTGCCGGCCGCGGTGGCCGCGATCGAGCGGGTCGACGAGGCCAGCGCGGCGCTCGCCAACCTGCCCGACGAGCCGCCCGTGGTGACGTACGAGCGGGCGGTGGCCGCCGACGCGGTGGCCCGGGTGCTGATGACCGAGGACCGGCTGACCGCCGCGCTGGACCGGGTGGCCGGGGTGCCGGAGCGACTCCGGTCGATCGAGGCGTTCGGCGAGGCGGCGCAGGTCGAGGTCTTCACGGGCGAGCTGCTGCTGCGGGACGGCCGGCCCGAGGCGGCCGAGCGGCTGCTGCGGCCGGTGCTGGGCGGGCTGCCGGCCGGTTCCCGCCCGGCCGCCCAGGCCGCCTGGCTACTCGCCCGCGCGCTGGACGAGCTGGGCCGCACCGCCGAGGCGGCGAAGCTCCGCGCCGAGCACGGCATCGAGGAGGACTGACCGGGGCTGGCGCGGCGGTCGGGGCCCTGGGCGGGCCCGACCGGGCACCCGGTGTGGGGCGACCGACGGGTAACCGAGGCTCCACCCCGTCGCGGGTGAGGTCTAGGCTGGCCCGGTGGCGGTGGAACAGCAGGCGCGGGGCGCGGCGCACGGCGCGACGGGTGCGGGCCGACGCCGGTCCCGGAAGGACGAGATCCTGGAGATCGCGGTCGGGCTCTTCGCCGCCCGCGGTTATCACGGCGTGTCGATGGACGACATCGGCGCCGCCGCCGGCGTCACCGGCCCGGCCCTCTACCACCACTTCGCCGGCAAGGAGGCGATGCTGGTCGCCGCGCTGATCCCGGTCAGCGAGGGGCTGCTGGCGGGCGGCCGGGAACGGGCCGCCAACCACCCGGACGACCCGCGCGGCACGCTGGAGTCGCTGATCGACTTCCACGTCGACTTCGCGCTGGCCAACCCGGCGGTGATCGCCCTGCACCTGCACGAGTTGGACCGCCTCCCGGACGAGCCGCGCCGCCGGATCCGCCGGCTCCAGCGGATGTACGTCGAGGAGTGGGTCACCGTGCTGACCGCGCTGCACCCCGGGCTGCCGGACGGCGAGGCGCGGGTGCTCGCGCACGCCGCCTTCGGCCTGATGAACTCCACCCCGTTCCTCGGGGGCGAGGTGGACCGCCGCCGCCGTGCCGAGCTGCTGCGGGGCGCGACGCTGGCAGCGCTCCTCGCCCCCACGGACCCGGCCTGACGCCCGGCGCTCCTTAACGCCCGTTAAGCGCGCGCGCCGTCCGCGTGTTAAGAAGGGGCCCCTGCTATGCAAGAAGCGTCAAGAAGGGACCCTGCCTTGTTCGAATCGCTGTTGGTGGCCAACCGTGGCGAGATCGCGCGCCGGATCATCCGTACCGCGAAGAAGCTCGGGATCCGGGCGATCGCGGTGCACTCGGAGGCCGACGCCGGCCTGCCGTTCGTGACCGAGGCCGACGAGGCGGTCTGCGTCGGCCCGGCCAACCCGGCGCAGAGCTACCGGAACGTGGAGGCGATCCTCGCCGCCGCGAAGAAGACCGGCGCCCAGGCGATCCACCCCGGCTACGGCTTCCTGTCGGAGAACTCGGACTTCGCCCGTACCGTCGAGGCCAGCGGCCTGATCTGGGTCGGACCCGGCGCGGACGCGATCACCGCGATGGGCGACAAGATCAACGCCCGGAACCTGATGGCGGCGGCCGGAGTCCCGGTCGCGCCCGGCACCACCGACCCGGCGGCGGACCTGAACGCGGCGGTTGCCGCCGCCGCGGAGATCGGCTACCCGGTGATGGTCAAGGCGGCGGCCGGTGGCGGCGGCATGGGCATGGGCGTGGCGACCGACGAGGCCGCGCTGCGCACCGAGTACGACAAGGTCCGTTCGTTCGCCGAGCGGATGTTCGGCGACGGCTCGGTGCTGATCGAGCGCTACTTCCCCCGGGTACGCCACGTCGAGGTGCAGATCCTCGGCCTGGCCGACGGCCGGGTGGTGGCCCTCGGCGAGCGGGAGTGCTCGGTGCAGCGGCGCAACCAGAAGCTGGTCGAGGAGTCCCCTTCGCCGGCGGTCTCCCCGGAGCTGCGCGAGCGCTTCCTCGCGGCGGCGGTCCGGGCCGGCGAGGCGGTCAACTACCGCAACGCGGGCACGGTCGAGTGCCTGTTGGATCCTGCTACGCAGGAGTTCTTCTTCCTGGAGATGAACACCCGCCTCCAGGTCGAGCACCCGGTCACCGAGTACGTCTACGGCGTCGACCTGGTCGAGGAGCAGTTGCGGGTGGCCGCCGGCCTGGCCCCGACCTTCGACCCGGACGCGCTCGCGCCGCACGGGCACGCCATCGAGCTGCGGATCAACGCGGAGGACCCGAAGCGGTTCCTCCCCGGTCCGGGGGCGATCACCACCTGGAACGAGCCGGCCGGTGCCGGCGTACGGGTCGACTCCGGCTACGTCGCCGGCAACACGGTCACCCCGTTCTACGACAGCCTCATGGCGAAGCTGATCGTCAGCGGGGCCACCCGCGAGGAGGCGGTGGAGCGGGCGAGGGCCGCGGTGGCCCAGTTCGAGATCGCCGGCCCGAAGAACAACCTGCCGTTCTTCGCCGAGCTGTTGGAGAACGCGGAGTTCCTCTCCGGCGACTACGACACGGGCATCGTCTCCCGGATGCGCTGACCCGACCCGAGGTCGGCGGTGCGGACCGCACCGCCGACCTCAGGGCGGCCCGATCAGCTCGCGGCCAGGGCCGTGGTGGGCGGGACTCGGCTGGCCCGGATCGCCGGGTAGAGACCGGCGACCGTGCCGACCAGCACCACCGCGCCCAGGCCGCCGGCCAGCGCCCAGGCCGGCACCACCGTCGGCCACCGCTGGCTGTACGCGTACAGCCCAGTGATCCCCACCCCGAGCAGGGTGCCGCCGACCCCGCCGAGGGCGGAGAGCAGCAGCGCCTCGGCGAGGAACTGGAGGCGGATCTGCCCCCGGGTGGCGCCCAGTGCGCGCCGCAGTCCCACCTCCGCCCGCCGTTGCAGCACGGAGATGACCATCGTGTTGGCGATGCCGACGCCACCGACCAGGAGCGCGACGGCGCCCAGGCCGAGCAGCAGTCCGTTGAGCGCGGTGTTGGTGGCCTGCCGGGCGGCCAGCGCGTCGGAGGGGCGGGACACGGACACCTCCTCCGGCGCCGACGGGTTGGCGGTCCGGCCCAGCACCGCACGGACCGCCGCGACCTGGCTCTCCGTGCTGCGGACGTACACCCGGGTCGGGCGGCCGTCGAACCTGAGGTAGGTCCGGGCCGCCGGCCAGCCCACCAGCGCGGCCGAGTCCAGTTCCTCGGCCAGCGGCACGGGCGCGAGCACGCCGACCACCGTGAACCACTCGCCACCCAGCCACACCCGGAAGCCGACCTTCGGCACGTCGAGCCGCCTGGCGGCGGTGGCCCCGAGGACGACGGTCGGGAAGGCCGCGGTCGCGGCGGTGAACCAGGAACCGGAGCTGACGCTGGCGCCGACCGTGCGGAGCAGGTCCGGCTGCGCGGCGAGCACCGCGAGGCTGCCCGTCTGGCCGGGCGGCACCAGGTCGTTCCGGTAGACGGCCCGGTCGAGCGCGGCGGTCGCGCTGACCGACTCGACCGGCCCGATCCGGCCGATCATGGGCACGGACTGCTCGGGCAGGACGGCCTTCTCCCCGGCCAGATTCCGGCCCGGCGACACCGTGAGCAGGTTGGTGCCGAGCCGGTCCAGGGTCCGGTCCAACTCGGCCCGGCTGGAGGTGGAGATGCCCACCACGGCCAGCATCGCCGCGATGCCGATGGTGATGCCCAGGGCGGTGAGCACGACTCGCAGCGGGTGGGTCCGCAGCCCGACCGAGCCCACCCGCAGGACGTCCGCCGGGCCGAGCCGACCCGGCCGTGGCCGGCCCGGCCCGGCGCCGGCGCGGCCGGTCACGCCGGCACCGCCGGGGTCCGGCCCGAATCGTGTACGACGCGGCCGTCCCGCAGCACGACCTGGCGGGGCAGGCCGGCAGCGACCTGCTGGTCGTGGGTGATGACCACGACGGTGGTGCCCTGCCCGTGCAGCCCCCGCAACAGCGCCAGCACCGACGCCCCGGACGCCGAGTCCAGGTTGCCGGTCGGCTCGTCGGCGAGCAGCACCGCCGGTGCACCGACCACCGCCCGGGCGATGGCCACCCGCTGCCGCTCGCCCCCGGACAGCTCGTGCGGGCGGTGGTCGAGCCGGTGGTCGAGACCGACCCGGCCCAGCGCGTCCGCCGCGCGCCGCCGTCGCTGCCGCAGCGGTACGCCCGCGTAGAGCAGGCCGTCGGCCACGTTGTCCAGCACCGGCATGCCGGCCGCCAGGTGGAACTGCTGGAACACGAAGCCGATCCGCTGGCCGCGCAGGGCGGACAGTTGCCGGTCGGTGAGGGTCGAGACGTCGTGGCCGTCGATGCGTACCGAGCCGGACGTCGGCTGGTCCAGCGTGCCCATCAGGTGCAGCATGGTCGATTTGCCGGAGCCGGACGGCCCGAGGACGGCGACCAGTTCGCCGTACCCGATCCGCAGGTCGACCCCGCGCAGCGCGGTCACCCCGCCCGGATAGGTCCGGCCGACCCCGGCCAGCTCGATCACGTACCCGCTCATCCCGGCACCCCCACGAGGAGCCCCTCGGCCAGGCCGTCGGCCTGCACCTCGACCCGGCCGTCGGCGTACAGTCCGGTCCGGACCGGCAGGATCCGGCTGCCGCCGGGCCCGGCCAGCTCGACGCCGTAGCCGCCCTCGGCCAGGGCGAGCAGCGCGTCGACCGGCACGGTGAGCACGTCCTTGCGCTGCTGCGCGACGTACCGGACGTCGACCGGGGTGTAGCTCAGCTGGCCCAGCTTGCGCTGGTCGGCCACCGCGACGGTCACCTGCACGGTGGCGTTGCCGGTGCCCGGCCGTTCCGCGTCGGCCGGTCCCTGACCGGCGGTCGGCGCCGTCGGCGCGGCCGGCGCGGCCACGGTGCTGACCTGGCCGGTGACGGAGGCGCCGGTGGGCAGGGTGATCGTGACCCGGGTGCCCTTCTTCGCCCAGCTCGCCTCACCGGCGCTCGCGGAAACCGTCACGACCCGCGTGCCGCCGGTGTACGCCAGCACCGCGCCGGTCGCGCTCGCCCCGACGGGCACCAGCCGTTGGGCGACGCGGACCGGGCCGGCGGCGTAGATCACCCGTGTCCGGTCGACCGTGCCGGTCTCCGGTAGCCCCAGGTCGTGCTGCCAGCGCTTCACCGCCGTCGTGGTGCTCGCGGAGAAGGCGTCATCGACGGTGAACCCCCGGTAGCCGAGGGCGGCCAGGTTCCGCTCGAACTGCCGTACGTCGGTGCCCTGCAGGCCGACGGTCAACGGCCGGTACATCGGCAGTGCGCCGTACAGCAGCACCACCGGCTGCTCGTCGGCGCGCAGCAGTTCCTCGCCCCGCCGGACGGTCGCCCCCACCCGCGGCAGCCAGGTCACCGTGCCGGTGGCGAGCGAGGTGAGCGGGACGGGCGCGCCGTAGCCGAGTTCGCCGGCCAGGGTCACGGACCGGGTCAGGGTCTGCCGGGTCACCGGGGCGGTCGCGGCGGGCGCGCTGCGGGCGGCCGCCGGTTGCCTGCCGTCGCGCCCGCCCAGGCCGAGGGTCGCCACCACGGCCAGCGCGAGCGTCGCCAGCACCAGGCCGCCGACGGCCACGGCCCGGAGGCGACCCGGCCGGCGACGGCGCGGCGTGCTCGGTTCCATCGGGCCGCTCACCCCTTGGCGCTCGGGAGCGGGCCGGGAGCCGTCTTCCTGGGCTGGCCGTGCTGGACCGGTTCGCAGATCAGGCTGGCGCGGAGCTGAGCCTCCGACTCCTGCTCGCTCATCCCCGGGCCGCCCTCGTTGTTGCCCTGCGGGAAGTAGCCGCTGGGGTCCGGGTCGGGGAAGTTCGTGGCGCCGCTCTCCCGCATGCACCTGGCGTACGCCCGTTGGTACTGGATCTCCTGCTCGGTCAGCGGCTCCGGCTTCTCCTCCAGCTCCGCGGGCACCGGCACGGCGTACTTCGCGCAGGCCATCTGGGCGGCGGTCCACTTGGGGTCGGACTTCTTCGGGCCACCCGGCGCGCGCAGATCGACGTTGCCCCGGGAGTCGGGGTCCGGCAGTTGGAAGCCGTGCTCGCGCAGGCAGCCGACCCACTGCCGCTGGGCCGCCACGTACTCGGCGACGACGCCGGTGGTCTCCGATGCGGACGGGTGGGCACTCTGGCCGCCCGCGGTGGCGACCCGCACCGGCGGCTCGTCCCCGGCGCAGCCGGCGAGCGTGACGACCAACGTGGCCGCCGCGAGGCCGGCGAACCACGGCCATCGGCGGGGAGACCAGACAGGACGTACCATCTCTTTTCCTCTCATTTTGGCGCTGCGGAGGGCGCGACTCATCGCCGAACGCCCGTGGGGGATGTGCGTGCTACCGGCGGGTCAGCGGCGACCAGTGCCAGCCGTCGGTGGAGCCGTACAGGACGCCGCCGGGATCGGGCGCGTAGAACCAGCCGTCCGGCGCCCGGCGTACGGGCCCGGCGCTCGTCGGCAGGCCGTCGAGTTCGACCGCCTGGTACGCGCCGCCGCCCCGCAACGCCCAGCAGCGACGGACGTCCGCGTCACGGCCGTCAACGAGATGGCAGAGCACGTGGCTGCCGTCGGCGGTGACGAACGTGTTCGCCACGGCACCCGGCGGAACGACGGCCGTCAACCGTTGCCACCGGGTGCCCGCGTCGTCGGAGCGGTAGACGATCCGGTCGGGGCCGACGGCGGTCACCGCGTAGGCCGTCGCCGTCCCGGCCACCGCCAGCAACAGCGGCACGCACTGCGGTTTGGCGCAGGGCGGCGCGTCGGTGAAGACGTGGGTGAACCAGGTACGGCCGGCGTCCGTGCTCGTCGAGACGGCGGGCCGGCCGGTCGCCGAGTCGGTGCCCGTGACCTGGAGCCGGCCGGCGGCCTCGTCGATCCGCAACTCGTCCCGTCGCATGGCCAGCTTCGGCTGGTTGGCCAGCGGTCCCACCGCGCCGGTCGCCGGGTCCACCGCGTACAGGACACACGGCTCGGCGGCCTGCGGGGACCAGCAGATCACCGCGTCACCGTCCGGTACCGCCTCGACCGGCGCGCCGGCCGGGGCGGGGACCCAGGTACGACCACCGTCCCGGCTGGACAGCAGCTGCTGTTCGGTGCCCGCCGCGCCGGTGATCGGGGCGGCGACCAGGGTGTCGGGACCGACGACCGTCATCGGGCCGGCCGGGACCGGTTCCCCCCGCCCGTGCCAGGTCCGTCCGCCGTCCGTGGAGCCCACCACCACAAGGTCCTGCTTCTGGCAGGGCGGGCCCGGGCGGCAGCTCGACAGCGCGAGGTAGAGGTGGTCCCGGTCGGCGGCGCCGGCCCACACGATCAGACCGGCGGGGATCGGGCCGGTCTCCCCGGTCGTGGTGGCCCGGCCGGCCACCGGGGGCCGGTCACCGGTCAGCGGTGCCGGAGACAGCACGTGCACGGCGACGGCCGCCACCGCGAGGGCGGTGGCGCCGGCGGCGGCCGCCGCGGTGAGTCGCCGGTGGTGCCGGCGTCGGCCGGCGTCGTACACCTCCGCCGCGGTCAGCCGGTTCGGCGGCGGGGCCGGGTCCACGGCGTCCTCGAAGAGCTCACGCAGGTCCCTCATGCCCTTCCCTCCGCCACGTTGACGAGGCTCGGCACGGTATCGCCGAGGATCTTTCGGAGCGCCGCGAGACCGCGGGCCGTCTGGCTCTTGACCGTGCCTTCGGAGCACTTCAGCGCGGCGGCGGTCTCGGCCACGTCGAGGCCCTGGTAGAAGCGGCAGATCAGGGTCACCCGCTGGCGCGGCGGCACCTGCCGCAGCGCCTGGGTGAAGGCCAGCCGGCGGGCCATCGTCTCGGCGTCGTCGTCCAGGCCGGCCAGGTCGGGCGGCTCGGCGACCGGGCGCTCGCGGCGCCGCCACACCCGCCGGGTCTCCGACAGGTACGCCCGGACCAGACAGGTACGCAGAAATGCGTCCACCGCCTGCGGATCCCGGATCCGGTGCCAGTTCGCGGCCAGCCGGATGAAGGCGGCCTGCGCCAGATCGTCGGCCCAGTGCCAGTCCCCGCACATCAGGTAGGCGGTCCGCCGCACCAGCTCACGCCGAGCCGCGAAGTACTCGCTGAACTGGCGCCGCTCCTCGTCCTCGTCGCGTCGCATCCCGCTCCCTTCACCGGTAGGTGTGCGGCCGGACGCCGACGGGTTGCACGGACCGGCGAAGTTTCCGCCAACGGCTCCCGGCCGCCGGCGGCGGGCCGGTCCACTCGCCGGTGGCGGCGGGTGAGTGGGAGGCTGGTCGGGGACAGCACGACGTCACAGTGAGGTGACCATGACTCAACTGCCAGCTTCGGTGTCGATCCGGGAGGTCGGGCCGCGGGACGGGCTCCAGAACGAGGACCCGATCCCGACGGACGCCAAGGTACGGCTGCTCGACGCGCTGTCGCGTACCGGCGTCCAGCGGATCGAGGCCGTCTCCTTCGTGCACCCGAAGGCGATCCCGCAGATGGCCGACGCCGACGAGGTGTGGCAGCGGGCCACGAAGGCCGACGGGGTGCGCTACTCGGCCCTGGTCCCGAACACCCGGGGCGCGCAGCGGGCCCTGGCGGCGGGGTTCACCGAGATCGAGGTGGTGGTGTCGGCCAGCGACACGCACAACCGGCGCAACGTCAACCGCTCGACCGAGGAGTCGCTGGACGACATCGCCGAGCTGATCGACCTGCTGCACGGGGCCGGCGCGCGGGCCGAGGTGATCGTGGCGACCAGCTTCGGCTGCCCGTACGAGGGGGACGTGGACCCGCAGCGGGTGGCGGGCATCGTCGACCGGGTGGTCCGCGACGGCGCCGACCGGGTGGCCTTCGGCGACACCACCGGCATGGGTACGCCCCGGCGGGTCCGCGAACTGGTCACCGCGGTCCGGGACCGGAACGCCCACATCCCGGTGCTGCTGCACTTCCACAACACCCGGGGCACCGCCCTGGCCAACATGCTGACCGCCATGGAGCTGGGGATCACCGAGTTCGACGCCAGCGTCGGCGGCCTGGGCGGCTGCCCGTACGCCCCCGGGGCCAGCGGCAACCTGGCCACCGAGGAGGCGGTGCACATGCTGCACGACATGGGCATCGACACCGGGATCGACCTGGATGCCCTGATCGAGGCGGCCGAGCTGGCCGAGGACCTGGTCGGCAAGAAGCTCCCCAGCGGCGTCCTCCGGGCCGGCCCCCGCACCCGCCTCACCCCCCTCCCCGCGTAGAGCTGCGTCGATCAAGGGGTTTGCGTCCGGATCCGGGCCCGGAGAGACGCAAACCCCTTGATCGACAACGCTGATGCGGGTCAGCGGGTGAGGGCGCCGGACTCGGTGGGGAGGCCGGCGGCGACCCAGTCCTCGATGCCCGCGGCGTACTTGCGGACGTCGGTGTAGCCGAGGGCGGTGAGCCGGTCGGCGACCCGCCCGCTGTTCGGGCAGGCGGGGTTGGAGCAGTACGTGACGATGGCGGCGGCCCGGTCCGGCAGCAGCTCACCGGCCCGCTCGGCCACCTCGGCCTCGACCAGCGGGATCGCGCCGGGCAGGTGCTGCCGGGCGTAGTACTCGCCGCCGAGCGCGTCGACGACGGTCACCGTGCCGGCGTCGATCGCGGCGCGCAACTCGTCCCGGGTGATGAGGGCGGTCATGGCATCCTCCTAGGGAAGTGGACTACAGTCCGGTTATGCCTCAAGACGTTAGCGGACCGCAGTCCGCTTCTGCCACCCCGCCGCCGGAACTTCTGGAGTTGCGTAGCTCACCGCCCCGGGAGCGGGCCGACGCGGCGCGCAACCGGGCGGCCGTGCTGGACGCGGCGGCGGTCCTGTTCCGGGAGCGGGGCGTGGCAGCCGTCTCGATGGACGCCGTGGCCGCCGCCGCCGGGGTCGGCAAGGGGACGCTGTTCCGCCGGTTCGGGGACAAGGCCGGTCTTGCCGTGGCACTCCTCGACCAGCAGGAGCGGGCGCTTCAGGAGGCGATCCTCTTCGGCCCGCCCCCGCTCGGGCCCGGCCCCGCCGGCGCGCCGCCGCCCGCCCGCGACCGGCTCCGGGCCTTCGTCGCCGCCTACCTCGACTACCTGCTGGCCCACCTCGACCTGGTCCGGATATCGGAGACCGCAGCACCGGGCGCGCGCTACCGGATCGGCGCCTACCGGTTCTGGCACCGGCACGTCACGCTGCTGCTGGCGGGGCGCGCGGACCCGGGGGCCGACGCGCACACCCTGCTCGCTCCCCTCGCCGCCGAGCACGTATGCGGGGTACGCGAGGAACTGGGCGACGAGCGGCTGCGGGCCGCCGTGCTGGCCCTCGCCGACGCCCTCGCCGGCTGACCCCGGCGGGCTCGCCGGAGGAGGCGCCGATGCGCTAGCCTAACGATCGTTCAGGTCGTTCGGCGCGCTCACGAGGCGCGGGTGGCGAGGGAGTCGGCGTGACGCTCGACGGTGAGGCACTGGAGCAGCTGCGCAAGCGCGCCAAGGCCGGCGGTGCGGACAAGTACCATGCGGCGAACGCCGCCAAGGGCAAGCTGTTCGCCCGCGAGCGGGTCGCGCTCCTGGTCGACGAGGGCTCCTTCGTCGAGGACGGCCTCTACGCCAACGCGCTGGCCGAGGGGCTGCCCGCGGACGGCGTGGTCACCGGCACCGCCACCATCGACGGCCGGCAGGTCTGCCTGATGGCGAACGACTCGACGGTCAAGGCGGGCAGCTGGGGCGCACGGACCGTCGAGAAGATCATCCGGATCATCGAGCGGGCGTACGCGACCGGCGTGCCGATGGTCTACCTGGTCGACTCGGCCGGGGCCCGGATCACCGACCAGGTCGAGCTCTTCCCCGGCCGGCGCGGCGCCGGCAAGATCTTCTGGAATCAGGTACGCGCGTCCGGCTCCATCCCCCAGGTCTGCGCCCTCTTCGGGCCGAGCGCGGCCGGCGGGGCGTACATCCCGGCGTTCTGCGACGTGGTCGCCATGGTGGACGGCAATGCCAGCATGTACCTCGGCTCCGACCGGATGGTCGAGATGGTCACCGGCGAGAAGACCACCCTCGAAGCGATGGGCGGGGCCAAGGTGCACTGCGCCGAGTCCGGCGTCGGGCACTTCCTCTGCAAGACCGAGGCCGAGGCGCTCGACGTGGTCAAGCGCTACCTGTCGTACCTGCCGGCGAACTGGCAGCAGCAGCCGCCGACGGCGCCCGCCCAGGACGCGCCGGAGAAGGCCGACCTGGCCGCGCTGGTCCCGGCCAGCGAGCGGCAGGCGTTCGACATGCGCCGGTACGTCAAGGGCCTGCTCGACGAGGACAGCTTCTTCGAGATCCAGGCGCTCTGGGCCAAGGAGCTGACCATCGGCTTCGGCCGGCTGAACGGCGAGGTCGTCGGCGTGGTCGGCAACAACTCGATGTTCAAGGGCGGCGTGCTCTTCGTCGACTCGGCCGACAAGGCCACCCGGTTCGTGCAGCTCTGCGACGCGTTCAACGTGCCGCTGCTGTTCCTCAGCGACGTGCCCGGGTTCATGGTCGGCAGCGCGGTGGAGAAGCAGGGCATCATCCGGCACGGCGCCAAGATGATCACGGCGATCTCCGAGGCGACCGTACCCAAGATCTGTGTGGTGGTCCGCAAGGCGTACGGCGCCGGCCTCTACGCGATGGCCGGCCCCGGCTTCGAGCCGGACGCGACGATCGCGCTGCCCACCGCGAAGATCGCGGTGATGGGCGCGGAGGCCGCGGTCAACGCGGTCTACGCCAACAAGATCGCCGCGATCGAGGACGAGGCCGAACGGGCCGCCTTCGTCGCCGCGAAGCGCGAGGAGTACGAGCGGGACATCGACATCGTCCGGCTCGCCAGCGAGCTGGTGGTCGACGCGATCGTCGAGCCGCACGAGCTCCGCGCCGAACTGATCCGCCGGTTCACCGCCGCCCGTGGCAAGGAGCGGCACTTCTCGAAGCGCCGGCACGGCGTCACCCCGGTCTGAACATCCCGCAGCACGACCCGTCCCGGCGTCACGAGCGCCCGGCGGCCGATCCACGAAGGCGTCCCACCAGGAGGAGCAGATGGACTTCCGGCTCAGCGAGGAACAAGAGGCGCTGCGGGAGAGCGTGCGGGAATTCGCCCGCGAGGTGGTGGCACCGGCCATCGCCGAGCACTACGAGCGGCACACCTTCCCGTACGAGATCATCCGCCAGATGGGCAAGATGGGCCTGTTCGGCCTCCCCTTCCCCGAGGAGCACGGTGGCATGGGCGGCGACTACTTCGCGCTCTGCCTGGCCCTGGAGGAGTTGGCCCGGGTCGACTCCAGCGTGGCGATCACCCTGGAGGCGGCGGTCTCGCTCGGCGCGATGCCGATCTACCGGTTCGGCACCGACGAGCAGAAGGCGCAGTGGCTGCCCAAGCTGCTCAGCGGCGAGGCGCTCGCCGGCTTCGGGCTGACCGAACCGGGCTTCGGCTCGGACGCCGGCGGCACCCAGACCCGCGCCGTGCTGGACGAGAAGACCAACGAGTGGGTGATCAACGGGTCGAAGGCGTTCATCACCAACTCGGGCACCGACATCACCACGCTGGTCACGGTCACCGCGGTCACCGGGACGAAGCCGGACGGCGGCAAGGAGCTGTCCACCATCATCGTCCCGTCCGGCACGCCCGGCTTCCGCGTCGCGCCCGGCTACTCCAAGGTCGGTTGGACCGCCTCGGACACCCACGAGCTGACCTTCGACGACTGCCGGGTCCCGGCGGAGAACCTGCTCGGCCAGCGCGGCCGGGGCTTCGCCCAGTTCCTGCGCATCCTCGACGAGGGGCGGATCGCCATCGCCGCGCTCGCGGTCGGCCTCGCCCAGGGCTGCGTCGACGAGTCGATCAAGTACGCCAAGGAACGCGAGGCCTTCGGCCAGCCGATCGGCAACTACCAGGCCATCCAGTTCAAGATCGCCGACATGGAGCTGAAGGCGCACACCGCCCGGCTGGCCTACTACGACGCCGCGGCCCGGATGCTGGCCGGTGAGCCGTTCAAGCGGCAGGCCGCAATCGCCAAGCTGCACGCGAGCACCATCGCGGTCGACAACGCCCGGGAGGCCACCCAGATCCACGGTGGGTACGGCTTCATGAACGAGTACCCGGTGGCCCGCTTCTGGCGGGACGCCAAGATCCTGGAGATCGGCGAGGGCACCAGCGAGGTGCAGCGCATGGTCATCGCCCGCGACCTGGGCATGTGAGGTGCACCCGGCCGGGCCCGTCCAGGCCCGGACGGGTCATCCGTCTGTCGGATATCCGCACCGGACGGTCGGCTGGCCGACGATCGCCTGTGAGGCGTCGGACCCGATCCGTACTCTTCGTGCCCATGACTCCCGATCATGATCGTTCGCGGAGCCCGGGTGGTCCAAGCCGGCTGCCCGATCTGCTGCGGGGGCACCGGCTCGCCGCCGGGCTCACGCAGGCCGAGTTGGCGGCCCGGGCCGGCGTCGGGGTGCGGACCGTCCGCGATCTGGAGCGGGGCCGGTCCGCGCGTCCCCAGCGCACCACGGTCGACCTGCTCGCCGGGGCCCTCGGCCTGACCGACGCCGCCCGGCAGGAGTTCCTCGCCGCCGCCCGGCCGGGCCCGGCGGCCGCGCCCCACCTCCCGGCCGCCGGTTCGCCCGCCCCCCGGTCCGGTACGCCGATCATGCTGCCCCAGCCGGTCCCGCTGCTCGGCCGGGATCGGGACGTCACCGAGGTGGCCGCCCTGCTCGGCGAGCACCCGGTGGTGAGCCTGGTCGGCCTGGCCGGGGTCGGCAAGACCGCGCTCGCCCTCGCCGTCGGGTACGCGGCGGCCGCCGATTACCCGGCCGGCGTCGCCGGCGTGCTGGTCGGCGAGGGCTCCGACGCCACCGACGTGCTCGCCGCCTCGGTCGCGGTCCTCGGGGTGAACCGGCTGGCCGACCTCTCCTGCCACCTCGCCGACCGGCCGGCCCTGCTGATGGTGGACGCGGTGGAGCGGGCGCCGGAGCCGGTGGCGGACGCCCTCGCGGCGCTCGTCGCCGCCGCGCCGACCCTGCGGGTGCTGGTCACCGGTCGACGTCCGGTCGGCCTGCCCGGCGAGCTGGTGCGCCCGGTCGCGCCGCTCGACGTACCGCCGGTCGGCGTGGCCCCGGCGGACCCGGCGGAGCTGGCCCGCTGGCCGGCCACCGCGCTCTTCGCCGCCCGGCTCGCCCGGGTGCGGCCCGAGCCACCCACTCCGGCCGAGCTGCCGGCGCTCGCCGCACTGGTCCGCCGCCTCGGCGGCCTGCCGCTGGCCATCGAGCTGATGGCGGCCCGGGGCCGCATCCTCGACGTCAACGAGCTGCTCGACCGGTACGGCGACCGGGTTCTCGACCTCGCCACCGGCGGCCGCCCCGGCTGGCGACCCGCCGACCGGCCCGCCGCCTCGGTGACCTTGCGGGAGGCGGTGGCGACCAGCTACCGGCTGCTGGCGCGGGAGGAACGGGCCGCACTGCGCCGGCTTTCCGCGTTCCGCAACCGCTGGTCCGTGGAGCTGGCCGAGGAAGTGCTCGCCGACGGCGGCGAACGGCAGGACGCGGTCCCGTTGCTCGACCGGCTGCGGGAACTCGGCCTGCTCAGCGTCCGGGGCACCGGCCCGTTCCGGTTCCGCCTGATCGACGCGGTCCGGGACTTCGCCGCCGAGCAGGCCGCCGGCGAGGGTGAACTCACCCCGATCCGGCGCCGGCACGCCCTCGTCGTCGCCGGGCTGGTGCGCCGGACCGCCCCGAACCTGGTCGGCGCGGACGTGCCCGGCGCGGTGCGGGTGCTGGACGAGATGACCAGTGACATCATCGCCGCGCTCGGGTACGCCGCCGAACACAACCCGGTGACCGCGCTGCGGCTGGCGGCGGCGCTACCCCGGTGGTGGCGGCTGCGCGGGCGGGACGTCTCCGGCCGCCGGTGGCTGCGGCGGCTGCTGGCCGACCCGCGTACCGCCGACGCCGACCCGGTGCTCCGGGCCTGGGCGATGCTCGGGGCGGCCCGGCTGGCCGCCGAGCACGGCGCGGGTCCGGAGGAACTGTCGGGGGCACGGGAGGCGCTGGCCGTCTTCGGCGCGGCCGGGGAGGTGACCGGCGAGCTGTCGGCCCGTTCGGTGCTCTGTGCGCTGCTGCCCGCCGCCGGTGCCCACGACGAGGCGCGGGAGCAGGCGCAGGCGCTGCTGGAGGTGGCCACCCGGCACGGCCGGGTACGCGAGATGGCGGTCGCCCAGACGCACCTGACCTGGCACGACGTACGGGTGGCCGACCTGGCGGGGGCGCGCCGGCGACTGGCCACGGTGGACCGCCTGGCCGCCGAGTGCGGGGAGCAGCGGCTCCGGTTGCAGGCCCGGGCCAGCCTCGCCGAGGTCACCCGCCTCGAGGGCCGGCACGTCGACGCCGTCGAGCAGGGCCGGCGGGTGGCGGCGGCCCTGGCCGAGCTGGGCGACCCCGGGCAGCGCCGGCGGGCGCTCGGCACGGTCGGGCTGGCCCTGGCCGAGGAGGGCCGCGCGGCGGAGGCGCTGGCGGTGGTGGCCGAGCTGCGGCCCGCCCTCGCGGTGCCCCGGCAGCGGTCGTCGGCCGGGGTGACCCCCGCCGAGGAGGCCCGGACCCGTCGGCCGGAGGACGCGGTCTGTGCGCTGATCGAGGGGCAGCTCGCGCTGCGCCGGGGTGACCGGGAGCTGGCGGCCGAGTGGTTCGAGGCGGCCGCCGCGGCGGCGGTCGAGGGCCGGGACCGGCGGGACCTGATCGAGGCGTTGGTGGGCCTTGCGGCGAGCACCGCCGACATGGCGGTGCTCGATCGGCTGGACCGGGCGCGCCGGTCGAGCGGCATCAGCCTGCTGCCCCGCGAGGAGGAACTGCTCTACGCGCTGGTGGCCGGTCGCGGACGCCGCTGATCCGGCCGCCGGCTGCCCGGCGAGGGGAGCGGGGGTGGCGCGAGCGAAGAAGCCCCCTGGTGTTGCCCCTCGCTCATCGCTCGCGCCGGCACCCCCCGGTGCGCCCCCGCTCGTCCGGAAGCCTATCCAGGGCCGCTAGGCGATTTGGTCGATTCCGTGGGCTTATGCGCGGATGCTTGGTGCGTTCTGCCGGTCGTTCTGCCGGTCACCGATGGGTACGGCACCCGGGCTGCCGGTCGGATCAGCAGCCGGCGGCGGTCGGGGCCGGCTCGGTGCTGCCGGCGGTCGCGCCCGGGTGGACCGCGTCGCGGACCCGGCGCAGGCCGTCGAGGAGGGAGTCCAGGGCGGCCGGATCGAGTTGACCGGTGAACCACTGCTCGATGATCTGCAGATGCCCGGGCAGGGTCTCGTCCAGCCGGGCCAGGCCGGCGGCGGTGACCACCGCGTACGAGCTGCGTCGGTCGGAGGGGCAGGCCCGGCGGCGGAGCAGGCCGTCCCGTTCCATCCGGTCCACCACCCGGGTCACCCCGCTGGTGGAGAGGGAGGTCTGGGCGGCGAGGTCGGTCATCCGCAGCTGGTTGCCGGGTGAGCGGGCGAGTCGGGTCAGCACCTCGAACTCGACCGGGGAGAGGCCGTGCTCCTCGAACTGGGCGGCGAACCGGGCCGACAGCCCGGCGGACGCCTCGAAGAGCAGGCCGACGGCGGTGATCCGGGGGTCGTCGAACACGTTTTGGTCCACGTCACCATCCTAGCAGTCCTTGACACAGGGAATATTGCTATGCCTATAGTTGCTGAGGCAGCCGTTGGCCTACTAAACAATCTCCCCTGGAGGACAGCACCATGACCAGCAGCACCGAAGCCGTTACCCGCGACTGGGAGGGCCTCACCATCCCGACCGCCGGCACCTACCTGCTGGACGCGGCTCACAAGCGCGTCGGGTTCGTGGCCCGGCACATGATGGTCAGCAAGGTACGCGGTGAGTTCGCCGAGGCGGCCGCCACCATCACCGTGGCGGAGGACCCCATGGAGTCCTCGGTGACGGCCACCATCCAGGCGGCCAGCATCCACACCGCGATGGCCGACCGCGACGCGCACCTGCGCAGCGGGGACTTCCTGGACGTGGAGAAGTTCCCGACGCTGGAGTTCCGTAGCACCGGCGTGAAGTCCCGCAACGGCAACCAGTTCATCCTCTCCGGCGACCTGACGATCAAGGACGTCACCCGCCCGGTGGAGCTGGAGGTCGAGTTCGAGGGCGTCGGCCGCAGCCCGTTCGGCCAGGACATCTTCGGCTTCTCGGCGAGCACCGAGATCGACCGTGAGGACTTCGGCCTCACCTGGAACGTCGCCCTGGAGACCGGCGGCGTCCTGGTCGGCAAGAAGATCAAGATCGAGATCGAGGGCGAGGCCGTCCGCCAGGCCTGATCTCCCCGTACGTCACACGGGCCCGTGCCGTCACCCGACGGCCCGGGCCCGTTCGGCGTATTCGGGTGCGAATTGTCACGGCTTGTTCGCGGGTCACCTGTGGTGTGACCTGGGCCGGCTGGGTAGGAGTGCAGACCTGCGCCCGGCCCCTCTGGCCCGCGGGGTGGGGCGCACTTAACGTGAATGGTTCACAATGCGTTCCGGAACGGTACGGTTCCGTTGCGCCTCGCGCCGGGAGGACAGATGGGCAGAGACGTCGAGCAGGGCGCCTTCTCCCGGGAGGACCGGGTCCGGTACCGGCAGAAGGTCCGGCGGTGCCTGGACGTCTTCGCGCTGATGCTGGACGACTTCGGCTTCGACGCCGACCGCCCGATGACCGGCCTGGAGATCGAGCTGAACCTGGTCGACTCGGCGGCCGAGCCGGCCATGCGCAACGACCAGATCCTCGCCGACATCGCCGACCCGCTCTTCCAGACCGAACTGGGGCAGTTCAACCTGGAGCTGAACGCCTCGCCCCGGCTCATCGAGGGCACCGGCTTCTCCGACTACGAGCAGGACCTGCGCGGCAGCCTGGCGCGGGCCGACGAGCGCGCCGCCAAGTCCGACGCCAAGATTGTCATGGTCGGTATCCTGCCCACCCTCACCGAGCGCCACCTCGTCGCGGACAACCTCTCCACCGACGAGCGCTACCGGGCGCTCAACGACCAGATCGTCGGCGCCCGGGGCGAGGCCTTCGAGCTGGACATCCGGGGCGTCGAGCGGCTCCGTACGGCCACCGACTCGATCGCTCCGGAGTCGGCCTGCACCAGCCTCCAGTTCCACCTCCAGGTCGCGCCGGACAGCTTCGCCGACTACTGGAACGCCTCCCAGGCCATCGCCGGGGTGCAGGTGGCCATCGGGGCCAACTCGCCGTTCCTCTACGGCCGCCAACTCTGGGCGGAGACCCGGATCGCCCTGTTCGAGCAGGCCACCGACACCCGTCCCGACGAGCTGAAGGCCCAGGGCGTACGGCCCCGGGTGTGGTTCGGGGAGCGCTGGATCACCTCGATCTTCGACCTCTTCGAGGAGAACGTCCGCTACTTTCCGCCGCTGCTTCCGATCGTCGAGGACGAGGACCCGGTGGCGGTGCTGCACGCCGGCGGGGTGCCCGAGCTCGCCGAGCTGCGGCTGCACAACGGCACCGTCTACCGCTGGAACCGGCCGGTCTACGACATCATGAACGGCCGTCCCCACCTACGGGTGGAGAACCGGGTGCTACCGGCCGGGCCGACCGTGGTGGACATGCTCGCCAACGCGGCCTTCTACTTCGGGCTCGCCCGCGGTCTCGCCGAGGCGGACCGGCCCATCTGGAGCCAGCTCACCTTCAGCTCCGCCGAGGAGAACTTCCACGCCGCCGCCCGGCGGGGGATGGACGCGGTGCTGCACTGGCCCCGGCTCGGCGAGGTGCCGGTGACCAAGCTGGTGCTCGACGTCCTGCTGCCGAAGGCCGCGCAGGGCCTCGACCGGTTCGGTGTCGCCCCGGCCGAGCGGGACCGCCTGCTCGGCGTCATCGAGCAGCGCTGCCGTACCGGCCGTAACGGGGCGGTCTGGCAGACCGAGACGGTCTGGGCGGCCGAGCGGCACCGCGGCATGGACCGGGAGGCCGCGCTGCACCACATGGTCCAGCGCTACGCCGAACTCCAGCGCAGCAACGAGCCCGTGCACACCTGGCCGGTCGACTGACCTGTTGCGCCCACCGCCCGTGCCGCCCCCGCAAGGTCGCGCTCGATCCTCGAAGTAGTCGCCTCCAGTGCGCCGGGAGACCACTACTTTCCTGTCGCAGTGTGCGGAACGGCGCGGCGCGAGCCGTCGCCGGTGGTCAGCGGCTACGGCGGCGCGCCCTGGCCCCGGTGGTCGGCGGCGTCGCGTCGCTCTCCGAAGCGGCGTCGGGTGCGTCCGCCGTGACGTCGTCTCCGGGGGTGCCGGCGAGGACCGGCGGGTCCGACGGCGTTCGCTGGGGCGGGATCGCTCGGGCCGGCTTCCCCACCGCGGGCACCTCGTCCACCGGTGCCACGGCGGCCGGCTGGTCGGCATCCGGGCCGGGCAGGTCGGCCGGCTCGTCGGTGCGCTGGTGGGGCAGGGCCACCGTGGCCCGCACGGCGGCCTGCAACTCGGCCCGCTGGGCCAGCGCGGCCACCAGCATCGAGCCGCCGAACCCGGCGATCACCGCGTACGGGGCGATCAGGTGGGCGGACATCTGCTCGGGAGCGATCGCGGCGAGCCTCGGCACCGCCAGCAGGTAGGCCAGCGCGACGAGGACCGGGCCGGCCGCACCGGAGGCCGCCGCCCCGACCCGCCGCTCCGGCAGCCGGGCGGTACGCCGGGCGGCCAGGACGCCGATCACCAGGGCGGAGCCCAGCGCGAGCAGGGCCCCGGGCCAGTAGAAGTAGTCGCGGATCCAGAAGTGGTCGCTGTCCGCGCTGATCTGCCAGATGCCCAGCTGTGCGGTGGTCAGGCCCCGGCCGGAGAGCACCCCGTCCACCACCGACACCACGGCGAGCAGCCAGAGCCAGCCGCTGGTGGCGACGAGATTGCCGGCCGCCGCCCCGGAGTGCAGCGCCCAGATCGCCAGCAGCACCCCGGCGAGCAGCCCGACGGCGGCGTACCCGGCGGCGACGGTCTGTGGGGAGGAGGTGTCCGGCACCCGGGCGGCGCGGGCCGGCACGGCGACCAGCAGCACGGTGATCAGCGCACCCACTCCGGCCGCCACCGCCAGGGCGAGATTCCGCAGCGTACGCCCGGGCTCGTCGTCGTCGGCGCGGAGCCGGTGGGCGCAGACGGCGCCGGCGACCACCGAGGTGGCCGAGATCCAGGTGGCCCAGGCCAGGCTCGCCGCCCAGGCCGCCTCGACCCGGGTGCCGCCCGCCGACGCCCAGTTGATGATGCCCAGGCCGTAGCCGAAGCCCAACTGTGCCGCTCCCGTTCCGGCGGCGACGCCGAGCGCGGTGGCGACCGATCCTCCCCAGCCCAGTCTGGCCATGCCGGGGAGCGTAGCGTCCCAGGGTCGGCGCGGCGAGCCTCGGCGGGACGCCTGCTGCGGGCCGACGACTGGTTGGTGGCGGCGGATACGGTCGCCGGTGACTGAGGCGGTGGACGCATTGACGGACGACGGGCACCCGGACCAGCAGGCCGGGGTACGCGACGAGCAGGGGCCGGACCGGACGAGGCTGCTCCTCGGCGGTGGCCTGGCCGTGGTGCTGCTCGCGGTGATCGGGGCGAGCGGCGGCTGGATGCTCGCCGGGGAACCGGAGCGTCCGGTGTCGACCGCCAGCACGCCGCCGGCCCCCGTTGCGGAGGTCTCGACCGCCGCGCCCCCCAGCACGCCGTCGGAGCGCCCCACCGGTACGCGGACCACCACCGCGGCCGGGTTGACCGTCCCGGAACTGGTGGGCATCGACTTCGAGGACGCCCGCCAGCAGTTGCGCGACCGGAAGCTCGGCTGGCGGCTGGTCTTCGGCACCGGCTCCGACCGGTCGGTCCTGCGCACCTCCCCGGAGCCGGGTACGCCGGTGCGGCGCGGCGTCACCGTCACCCTCTGGGTCGCCGGGTCCGCGCCGGCCGTCTCCGTACCGGATCTGGCCGCGCTGGACTGCGGCGACGCCGCGGACGACCTGGTCGAGGCGGGCCTCTATCCGCGCTACCGCGCCGGCCGGAAGGGCGAGGTCACCGCCCAGGATCCGGTCGCGGGCGCGCCGGCGCACTGGAACGACCCGGTCGCCCTCACCTGCGGCGCCGCGCCATCGGCGGGGCCGGTGGAAACCCCGTCGCCGACTGCGTGACAGGCGGCTCACCGCGCTGATCCGCGCCGATGGTTGCCCGGGCCGATACCGTGGACGACCGAGGGCCAGGCCGCCCGACCCCGGCGGGGAAAGGACGTGCGATGAGCGACGACCGCCAGGAGCCACCCGCCGGGGACGCCGACGCGACCCGGGCGCTGCCCCCCGAGCGTCCGACGGGCGGGGACAGCGACCCGGACGCCACCCGGGCCATGCCGCCCGGCGGTGACCCGGACGCCACCCGGGCACTGCCGCCGGACCGTCCGCCGACCGGTGGCGCCGACGCCACCCGGGCGATGCCCCCGGCGGGCCGCCCGGACGCCGACGCCACCCGGGCGATGCCGGCGACGGGTGGGTCGGACCGGGAGGACGAGACCCGGACGATGCCCGGTGCCGGCCAGGGCGAGGCCAGCACTCGCCGGGAGCCCGGTGGCGCCACCGCTCCGCTGCCGCCCACCCCGCCGGCCTGGTCGGGGCGGGCCGGGGTGCCGACACGACCGGCCGCCTACCAGGAGCCCGGCGCCGAGTGGTACGCCGAGGAGCAGGCGGGCCGGCGCTGGTGGATGCCGATCCTGCTGGGAATCCTCGCCCTGCTGCTGATCGCCCTGATCGGCCTGGGGGTGTGGCTGGCGCTCCGCGCCGCCGAGCGGAACCCGGGGCCCGCGCCGTCGTTCACCGCCGTGCCGACCACCGCCCCGCGGACCAGCGCCGCACCGACCACCACGGCGCCAAGCACCTCCCCGCCGACCACGCCAGCCAGCCCGACCAGTGCCGGAGTTGCCATGCCGCCCCTGGTGGGGCTGCCCCAGTCCGCCGCCCGGGCGATCCTCGACCGGCTCGGCGTGGACTACCGGGTGGAGACCCGGGAGTCCGACCGCCCGGCCGGCACGGTGCTCGAGACCGACCCGGCGGCCGGCGAGCCGATCGGGGACGGGGACCAGGTCACCCTCGTGGTGGCCGAACCTGTGGCGCCGACGACCGGTGCCGGCACGGCGACCGCCGGCCCGACGGCCACCGCCACGCCCTGACCGTCACCACTGCCGACGTCTCGTGCCGACCAGGCCCAACCCGGCCAGCGAGATGGCGAGGCCGAGCAGCCCCGAGTAGAACAGCGACCTCGTCACGTCCTCGGTGCCGCCGACGCCCTCCGGGTCGGCCAGCGCGCCCTGCCCGGCGCCGGCGCCCGCCTCGTCCGGGCTGGATGATGCCCCGAGCCTGTCGTCCTCCGGCGCCCCGGCCCAGCCGCGTTCGTCCGTCGGCGTGGCCGGCGGGTCGGTGCCCTCCCCGACCACGGTGATCTCCGGAGCGGGCACGGGTTCGCTCAACTGCTCGGTGGAGGAGAAGGCGGGATGGCGTACCAGGAGCGCGAGCGCGGTCGCGGTGCCGAGGAGCGCCAGGAGCCCGAGGGCGTAGGTGATTGGGGACCGGTGGTGCCGCCGTGCTGCGGGCAGATTGACCATGACCATCCCAGGTTCAGGGTCAGGGACGCACGGGGTGGAGACTTCGCCGGGGTGGGCGTACCGATTCTATGGCGGCGGCACGCCCCCCGACCGGGTAATTCGTGGGGTCAGCCGACCCGGACCGGGGTGCGGACGACCGGACGGCGGCTGGTCCGGACGGTGTGCTGACGTGGTGCCGGCGCGGCCTGATGCTGCCGCAGCCCGTCCTGCTGTACGAAGATCGACCGCCGGTTGACCGCGTCCCCCGCCGCGTTCAACTCGTAGCCGTCGAGCCAGAGCCAACCGTCGTAGGTCGGCCAGTCGAGTACCCGGATCACCCGGAACATGATCGGTCGGAAGAACTGGACACTCGCCGCGCGAGTCACGTGCAGTACGTCACCAGAGCGGGGAAGCACATGGGCTCCTGGGATGGGTCGGCCGGCGGGCGAGCCGGCGGAGGACTGATCGGGGGAAAGGTCGGCCCGGTGACGGGGTCGTGCCTCGTGGACCGGCTGATCAGGTGTGTCGGTGGTGGTCGAGTGGCCCCGCGGTGGCGGGGTGCCACCCGACCATCACCCGGCTGCTCCCGGTTACCGCTCCCGCCGCCGCAGCCAAACTGGCGTACAGCGGCGGGGTCTTCACCCCGGGGCAGGTCTCACGGCGCGGGACGGCTCCCCTCCTGCCGTCCCACGGCCCGTGGGACTACCACGCCGGGAGATCATGCGAAGACGGTGAGTAACCCGTGCCATACCGACAGACTGCATCAGTGACGTGCTTCATGCAAGTTGCACGTCGACTTTTGCCGATACGCGAGCAGGACACGTGAACGGGACGCTTGAAGCCTCAGGTCCCGGGGCGGCACACTGGACGCCGGTTTCGCCCGACGCGGCCGGTCGAGGACCGGCACCACCCCCTGCCGCGAACGATCGCCCGCCGTACGACGGCCGCGCCCTGGCGGGTGTCGAACCGGGCGCGATCGACCGGAGGTAGCCGGGTGAGCGAGCGGAGCGAGCGGACCAGCAAGCTCAGCAGCGCGAGGAGCCAGCGTTCCCGTCCAGCGACTCGCGGAGCCGCCTCGTGGTGAGCGAACGGCGCAGCCCCACCATCCGGCGTCGCCGGCTCGGCGCGGAACTGCGCCGTCAGCGGGAGGCGGCCGGCATCACCATCGAGGTGGTCGCCGAGCAGTTGGAGTGCTCGGCCTCCAAGATCTCGCGGATCGAGACCGGCCACACCACGGCCACCCCCCGCGACGTGCGGGACATGCTCCGCATCTACGGGGTGGTGGGCGCGGAGAGCGACGAGCTGGTGCAGATCGCCCGCGAGGCCCGGCAGAAGGGCTGGTGGCATCCGTACAGCACGGTGCTGGTCGGGGCGTACGTGGGGCTGGAGGCGGCGGCCAGTTCGATCCGGGCGTACGAACAGCAGGTCGTGCCCGGCCTGTTGGAGACCGAGGAGTACGCGGGGGCGATGATCCGGGCCGCTCGGCCGGACTTCAGCGCCGAACAGGTGGAACAACGGGTGCGTGTCCGTCTGGGCCGTCAGTCGTTGTTGACGCAGGACGATCCGGTCGATCTGTGGGTGGTGCTCGATGAGGCGGTGCTGAGCCGGCCGGTCGGCGGCGACGCGGTGATGCGTGGCCAGCTCGAACGGCTGGTGGAGGTGGCCCAACTGCCGAACGTGACGTTGCAGGTCCTGCCCTTCGAGGTGGGAGCGCACGCCGGCATGGACGGCACCTTCACCATTCTCAGCTTCCCCGAACCGAGTGATCCCGATGTCGTGTACGCGGAGAACGCCACGGGTGGGCTCTTCCTCGAGAAGAGCGACGAACTGCAGAAGTACAGCTTCATCTTCGATCACATTCGAGCGGCGGCCATACGCCCGGAGGAATCCATAGCACACATCGCAAAACTGGCAGAGGAGCCGTTGTGGAAATGGCGACCAAGGAGTTCCCCGTGGACCTGACGCAGGCGACGTGGTTCAAGAGCTCGAAGAGTGGGCCGAACTGTGACAACTGCGTGGAGGTCGCGTATGTGACCGGGGCGGTCGGCGTTCGGGATTCAAAGGACAAGACGGGCCCTGCCCTGATCTTCGCCCCGGGTGACTGGCGCGCCTTCGTCGGCGGCGCCAGGCACGGTGTGTTCGTCCGGGACTGATCCGACGCTCCCCGGACCGAGAGCTGGTCCCGCCCGGCAGCGTGGCCGGGCGGGACCATTTCGTTTTCCGCGGCCGGCCGGTCCGGCCACCCGTCGCCAGTTCCGCCCCGCCTCGTTGAACCGCACAGATCGGCAACCGAACGAGGCAGGCGAGACGGATGACGACGATCGGTTCAGAGAATCTCACCAACGGCCCGGGCAAGCCGGAACGGTTCGGCGGCAAGTACCGCGGGGCGCGCCGGGACACCGTCCTCACCGAGGTCTCCGCCGACACCGAGATCGGTGGCCGGGACGCGGCCGCCCCGGAGCAGGCGTCCCCGCCGCTCTCCCTGCCCTCGCTGGACCCGAACCCGCTCACCGAACCGTCGTTCCCGCCGAGCGGCTGGCCGCTGGAGCAGTCCGAGTCCCTGGTGG
Source organism: Micromonospora sp. NPDC048930 (assembly GCF_043197935.1). Classification (NCBI taxonomy): domain Bacteria; kingdom Bacillati; phylum Actinomycetota; class Actinomycetes; order Micromonosporales; family Micromonosporaceae; genus Micromonospora; species Micromonospora sp. NPDC048930. The sequence continues at coordinate 295,441 of NZ_JBICUB010000007.1, forward strand.
ACCACCCGCTGCTGCGCGGCCTGCTGATGGAGTTGCCGCCCAAGGGCAGCGTCCCGCCGCCCGGCTGGCTGGACCGCTGGTTCGAGGCGACCCGGGCGATCCTCGAACTGCTATACGTGCAGGGGACTGGCCGCTCCCGGTGACCGGGTGGCTTGCGGCCACAATTCGGCCTCCGCGCCGGTAGGCGGCGCTCCGGACCGAATGAAGGCCGGGCGGCCAGGTTCGGCCTCCGCGCCGCGAGGTGGCGCTCCGGACCGAACGAAGGCCGGTGGCATGGCCCGCTCGGCGAGCCGGTTGTGCCGCAGCGCGTGGCGTACGCCGATCACCATGGCGCCGAGCGCGCCGACGGTGATGGCGGGGCCGGTCACGGCAGGACCGGCGAACAGGTCCACGCCGGCCGCCGAGACCAGGGATGGCAGCACCGCGAGCGCGGTCAGTTGGAGCGGCAGCCCGACCAGCGGGTGGGCCGCGGCCGCCCGCAGGCCGTGCGGGGCCGGGGTGTCGGGGGCGGCGGCGAAGGCGCCCGCGCCGGCCCACAGCCGCCGGATCCGCCGGACCGAGCAGACCGCGACGACCAGCGCCGGGCCCGCCGCGAGCAGCAGGCCGGAGGCGGCCCGGTCGATCGGCGTCGTGCCGGCACTCTGCAGGCCCACGAACAGGACGGCCGCGGTCAGCACCAAGCCCGTGAGGGTCAGGCCGGACAACCATCCGGTACGCCGGCGCAGTGCACGGGCGCGGTCCAGCCGGGGCAGTCCGTCCGCCACGATGCCGGCGGCCGCCCAGACGGCGGCGACGGGGAGCAGAACGATGAGATGGCCGTCCATGTGCCCAGCCTTGCCCAGTTCGACGTGCACCGAATCCGGGGCGTGACCCCGGTTCGTCCCGTACGCCCTCCCGTAGGGGGCATCCCGTCGGCGTTATGGCACATCCGGCATCTTCACAGTGCTCAGGCCGTGGACCTAGCCTCTCCTTGATCGGTCAGCGTCGATTCGCCTGCGCCTCACCGGGCGGACGGTCCTGTGCCGGTCGGGAGGAGGTAGGGAGATGGGTCTCCCACACAGGTCCGTACTCGTCGGAGTGGCCGCCCTGACCATGCTCGCGGCCGCGTCGCCCGCGTCGGCCGCGGAACCCACCGGCGTGATCCTTCACGCCGGCGGGGCCACCGCGGTGGCCGACAGCTACCTGGTCGTGCTGAAGGACGCCACGGTCGCCCCCACCCAGGTCGACGACACCGCTGCCCGGCTCACCGCCCGGCACGGCGGCACGGTGGCCCGTACCTGGAGTGCGGCCCTGCGGGGCTTCGAGGTCCGGGTGAAGGCACAGGCCGCGGCCCGGATCGCCGCCGACCCCGCGGTGTCCTACGTGGAACAGAACCACACCATCACCATCGCCGGCACCCAGACGAACCCGCCGTCCTGGGGCCTGGACCGGATCGACCAACGGAACCTGCCGCTGGACAACTCGTACACCTACCCGAACACGGCGAGCAACGTGCACGCCTACGTCATCGACACCGGCATCCTGTTCGGGCACAACGACTTCGGCGGCCGGGCGGTCTCCGGCTTCGACGCGGTGGACGGCGGCTCAGCCGACGACTGCAACGGCCACGGCACGCACGTCTCGGGCACCGTGGGCGGCTCGTCGTACGGGGTGGCCAAGGGCGTCCAGCTCGTCGGCGTCCGGGTGCTGAACTGCCAGGGCAGCGGCACCACCGCCCAGGTGGTGTCCGGCATCGACTGGGTCACCGCGAACGCGGTCAAGCCGGCCGTGGCGAACATGAGCCTCGGCGGCTCCGCCGACACCGCGATCGACAACGCGGTGACCAACTCCATCAACTCCGGCGTCACCTACGCGGTGGCGGCGGGCAACGGCGACATCTTCGGCAACCGGCAGAACGCCTGCAACTACTCGCCGGCCCGGGTCGGGTCGGCGATCACCGTCGGCGCCACGCAGAACAACGACGCCGCCGCGAGCTTCTCCAACTACGGGACCTGCGTCGACATCCTGGCGCCGGGCGTCAACATCACCTCCGCCTGGTACACGAGCAACAGCGCGACGAACACGATCAGCGGCACCTCGATGGCGTCGCCGCACGTGGCCGGCGTCGCGGCGCTCGTGCTCGCGTCGAACCCGTCGTGGAGCCCGCAGCAGGTGCGGGACTACCTGGTCAACAACGCCACCCCGAACGTGGTGACCAACGTGGGCACCGGCACGCCGAACCGGCTGCTCTACGTCGTCAACGGCAGCACCCCGCCGCCGACCAACGACTTCTCCGTCTCGGTGTCGCCGACCTCCGGCTCCACCGCCCCGGGCGGCTCGGTGACGGCCACCGTCAACACGGCCACCACCAGCGGTTCGGCCCAGTCGGTCAGCCTCTCCGCGAGCGGCCTGCCGAGCGGCGCGAGCGCCTCGTTCAACCCGGCCACGGTGACCTCCGGCGGCTCCTCCACGCTCACCATCACCACCTCGGCCGGCACCCCGCCCGGCACGTACGCGGTCACCGTCAGCGGTACGGCGGCGTCGGGCACGAAGACCGCGAGCTACTCGCTGACCGTCACGGGCTCGGGTGGCTGCACCGGGGCCGGGCAGAAGCTGGGCAACCCCGGCTTCGAGTCGGGTAACACCGTCTGGGCGTCCACCTCGGGCGTCATCGGCCAGTACGGCTCGTCGGGCCAGCCGCCGCGCTCCGGCACCTGGAACGCCTGGCTGGACGGCTATGGCACCACCCACACCGACACCCTGTCCCAGGCGGTGAGCCTGCCCAGCGGCTGCACCTCCTACAACTTCACCTTCTGGCTGCACATTGACAGCTCCGAGAGCACCACGAGCGTCCAGTACGACAAGCTCACCGTGCAGGTGCTCAACTCCTCCGGCACGGTGCTGGCGACGCTGGCCACCTACTCCAACCTGAACAAGGCCGCCGGCTACACCCAGCGGTCCTTCTCCCTGGCCGCCTACGCCGGCCAGACCGTCACCCTGAGGTTCACCGGCACCGAGGACGTCTCCCTGCAGACGTCCTTCGTCATCGACGACACGGCCGTGACCGTCTCCTGAGCCAACCTCTTCCCACCGGCGTCCGGCGGTCACCCCACAGGTGGCCGCCGGACGTCGTCTGTCAGACGTCGAAAGTGGTGGGACGGTCGGTGGCCGGCGGCGGCGGGGTGGCCTTCCACAGGCCGGTCCGCTGCGCCGCCAGCCGGGCCAGATACGCCGGGTTGAGGATGACGTAGCGCCGCCAGAGCCGCTTCGGCTCCAGGCCGAGCCGCCAGAACCACTCCAGCCCGGCCCGCTGCATCCACGGCGGGGGGTTGCGCAGCAGCCCGGCGTGGTAGTCGAACGCCGCGCCCACCGCCATCAGCGGCATGTCGAGCAGCGGCCGCATGGCGTACGCGAAGACCTCCTGGCGGGGGCAGCCCAGCCCGACCAAGACGAGCCGGGCCCCGCTGGCCTTGATTCGGTCGGCGATCTCGACGTCCTCACCCGGCTGCAGGGAGCGGAACTTGGACGCCTCGACCCCGGCGATCTTCAGCGCCGGGAACTTCCGCTCCAGGGCCGGGATCAGCCGGGACAGCGTCTCCTCGGTGGAGCCGTACAGGTAGACCGGCAGCCCCTCCTCGGCGAAGCGGGCGAGCACCCGCAGCGTCAGCTCCGGGCCGTAGACCCGGTCGGTGAGGCCGGCGCCGTGCAGCAGGTTGAGCGCCCAGCGGACCGGCTGGCCATCCGGGGTGACCACGTCGAACGAGTTGAGCCGGGCGTTGTGCGCCGGATCGAGCACCCCGGTCATCACGCCGTGCACGGCCAGCGCGGTCAGGGCCAGCGGGCGCCGCTCGTGCGCCGCCGCGACGACCGCCTCGGTCGCCCGGGCGTAGTCGGTCGCGTCGACGAGTACGCCGAGCACGTTCCGCTTGGTCCCGGTGGTCATGCCTTCGGCACCCACTTGTCGACGTTGGCCTCGTAGATCTCCCGCAGGATCATCGGCACGTCGTAGGTGATCTTCCAGCTCGGGTAGTGCTCCTCGAAGCGGGCCATGCTGCTGACGTACCACTGGTGGTCGCCGGTGCGGGCCTGCTCGACGTAGTTGATCTGCGCCTCGCGGCCGGTGATCTGCTCGGCGATCCGGAACGCCTCGATGTGCGAGGTGTTGGAGTGCCGGCCGCCGCCCAGGTTGTAGACCTGCGCCGAGCGCGGCTCACGGAAGAACGCCTCGAACGCGGTGAGCACGTCGCGGGAGTGGATCGCGTCGCGGACCATCTTGCCCTTGTAGCCGAAGAGGTTGTACGTCCGGCCCTCCATGACGCAGCGCATCAGGTACGCGAGGAAGCCGTGCAGCTCGGCCGCGGAGTGCGCCGGGCCGGTCAGCGTGCCGCCCCGGAAGCAGGCGGTCCGCATGTCGAAGTACCGGCCGTACTCCTGGACCATCACGTCCGCGGCGACCTTCGAGGCGCCGAAGATCGAGTGCAGCGACTCGTCGATCGACATGTCCTCCGGGATGCCCGCGAAGTACGGGTGGTCCTCGGGCAGCTCGTACCGGGTCTCCAGCTCGACCAGCGGCAGGCTGTTCGGGCGGTCGCCGTACACCTTGTTGGTGGAGCAGTGGATGAACGGCGCCTCGATCGCGTGCCGGCGGGTGTTCTCCAGCAGGTTGAGGGTGCCGCCCGCGTTCACGTCGAAATCCGTGTACGGCTCCTTGGCCGCCCAGTCGTGGCTGGGCTGCGCCGCGCTGTGGATCACCACGGCGATGTCCGAGGCGTACCTCTTGAAGACCTTCTCCAGGCCGTCCCGGTCCCGGATGTCCACCGGGTAATGGGTATAGGAGGTGCCCAGGTCGGCGGCGAGCCGGTCCAGGCTCCAGGAGGTCGACCCGTCCTCGCCGAAGAAGTACCGGCGCATGTCGTTGTCGATGCCGACCACGTGGAGACCGAGGCCGGCGAAGTGCCGGGCCGCCTCGGAACCGATCAGACCGCCCGAGCCGGTCACCAACGCGACACTCACACGCCACTCCTGATCCATAGGAGGCAGGGACGAATCGGAGCATAGCGTGACGCCCAGCACGCCCCGATACGGCGCGAGGGCCCCGCTTGGTTGCGGAGCCCTCGTGATGGTGGGGAAGGGGGGAGTTGAACCCCCACGCCCTTTCGGGCACACGGACCTGAACCGTGCGCGTCTGCCATTCCGCCACTTCCCCGTGGCCTGACCTGGAACACCGTAGCTCATCCCGCTCCCGCCGCCTGCGGCGGGTGCCGGAACATATTACGCTGTCCCCGGTCATCGCCACGAGCGATCACCGTTCGTGGCGGACGAAACTGTAGCACGGCCTTCGGGTCGTCCACGAACGGGCCGCCGGCAGCCGGCCGAGCGGCATGTGAGCTGCGGGGGCGGTGTCCGGATACCATCATGGCCTCGGGACCCGAGGAGGAGCCGGTGAGCGTGCTGCAACGCTTCGAAAAGCGTCTGGAAGGCCTGGTCGAGGGGGCCTTCGCCAAGGTCTTCAAAGGGGTGGTGCACCCCGTGGAGATCCTCAACGCCATGCAGCGGGAGGCCGAGGCGCACAAGGCGATCCTGGCCGGCGGGCGCACGTTGGTGCCCAACCGCTACGTGATCGATCTCTCGCCGTACGACCACAGTCGGCTGGCGCCCTACGCCGCCGCGCTGGCCCAGGAGTTGGCCCAGTCGCAGGCGGAGTTCATCGGCGAGCAGGCCTGGACGGTCTACGGGGACGTGATCGTCGAGATCGAGCGCGGCGAGGGGCTGGACACCGGCATGTTCCGGGTCACCGCCGAGGTCTACACCGGTGGCGACGTGGCGCCGGTCTCCGCGCCCGGCGGCTACGACGCCGGCCCGGCCTACCCGGCGTACGACCAGGGTGGCGGCTACGGCCCGCCGCCCGGGCACGGCGGTGGCCGCAACGTCCGTCTGGTCTCCGGCGACGGCCGTACCTACCCCCTCCAGATGGGCTCGACCGTGATCGGCCGCGGTGACCAGGCCAATTTGCGCCTGCCCGACGTCGGCATCTCCCGGCGGCACGCCCGGCTGGACTTCGACGGCGGCCAGGTGGTGCTGACCGACCTCGGCTCCACCAACGGCACGATGGTCAACGGCCAGCGCGTCTCCGCCGTCGCCCTCAACCCGGGCGACATGATCCAGCTCGGCACGACCACCCTGACCTTCCGCGTGGACGGCTGATCCGCGTTGCCGGAACTCGTCATCACCGTCGCCCGGTTCGGGTTCCTCATCCTGCTGTGGATCTTCGTATTCACGGTGGTCGGTGTGATCCGCCGGGACCTCTTCGCGGGGGCCCGGTCGGGTCGGCTGGTGGCCGCGCCGCGCGGGGTCGGCGCCCCGGCCGGGCCGGCGGCCAAGCCGGCGAAGGTGAAGCGGGGGCGGGCGGCGCACCAGCTGGTGGTCACGGCGGGTCAGTTGGCCGGCACCCGGATCACTCTGGGTGAGGCCCAGATCACCATCGGTCGCGCCGAGGATTCGACGCTGGTGATCACGGACGACTACGCGTCCGCGCGACACGCCCGACTCGTGCCGCGTGACGGGCAGTGGTTCGTCGAGGACCTCGGATCGACTAACGGCACCTACCTGGATCGCGCTAAGGTCACCGGACCAACCCCCGTCCCCCTCGGCGTGCCGATCCGCATCGGCCGCACTTCCCTCGAATTACGGCCATGACTCTGACCCTGCGCTATGCGGCCCACAGCGACCGCGGTCTGATCCGAGACGGTAACCAGGATTCCGTCTACGCCGGACCGCGGCTGCTCGCCGTCGCCGACGGCATGGGCGGCATGGCCGCCGGTGACGTCGCCAGCAACATCGTCATCGGTGCCATGGCGCCCCTCGACGAGGACGTCCCCGGGGACGCCCTCGTGGACGCGCTCCGTTCGGCCGTGGGCACCGCCAACCAACAACTCCGCGACACGGTGGACGCCAACCCCCAGTTGGAGGGGATGGGCACCACGCTCACCGCGACCCTCTTCTCGGGCAGCAAGCTCGGCATGGTCCACATCGGTGACTCGCGGGCCTACCTCCTGCGCAACGGCGAGTTCGCGCAGATCACCAAGGACGACACGTACGTCCAGATGCTCGTCGACGAGGGCCGGATCAGCGCGGAGGAGGCGAGCAGCCACCCCCAGCGCTCGTTGCTCACCCGGGCGCTCGACGGCCGCGACATCGACCCGGAGTACAGCGTCCGCCAGGTGCTCCCCGGCGACCGCTACCTGATCTGCTCGGACGGCCTCTCCGGCGTGGTCAGCGCGGACACCATCGCCGACACCATGCGCGAGTACGCCGACCCGCAGCAGTGCGTCGAGCGCCTGGTGCAACTCGCGCTGCGCGGCGGCGGCCCGGACAACATCACGGTGATCATCGCCGACGCCACCGATCAGGACATCGTCGAGGCGTCCCCGATCGTGGGCGGCGCCGCCGCCCGGGACCGGGGCATGGCCACGTCGGCCGACGTCTCCACCCCGGCCGCCCGCGCCTCCGCGCTCTCCGCGCCCCGGCCGGCGGCACCCGAGGAGCCGGCGGACACCCGCGACGACGATCCCGAGCCGCGTCGGCACCGCCCGCTGCGCAGCGCGGCCATGCTGCTGGCCCTGCTGGTCATCCTCGGCGGCGGCCTCTTCGGCGGGTGGAGCTACACCCAGCGCCAGTACTACGTCGGCGCCACGGAGGAGGGGCAGCTCGCGGTGTTCCGGGGCGTACCGGGCCAGATCGCCGGTCTCGACCTGTCTCGGGTGCACGCCACCAGCGAGGCCAAGCTGGACGACCTCACGCTGGCCGCGCAGGAGCAGGTCAAGCAGGGCATCCAGGCCAAGAGCGAACCGGACGCCGAGCGGCGGCTGGCCGAGCTGACCAGCGACGACCCGGCCAACCCGAACCTGAAGCCGCTCTGCCCGTCGAGCCCGAGCCCGACGGCCGCCGCGCTCAGCCCGACGCCGTCCTCGACTCCGACCGCGGCTGCCAGCGCCACCGCCAGCCTGGTGGCGCCGTCCGGCAGCGCCAGCGTCACCGCGCCGGCCACCCCCACGCCCGCGCCGAGCGCGCCGACCACCACGCCCGACGCCATCCCCTCCGACACGGTCCCGCCGGTCGACCCGGCCGGCTGCCGGTCGCCGGAGTGAGCGTCGGTTCGACCCGGAGGACGCATCCGTGACCGCAGCCGCCGTACCGGCAGCCTCGCCCGCCTCGACGGGCGAGCAGCCTGGCGTACGCCTGGCCCGGTCCCGGCGCAACGCCGAGCTGTCGCTGCTCCTGCTGGCCATGGTGCTGGTGGCGGCGTACTCGGCGACCGTCGAGGCGAACGTGCTGGACACGGTCACCTCGGACTTCTGGGTCCCGGCCGCCACGCTGGGCCTGGTCTTCCTCGGCCTGCACCTGGTGATCCGCTGGCTGGCGCCCTTCGCCGACCCGGCGCTGCTGCCGGCGGTCGCCCTGCTCAACGGCATCGGCGTGGGCTTCCTGCGCCGCTACGACCTGGCCCAGGCGGCTCCGGAGGAGCGGGAGCACCTGGCCATCTTCGCCGGCACCGGCGGCCGGCAGCTCGCCTGGACGCTCGGGGCGGTGATCCTCGCCGCCGGGCTGCTGGCGATCATGCGGGACCACCGGTCGCTCTCCCGGTACGCGTACACCCTGGGGCTGGCCGGCATCGTGCTGGTGATGATCCCGGCGGTGCTGCCGGCCCGGTTCTCCGAGATCAACAACGCCAAGCTGTGGATCCGGATCGGCGGCTTCTCGATCCAGCCGGGTGAGTTCGCCAAGCTCGCCCTGCTCGCCTTCTTCGCGTACTACCTGGTCCGCAAGCGGGAGGTGCTGTCGCTGGCCAGCCGCCGGCTGCTCGGCATCGACTTCCCGCGCGGACGCGACCTCGGCCCGGTCCTCGTGGTCTGGCTGATCAGCCTCCTGGTCCTGGTCTTCGAGAAGGACCTGGGCACCTCGCTGCTCTACTTCGGCATGTTCGTGGTGACGCTCTACATCGCCACCGAACGGGTGAGCTGGCTGCTGATCGGCCTGATCCTCTTCTTCGGCGGCGCCTACCTGGCGTACCTCCTGGGCAGCACGGTCGGCGGTCCGTTCGCCAACTTCTACCTGCGCGCGGAGATCTGGCTGGACCCGTTCGGTGACCCGTACGACAAGGGCTACCAGCTCGTCCAGGGCCTGCTCACGCTCGGCAGCGGCGGCCTCTTCGGGGCCGGTCCGGGCGGTGGCCAGCCGACCCTGCTGCCCGAGGTGCAGACGGACTTCATCTTCGCCGGCATCGGCGAGGAGATCGGGCTCTTCGGCCTCTCCGCGCTGCTCGTGGTCTACCTGCTGATCGTCGAGCGCGGGCTGCGGGCCGCGCTGGCCGTCCGCGACTCGTTCGGCAAGCTGCTCGCCGGCGGCCTGGCCTTCACCCTGGGCCTCCAGGTCTTCGTGATCGTCGGCGGGATCAGCAAGCTCATCCCGCTGACCGGCCAGACCACCCCGTTCCTCTCCGCCGGTGGCTCGTCGCTGATGGCGAACTGGCTGCTCATCGGGGTCCTGCTCCGGGTCTCCGACGGCGCCCGTCGGCCGGTGACCGGGGGCGGACCGGTGGCCCGGCCGTCGGGCGGCCCGCCGGAACAGCTGCACGGTGCTCCCACGGAGGTGATCCGGCCGTGAACGCACCGCTGCGCCGCGTCGGAGTGGTCGTGATGATCCTGTTCGGACTGCTCTTCGCGAACCTGAACTGGATCCAGGCCTACAAGGCGGACGAATACCGCAACAGCGACTACAACGGCCGGGTCCAGGTCGCCGAGTACGACCGCAAGCGCGGCAACATCGAGGTCGGTGGCACCGCGTACGCGATCAGCAAGGACACCGGCGGGAAGCTGCGCTACCTGCGCACCTACCCCGCCGGCGAGGAGTACGCGCACGTGCTCGGCTACCAGCCGGTCAACGGGAGCGCGACCGGCATCGAGCGGACCGAGAACCAGTTCCTCGCCGGCACCAGCGATCAGCTCATCGGTGACCGGGTGAAGGACATGTTCACCGGGAACAAGACCGGCGGCGGCAACGTCCTGCTGACCCTCTCGAAGCGGGCCCAGGACATGGCGTACAAGCAGCTCCAGAACAACGAGGTCGGGGCGACCCGGGGCGCGGCGATCGCGATCGACCCGCGTACCGGGGCGGTGCAGGCGCTCGTCTCCATGCCGAGCTTCGACCCGAACCCGCTGGTCAGCCACGACACCGCTGCGGCGTCGAAGGCGTTCAACCAGCTCGAGCAGGACAAGGACCGGCCGCTGGCCAACCGGGCGCTGTCCGAGGTGCTGCCGCCCGGCTCCACCTTCAAGGTCATCATGTCCGCCGCGGCGCTGGAGAGCGGCTACACCAAGCAGACCAGGATCCCCGCCGGGGAGAGCTGGACCCCGCCGACGTCCGGCACGCCGATCAAGAACGCGGCCGACTCGATCTGCCCGCAGGACGAGGTGACCCTGATCCAGGCGCTCACCGAGTCCTGCAACACCGGCTTCGCGCAGCTCGGCGTGAAGCTCGGCGCGGACAAGGTCAAGGACAAGGCGCGCGCGTTCGGCTTCGAGCAGGACGACCTCACGGTCGGGCAGCTGGGCGAGGGCGGCCTGCCGGTGGCGGCCAGCCGGACCGGCGAGATGACCGCCCCGGACGGGGCCACCGACCCGGCCGCGCTGGCCCAGTCCTCGATCGGCCAGCGCGACGTCCGGATGACCCCGTTGCAGGGCGCGCTGATCGCCGCCTCGGTGGCCAACGGCGGCAGCCAGATGCGGCCGTACCTGGTCAAGCAGTTGCTGGCCCCGGACCGCACCACCAGCTACTACACCGCCAAGCCGCGCGAGCTGCGCCAGCCGGTGAGCGGGCAGGTCGCGGCCGACCTGCGGGACATGATGGTCAGCGTGGTCGAGAACGGCACCGGCAAGTCGGCCCGTATCCAGGGCTACACGGTCGGTGGCAAGACCGGCACCGCCCAGTCCGGCCCGGGCACCCCCGACCACGGCTGGTTCATCGGCTTCGCCCTGGACCGGAACGGCACCCCGATCTCCGCCGTCTGCGTGGAGCTGGAGCAGGCCGGCTCCGGCGGCAGCCACGAAGCGGCCCGGATCGCCGGCAAGATCATGGCGGCGGCGATCGCCGACTCCGGGGGCCGCTGACATGCTCAGCCCGGGAGTGCAGCTCGGCAACCGCTACCGCCTCGACGAGCGGATCGCCAGCGGTGGCATGGGCGACGTCTGGCGCGGCACCGATCAGGTGCTGGGCCGGACCGTCGCCGTGAAGAGCCTGCTCCCCGCCCTGCTCGACGAGCCGGGCTTCGCCGAGCGGTTCCGCGGCGAGGCGCGGACGATGGCCACCATCAACCACCCCGGGGTGGTGGACGTCTACGACTTCGGCAGCGACCAGCAGATCGCCTTCCTGGTCATGGAGTACGTCGAGGGCGACGCGCTCTCCTCGACGCTCAGCCGGGTGGGGCGGCTCACCCCGGCCCGGACGATGGCCCTGCTGGCCCAGGCCGCGGACGCGCTGCACGCCGCCCACGAGAAGGGCATCGTGCACCGCGACGTGAAGCCGGGCAACCTGCTGGTCCGCCCGAACGGCACGCTGGTGCTCACCGACTTCGGCATCGCCCGCTCCGACCTGGTGGGCCAGCTCACCGCCGCCGGCTCGGTGCTCGGCACCGCCTCGTACATCTCGCCCGAGCAGGCCACCGGCGCGGTCGCCACCCCCGCCTCCGACGTGTACGCGCTCGGCGTGGTCGCGTACCAGTGCCTCGCCGGCCGGCGGCCGTTCGAGGGGGACAACCCGCTCGAGATCGCCATGAAGCACGTCCGGGAGGCCCCCCGACCGCTCCCCGCCGACATCCCGCCTCAGGTCCGGGCGATCGTCGAGCGGGCCATGGCGAAGGACCCGGCGTCCCGCTGGCCGAGCGCCGCCGCCCTGGCCAGCGTCGCCCGGCAGGCCAAGCTCGCCCTGTCGCAGCAGGCCCGGGGCGGCGCGGGGCACGCCGGGCCGATCTCCGGCGTACCCTCCTCGCCGGCCGCTCCGACGGCCCGGGCGGCGGTCCCCGCCGCGCCGCGCCCGCAGCCCCGCCCGCCGGCGGTGGCCGCCCACCCGCCGGTGGCGTCGCGGCCCGCCGTGGTGGCGCAGCCCGCCCCGCAGCCCCGCCCGGCGGTGGCGCCGCGCGGCGCGGCGACCGTGCCGCCGCCCCGGCAGCACCACCCGCTGGGGTACGCGCGGCCGGCGGCCGCCCCGCCGTCGGCGCCCCGCCGGTCCCGATCCGGCCTGTGGGTCACCGCCGTGGTGGTGGCCGTACTGGTCGTGCTCTGCTCCGGCGTGATTTCGTACTACTACCGGAAGCACGCGGCGGCCGGCCAACCCGGCGCGCTTGCTCCGGTGAGCGTGGCGTCCGGCGCGGTGCGGACGCGCGGTGCGGACGATCTGGTCGGAACGTCGTACCGTCGTGAGGTACGGCTCCAGCCGGCCGGCGGCGAGACGACGACGAGCGAAGGACGAGAGACGCGATGACAGCGCAGGCCCGCCTGCTCGGTGGCAGGTACCAGGTCGGCGAGCTGCTCGGCTACGGCGGCATGGCGGAGGTGCACCGCGGTCGCGATCTCCGGCTCGGGCGGGACGTCGCGATCAAGATGCTTCGGGCGGATCTCGCCCGGGATGCGACGTTCCAGATGCGGTTCCGCCGCGAGGCCCAGAACGCCGCCTCGCTGAACCACCCGGCGATCGTCGCGGTGTACGACACCGGCGAGGAGACCGCACCGACCGGCGAGACGCTGCCGTTCATCGTGATGGAGTTCGTCAACGGACGGACCCTCAAGGAGGTGCTGGGCGCCGAGGGCCGGCTCCAGCCGCGCCGGGCGCTGGAGATCTGCGCCGACATGTGCGCCGCGCTGGAGTTCAGCCACCGGCACGGCATCATCCACCGGGACATCAAGCCGGGCAACGTGATGCTCACCCAGACCGGCCAGGTCAAGGTGATGGACTTCGGCATCGCCCGGGCGCTGGCCAGCGGGGCCACCACGATGACCCAGACCAGCGCCGTCATCGGCACCGCACAATACCTCTCCCCGGAGCAGGCGCGCGGTGAGTCGGTCGACGCCCGCTCCGACGTCTACGCGGCCGGCTGCGTCCTGTTCGAGCTGCTCTGCGGGCACCCGCCGTTCGTCGGGGACAGCCCGGTCAGCGTCGCGTACCAGCACGTGCGGGAGCAACCGCCGACGCCGAGCACCATCAACCCGGACGTCAACCCGGCGGTGGACGCCATCGTCCTCAAGGCGCTGTCCAAGAACCCGCTGAACCGCTACCAGAGCGCCGGCGAGATGCGGGCGGACCTGCTCCGCGCCGCCGCCGGACGTCCGGTGCTGGCCACCCCGGTCATGCCGGCGGACGAGACCGCGGCGATGGCCCCGGCCGCCGCTGCCGGCGGGTACCAGACCCAGGTGATGGGTCCGCAGACCCGCCAGCAGATGCCGGCCCGGGTCGGCGACCCGCGCAAGCGGAAGAGCTCGTCGTGGGTCATCGCCACCTTCGCCGCGCTCGGCGTGCTCGCGGTGATCGCCCTGGCCGCCGCCCTGTACCTGAACCAGAAGGCGGCGAACGAGGTCCGGGTGCCGTCCCTGGAGGGCAAGGCCCAGGCCGTCGCGTTCCAGGAGATCCAGAACGCCGGTCTCGTTCCGGTGCTCGGTGACCAGGTGAAGAACGACACCTGCGAGAAGGGCACCGTGGCCGGCCAGAGCCCGCCGGCCAGCACCACGGTGAAGAAGGGCCAGAACGTCACGATCCAGATCTGCGGCGGCCGGCAGCAGGTCACCATCCCGAGCGGGCTGAAGGGTTCGCAGTTCACGAACGTTCGGCAGCAGCTCGAAGGGTTGGAGCTCAACGTCGAATCCGAGGACGTCGACAGCAGCCTGCCAGAGGGCCTCGTGGTCAGCGTCAACCCGAAGGAGGGCGCGACCGTAGCGGTCGGTTCCACCGTCAAGGTGCAGGTGTCCAAGGGCAACGTCGCCAAGGTCCCGGACGTGGTCGGCCTCCCCAAGGACCAGGCGGAGCGAATCCTGAAGAACGCCGGATACAAGGTGCGGACCCTCGACGGCGACGAGACCACCAACCCGGACCAGGTCGGCAAGGTCAGCAAGCAGAGCCCCGACGCCAACAAGGACTACGCGAAGGGGCGGCAGGTCACCATCTACGTCGACATCGCGCCGCCGGAGCCGACCGAATCGCCGACGTCGCCCAGCCCGAGCGGTTCGCCGACGACGCCGGGCACCGGTGGCGGGTTCCCCTTCCCGACCAGCCCGCCGGAGGGGCTTTCCGGCCAGTGACGTTCAAGGCCCCGACTCCGGTCGGGGCCTTGACGTTCTCACCGACGGGGGTTCAGCGATCCGGCGGTGTGTCGGCGGCCGGGACGGCGCCGCGTACCCGGGTCGGTGCGGGTGAAGCCGGTCAGGCGGTGGCGAAGGCGGCCCGGCGGCGGGCGTCCACCTCGGCGGCCAGCTCCGGGGCCCGCTCCAGCGCCTCCGGGTGCCCGCAGACCGCCAGCCAGTTCGCCAGCATGAGGTGCCCGCCCTCGGTCAGCACCGACTCCGGGTGGAACTGGACACCCTCGATCGGCAGGGTCCGGTGCCGCATCGCCATGACCACGCCGGAGCCCGTCCAGCCGGTCACCTCCAGCTCGTCCGGCAGCGTCTCGGGCAGCACGGCGAGCGAGTGGTAGCGGGTGGCGGTGAACGGGTCGGGCAGGCCGGCGAGTACGCCGACCCCGTGGTGGCTCACCTCGGAGGTCTTGCCGTGCAGCAGCTCCGGCGCCCGGGTGACGGTCGCGCCGAACGCCTCGCCGATCGCCTGGTGACCGAGGCAGACGCCGAAGAGCGGGAGCTTGCCGGCGTACTCCCGGATGACGTCGAGGCAGATGCCGGCGCGGTCCGGGCTGCCCGGCCCGGGCGACAGCAGGACGCCCGCGGCCCCCACCCGGCCGACCTCGGCGACGTCGATCTCGTCGTTGCGTCGCACCTCGCAGTCCACGCCGAGCTGGCCGAGGTACTGCACGAGGTTGAAGACGAACGAGTCGTAGTTGTCGATCACCAGGACGCGCATCGGGTCACCTGTTCGGGGTGGGCGGGGCGTTGTTGGTCTCCGTGCTGTACGGGATGTCCTCCTCGGTCGGGCCCACGCTCGGCACGGTGAGCCCGCCGCCGTCGTCGCCCGGCACGCCCGAGTCCTGGGTGACCTGGACGTCGTCGAAGGGGAGCAGCGGCTCGGCCCACGGGAAGACCACGAACCAGAGCAGGGCGACCGTGGCAGCGGCGAGCAGCAGCGAGCCGATCAGCTTCCCGGCCAGTCCGAACGGCAGCTTGCGCCAGATCCACGCGTACATCGTCAGCCTTCCAGCTCCGGCGGCCGGCCCTCGGACTTCGAGTGACTGGCGGTCTCGTCCAGCTCCGCGTGGATGATCAGGCGTTGGTAGTTGTTGAACTTGGGGTTGCAGGTGGTGAGGGTGAGCAGCTTCTGCGCCGCCGGCTGGCCCGGTTCGAACGGGTTGGGCGCGACGACCTCCACCTGGCTCGGCCGGACGATCCGGGTCTTGACGACGCGGTAGACGTACCAGTGGTCCTTGGTCTCGACCACGATGGGATCGCCGTCGTCGAGCTCGTCCAGCCGCCAGAAGGTGGACCGGATGCGGTGCCCGGCGACGGAGAAGTTGCCGACCTCGCCCGGCATGGCGCTCTTCGGGTAGTGACCGGGGGCGTAACGGATGTCGTCGGGGCTCACCCCCTCGACCACGACCCAGTGCTTGTCGAACTTGGGGATGTAGAGCCCGGCGACCGGCTTGCCCTCCGCCGGCGGCTTCGGCTTCGCGCTGGGGCCGGCGGGTGCGGTCGGGCCGACCGTCGGGTCCGCCCCCCACTCCTGGGCGAGCTGGTTGTTCAGGTCGCTCTGGTGGGCGTCGACGATCACCGTCTTGCCCCAGATCTCGTACCCGGCGAAGAGCAGCACGACCAGGCCGAAGGTGATCAGCACCTCGCCGGTGGCCCGGATACCGGTACGCAGCCGGGAGGCGACGGTGGGACGGGTCAGCTCGGAGTAGACGCTCTTGTACCCCTCGCCGGTCTGCTCGGGTCGGAGCTGCACCACGCGCTCGCCCCGGCGGGGGCGGGGCGGCTCGGCCGGGGTGTCGGGCTCGTCGCCACGGGTCTCGGGCAGCGGGGGCACGGCACCCATCAGCGCGGTGGAGTCGAGGCCGGGAGTGTTCGGCCGTCGGGCGGTGACGGCCGGGAGCACGGCGGTCGCCGACGGATCCGCCGAGACAGCGCCGGCGTCCGCCCGTCCGGGCCCGTCCGCCTGCGGGACGCCACCGGGCGTCGTCGATCGGGGTGCGCCACCGGCCGGCACCGCCGACCGGGGCGTGCCGGCGGCGGCCGGTCCCGCCTCGCGGGCGGCGCTCTGCGTGCCCTCCGCCGCCGCGGAACGGCTCTCCGGTCGGTCGGTCAGCCGGGGGATGATCGCGGTCGGCATGTCGCCGGGGGCGGCCGGCCGTACGCCAGGGGCGGCCGAGGGGGTGGACGGCCGGGCGCCGGACTGATCGGCCGCCGCCGCCGACGCCGACGCCGGCGGCTGCGGTTGCGGCGGGGCGGTGTCGGGCCGGGTCGCGGTCGATCCGCCGGTACCGAACGGGTCGGAAGGACGCGCGGTGGCGGCCGGCCGGTCGGCGGCGTTCGTGGCACCCGCCCGACGGTCGGTGCGGCCGTCGGCGGCGGTCGGGTCCGGGCCGGGCGGGGTGGCCGGGGCGGCCGGGCGCGCGGCCTCCTCGCCCCAGCGTGGCGGCGGCTCGACGGGGAGGCGGCGCGGGGGGTCGGCGGGCGGGCGGTGGCCGGGGCGTTCCGGGCCGGCGGCCGCTGCGGCGCGCGGGTCGTGGGCGGCCGGGGGGATCCACGCCCGGTCGGCGGAGGCCGGGGTGGTCCGGTCGCGGCCGGCGGGGGCCGGCGGGATCAAGCCGTGGTCGGGGGCGGCCGGGGTGGTCCGGTCGCGGTCGGCGGGGGCCGGGCTGATCGGGCGGGGGTCGGCGGAGGCCGGCCCGGTGGGGACGGCCTCGGTACTGCCGCCGAAGAAGGCGGCACGCCGGTCGTCGGCCGGCGTGCGGGGCGCGGCGGGCTGCTGCCCGGCCGGCTCCGGCCAGGGGAGGTCGAGCGCGGGCCGGGCCGGCGGGGCCGGCGGGGCCGGCGGGGCCGGACGCTCGACCCGGGGGATGAACGCGGTGGGGTCGTCGCTGTGGTCGCGGTGGCGCCCGTCCCGCTCCCGGGGGTCCCCGGAGGTCACCGCGGCACCTTCGCGGACCGGAGGGAGGTGGAGTCCTCGAACGCCGGCACGGTGACCGTGGAGACGGTTTCGGAGTAGCCGAGCTGGTAGTGGTCCACCGCTTCCTTGAACAACCGGACTCCCTCGGATGCGGCGAGGGCCCGCTGGAGCGAGGCGGGGTCGCCGATTGCCACGATCTTGAAAGGAGGGGAGTACACCCGGCCGTGCAGCAGCAGGGTGTTACCGACGCAGCGTACCGCGCTGGTGCTGAGGACGCGGACGTTCATGATTGACATGGCCTCGGCTCCGCCCGCCCAGAGGGCGTTCACGACCGCCTGGACGTCGCCCTGGTGGACGACCAGATCATCGTTGCTGGCACCTTTGGGCAGGGTCTGGTCGGCGCGGCGGGGCGCGTCGTTGAGTTCGATGGTGACCCCGGTGCCGGTGAGCGCGGTGAACCCGGCGGCCTGCCGGCTGGCGGCGGCCCGGTCGCGCTGCTCCTTGATCGGACCGTCGGTGTCGGCCAGGGCGGCGGTCTGCTCCTCGACCTCGGCACGCAGCCGGGCGGCCTTCGCCTCGCTCGCCGCGACCTGCTCGCGCCGGTCCTCGATCAGCTGGGTGAGCTGGGGACGGCGGTCCTCCCGCAGCGCGGTGCCGCCGGCGGTGGTCGCGGTCGTGGTGAAGAGCAGGCCCGCTGCGGCGGCGATCAGGGGTACGCCGATCGACCATCCGGGGCGGCGTTGCCGTGGCCGCCGGGGCAGCAGGCCGGCGACCGCCCGCCGGAGGACCTTCTGCCAGGACGCGGCGCCGGACGTGTACTCCACCGGGCGTTCCCTTTCCCGTCGTCTCGTTCCGGTCCGCGAGGGCGCGTACCGGGATGCTCGACCCGAAAAGTCCCCCCCTTTTCGGTCACTCCGCGCACCGGCCTGACCCCATTCGTGGCCTGGACGGTCCGTCGGGACTACGCTAGCTGTCGAACATTATTGGCCATGGACCGTCGCCCCCGCGCCCGGTTGTCAGGCCGGACGAGGTCGTACCCCCCTCTGGAGAGCGTCGTGCCCAAGTCTCAGGTCCGCAAGAAGAAGGTGTACACCCCGCCGACGGACGTGCGTCCGACGGCGACCGCGGCGACGCGCAAGCCTAGCCCGATGTGGCTGCCGATCACCGCGGTCACGCTGATCGTCGTCGGCATCGGCTGGCTGGTCGTGTACTACCTCTCCGAGCAGGCTTACCCGGTCGCCACGTGGGGCTACTGGAACCTCGCGGTGGGCTTCGGCGCGATGGTCGCCTCGCTCATCCTGCTCTCCCGCTGGCGTTGACCCGGTCTGCGACTGCTTCAGCTCGGCGCGTCTGACGCCGCGCAGCGACCTGAAGCGGTCGACTCCGGCCCGGCTCCTCCGACTGCTTCCGGGGCCGGGCCGTCGCCCTGTCTCGCCCCGGTCGGCCCCGCTGACCGGTTCACCGCCGTCCATGCGATGGACGTACGTCACGCCGCCGTGGCCCCTGCTCGGCGTGCGGGGCCATGTCCCCCTAAGGTGTGCGCAGGGCGGCGTGGCCGGATGCGAGATGACTCACGTTACTGCTGGGTAACCTTGCGCGTAGGCTGCACTGCATGACCGAGCGGAGCGAGGTCATCGGCCGGTCCGGTCGGGGTGGCGGTAGCGGCGGAAAGCCGGTCGCCTCCTGAGCCGTTCCCGGTCGCCGAGCCGCTCGACAGGCAGCAGACCGGGAGGCCAACTCGATGGGCAGCGTCCAGATCGTCACCACGATCCTCGCGGCCGCCATCACCGCGGTGGCGGTGTGGCTTGCGGTACGCGCGGTCATGAAGATGACGGCCGTCATCCGGCTCGGGCAACCCGCGCCGGAGCGGTTCGCCGACAAGGGCGCCCGCACGAAGAAGATGCTGGTGGAGACCGCCGGTCACACCCGCATGCTCAAGTGGAGCGTGGTGGGCGCGGCGCACTGGTTCGTGATGGTCGGGTTCATCGTGCTGTCGCTGCTGGTGCTCGAGGCGTACTTCGAGGTGGTGACCCCGGGCGGCGGGCTGCCGATCATCGGGCACTGGACGGTCTTCGGCCTGGCCACCGAGTGGATCGGGATCCTGGGCCTGGCCGGCATCCTGGTGCTGATGGCGATCCGCCTGACCAACCGGCCCAACCGGCCCGGCAACCGCTCCCGGTTCACCGGCTCCACCATGTGGCAGGGCTACTTCGTCGAGTGGGTCGTGCTGCTGGTCCTGATCTTCGGCTTCCTGATCCGCGGCTTCAAGGTCGCCACCGACCACTTCGAGTACCCGGTCTGGGCCACCCCGCTCAGCCACGCGGTCGGCGCCGCGCTCCCGGCCTGGACGGCCGGCGTGAGCGTCGCCGCGCTCATCAAGATCGCGATCTCGATGACCTGGCTCATCGTGATCTCGCTGAACGTCACGATGGGTGTCGCCTGGCACCGCTTCCTGGCGTTCCCCAACATCTTCTTCAAGCGGGAGCCGGAGAAGCCGGCCGGCTCGGGCCTCGGCCCGCTGCGCCCGATGATGAGCGACGGCAAGCCGCTCGACTTCGAGGAGGCCGACCCGGAGAAGGACCAGTTCGGCGTCGCCCAGGTCGAGCAGTTCACCTGGAAGGGCCTGCTGGACTTCAGCACCTGCACCGAGTGCGGTCGTTGCCAGTCGCAGTGCCCGGCCTGGAACACCGGCAAGCCGCTCTCGCCGAAGCTGCTGGTGCTCAGCCTGCGTGACCACGCGTACGCCAAGGCGCCGTACCTGCTGGCCGGCGGCGGCAAGGACCTGACCGGCGAGGAGAAGGCGACCCAGGAGCAGCTCGCGCACGTCGACGTGCTGGCCCTGGCCGAGGCCGACCGGCCGCTGATCGGCACCGCCGAGGAGGGCGGCGTCATCGACCCGGACGTGCTCTGGTCCTGCACCACCTGCGGCGCCTGCGTCGAGCAGTGCCCGGTGGACATCGAGCACGTCGACCACATCGTCGACATGCGTCGCTACCAGGTGCTGATCGAGTCGAGCTTCCCGTCCGAGGCCGGCGTCATGCTCCGCAACCTGGAGAACAAGGGCAACCCGTGGGGCGCCCCGCAGAACACCCGCGAGGACTGGACCAAGGGCCTGGGCTTCGAGGTGCCGCGGGTGGGCGAGGTCGAGGACTTCGAGTACCTGTTCTGGGTCGGCTGCGCCGGCGCGTTCGAGGACCGGGCCAAGAAGACCACCCGCGCGGTCGCCACGCTGCTGCACGAGGCCGGCGTCTCCTTCGCCATCCTCGGCGAGGGCGAGACGTGTTCCGGTGACCCGGCCCGCCGGATCGGCAACGAGTTCGTCTTCCAGATGCTCGCCCAGCAGAACGTCGAGACGTTGAACGAGGCGTTCGAGGGCCGGGAGAAGAGCAAGCGCAAGATCGTGGCCACCTGCCCGCACTGCTTCAACACCCTGGGCAACGAGTACGGCCAGCTCGGCGGCGAGTTCGAGGTGGTCCACCACACCCAGCTCCTGGCGCACCTGGTGGCCACCGGCAAGCTCACCCCGGTGCAGCCGTTGGACGGCGGCCTCACCTACCACGACCCCTGCTACCTGGGCCGGCACAACCGGGTCTTCACCCCGCCGCGCGAGGTGCTGGGGGCCGCCCTCGGCTCCGCCGAGATCACCGAGATGCCGCGCAACAGCGAGCGCTCCTTCTGCTGCGGCGCCGGCGGCGCCCGGATGTGGATGGAGGAGAAGATCGGCAAGCGGATCAACGTGGACCGGGTCGAGGAGGCCATGTCCACCGGCGCGAAGACCATCGCGGTCGGCTGCCCGTTCTGCTCGACGATGCTCAACGACGGGGTCAACGGCAAGGGCGCCGGCGAGCAGGTCGAGGTCGTGGACGTGGCCAGCGTGCTGCTCCGCTCGGTCAAGCCCGAGGACACCGCGGGCGAGAAGGAGACCGCCGGCGCCGCCGGCTGAGCGGGCCCGTACGACGACGGACGCGGCGCCACCCACCCGGTGGCGCCGCTTCCGTCTCCACGCGGCCCGGACCTGCGCGCTCGTGCGGGCTGGCGGGGCCGTGTAAGAATCCCGTCCGAGGTGAGGCGAACATCGACGCCCTTCTGGTCACCGCGCTGTTGCCCCTGGTCGGCTTCGCCCTGCTGACCGTCGGCAACGCGTTCTTCGTCGCGGCCGAGTTCGCCCTGGTCACCGTGGACCGCGCGGAGATCGACCGGCGGGCCGGCGAGGGTGACGGCCGGGCCGCCACCGTACGCCGGGCGCTGCGCGAGCTGTCCTTCCAGCTCTCCGGCGCACAGCTCGGCATCACCATCACCGCACTGCTCACCGGCTACCTGGCCGAGCCCGCCCTGGCCCGGCTCTTCGCCCCGCTGCTGCGCCCGGTCGGCGGGGCGGAACGGTTCAGCGGGCTGCTCGCCCTGGCCCTGGCCACGCTGATCTCCATGCTCTTCGGCGAGCTGGTCCCCAAGAACCTGGCGCTGGCCCGGCCGATGCCGGCCGCGCTCGCCACCGCCGGGCCGATGCGGACCTTCTCCCGCACCTTCGGTTGGCTGATCCGGCTGCTCAACGACTCGGCGAACCGGCTGGTCCGCCGGCTCGGCGTGGAGCCGCAGGAGGAGCTGGCCAGCGCCCGGTCCCCGGAGGAGTTGGGGCTGCTCGCCGCGATCTCGGCCCGGGCCGGCGCGCTACCGCCCGACACCGCGATGCTGCTGCGCCGGACCATCCGCTTCGGCGACAAGCGGGCCGCCGAGGCGATGACCCCCCGGGTGGACGTGGTCGCGCTGCGCGCCACCGCCACCGTCGCCGAGCTGCTGGACCTGTCCCGGCAGACCGGCCGGACCCGGTTCCCGGTCTACGAGGAGACGCTGGACCTGGTCACCGGCGTGGCCGGGGTGCCGGACGCGCTCGGCGTACCGCTGGCCAGCCGGGGGTCGACCACCGTCGCGGCGGTCGCCCGCGAGCCGGTGTACGTCCCGGAGAGCCTCGACCTCGACGGCGTGCTGGCCGCGCTCAAGGACGCCGGCGCCGACCTGGCCATCGTGGTCGACGAGTACGGCGGCACGGACGGCGTGGTGACCGTGGAGGACCTGGTCGAGGAGCTGGTCGGCGAGATCGCCGACGAGTTCGACCCGGACGCGGTGGACGATCTCGGGCCGGTCGAGCTGACCGTGCCCGGCGGCGAGCGGACCGTCCTGGTGGACGGCGTGCTGCGCGAGGACGAGCTGGCCGAGCAAACCGGCTTCCGGCTGCCCGAGGGGCCGTACGAGACCCTGGCGGGCTTCCTGATGGCCCGGCTGGGGCACATCCCGGTCCCCGGCGAGACCGTCGAGGAGGCCGGCTACGAGTTCACCGTCATCGAGGTCGAGCGGCACCGCGTGGAGCAGGTCCGGGTGGTCCGCCCCGAGGAGCCCGACGGCGATGAGTGAGCTCCTGGTCGCCGTCCTGCTGCTGCTCGGCAACGCCTTCTTCGTGGGCAGCGAGTTCGCCCTGATCGCCTCCCGGCGTACGGTGATCGAACCGCTCGCGGCCGGATCCAAGCGGGCCCGCTGGGCGCTGTCGGCGATGAACCAGATCCCGTTGATGATCGCCGGGGCGCAGCTCGGCATCACGGTCTGCTCGCTCGGCCTCGGCGCGATCGCCGAGCCGGCGCTGGCCCACCTGCTGGAGGCGCCGTTCGAGGCGCTCGGCCTACCGGCCTCCGGCGTGCACCCGGTGGCGTTCGTGATCGCCCTCGGCGTGGTGGTCTTCCTGCACACCGTGGTCGGCGAGATGGTGCCGAAGAACATCACCCTGGCCGGTCCGGAGCCGTCGGCGCTCTGGCTCGGCCCGGTGATGCTGGCCTTCTGCGTCGCCACCAAGCCGCTGCTGCTGGCCATGAAGTGGTCGGCCCGGCAGGTGCTGCGGCTGTGGCGGGTGGAGGCGACCGACGCCGTGAAGACCGTGTTCACCGCGGAGGAGTTGGCCGGGCTGGTCTCGCAGGCGCGTACCGAGGGGCTGCTGGACGCGGAGGAGCACGCGCGGATCACCGGCGCGCTGGCCCTGCACAGCCGTACCGCAGCGGACGCCCTGCAACCCTGGTCGACGGTCACCACGGTGGCCGAGGACGTCTCACCGGCCTCGCTGGAGGTGCTGGCGACCCGGACCGGCCGGTCCCGCTTCCCGGTGGTGCAGCGGTCCACCCGCCGGGTGCTCGGCTTCGTGCACGTGAAGGACGTGCTCGGGTACGCGGGCGCGAGCCGGCGGGCCCCGGTGCCGGTCGAGGTCTACCGGCCGCTGGCGGTGGTGCCACCCGACCGTACGCTAGCCGACCTGTTGCTCTCCATGCGGCGCGAGCGACGGCACATGGTGCTGGTGAGCGACGGTCGTCGGCCCCTCGGTGTGGTGACCCTCGATGACGTATTGACCGCAATCGTTGGAAAGTGAATGAATACCCTTGGTGCGCAAGCGGTTGCGCAAACGTGATTGACCAAAAGGTCGCCTTGATTCCACCCGGGTGCCTTCCCTAATGTGGGGCACCGACCGCTGTGGGTCGTCTGCCTCCACCTTCCCCCTCGCGAGGCGCCCGGCGGTCGGTTGCAAAGGAGTCCGTGCCGGTGGCAACCATGCCCCCTCATCGTCACGCCCCGAGCCAGCCGCCCGCCCGACCGGTCGCGGCACGCCGGGTCGTACGCCGTCTCCTCACCCTGGTCGCGGCCGTCGCGGTCGGCGCCGGGCTGCTGGCGGCTCCGGCGCACGCGGCGCCGTCGGTGGATGAGATCGACGCGCAGATCGACAAGCAGTGGGAACAGCTCGAGCCCACCATCGAGAGCTACAACAAGATCCGCTCCCAGCTGAAGGCCAACCAGAAGAAGTCGGCGGACCTCCAGAAGAAGATGGTGCCGCTGGAGCTGGAGTCGGCCCTGGCGATGAACCGGGTCGGTGACCTGGCCGCCCGGTACTACATGGAGGGCCCGTCCCAGGAGATCGGCGCCCTGCTGGTGAGCACCAAGCCGGGCACGCTCGGTGAGCAGCTCGTCATCCTCGACCGGCTGGCCGCGCAGCAGCGCAAGCAGGTGGCCGGCGTGCTGGCCATCCGCGACAAGTACAACGCGCAGAAGCAGAAGCTGGACGCGCTGATCGCCACCCAGATCAAGCAGCGCGACCAGCTGGCGGCGAAGAAGAAGCAGATCGACTCCGAGATCAAGCGGCTCACCGCGATGCTGCCGGTGACCTCGGTACGGGTCGAGGGTTGTCCGAGCATCGACGGCGTGGTGAGCAGCGCCGCCCGTACCGCGATCAGGGTCGCCTGCGCGCAGGTCGGCAAGTGGTACGAATGGGGCGCCACCGGCCCGAACACGTTCGACTGCTCCGGCCTCACCCAGTACGCCTACAAGGCGGCGGGCATCTACCTGACCCACTTCACCGGTGCGCAGTGGAACGAGGGCCGGCCGGTGTCCCGCGCCGAGGCCCGCCCCGGTGACCTGGTCTTCTTCTACAGCGACCTGCATCACATGGGTCTCTACCTCGGCAACGGGCTCATGGTGCACGCGCCCCGCACGGGTAAGCAGATCCAGGTCGCGAAGATCAGCTACATGCCGGTAGCCGGCTTCCGCCGGGTCACCTGACCTCCCTCAGCAGCACGAAGGCCCCCGGTCCACGCGGACCGGGGGCCTTCGCCGTCGGGACCGGTTACGCCGGCGCGCCGACCGATGCCGGCTGGATCTCCACGTCGTCGAGGTTGACGAACATCACCCGGTGGCCGAACTGCACCTGCACGTACTTGTTCTCGCCCCGGATGACGGTCCAGTCACCCGGCGCCGAACCGTCGAACGTGACGGCCCGGTAGTACTCGCCCGGCAGGACCCCGCCGACCGCGTACCGCTGGCCCGCCGGGAACTTGTACTGCAGCGGCGAGATGGTCTGGTACGGCACCCCGGCCGGGTACGCCGCCCGCTCGGGGTAGGCCCGCCCGTACACCGGGATGGTGGCCTTCCCGGGCTTGGGGGTCACCACGAAGCCCTCGGCCCACTTGGCCGTGGGCGCCGAGGCCGGGTTGTAGAACCACGCCTTCTGGCCGAGGTACCAGATCGCCGTCCAGTCGCCCTGGACGCCGGCGAGGGCGTACGTCTGACCGGCGGACGCGCGGGCGCCGTGGTCGGAGATGTACATGGTGTCCGGCGTGCCGTTCGGGCGCAGCCCGAGGTCGTTCACCAGCGGCGCGTCCACGCTCGGCGCGGTGCGCAGGATGACCGAGGAGGAACCGCGCAGCGGGCACGGGGCTGCCGGCGGGGTCGGCTTCGGAACGCCCGGCGGCTGCTGGTTGCAGCCGTAGAACGCCGGCTGGTTGGTGGCGTAGTCCGGGTCGATGGTGACCAGGCCGGTGTGCGGCGTGGCGGTGCCCTGGAACGGCGCCTTCATCAGGTCGAAGTAGTGCGACCAGTCCCAGTACGGGCCCGGGTCCCAGTGCATCCCGGCCACGTTTCCGGCGGTGGTGCCGGGGACATTGTCGTGGCCCAGGATGTGCTGCCGGTCCAGCGGGATCTGGAACCGCAGCGCCAGGTGCCGGACCAGCTTGGCGGAGGCCCGGTACATCGCCTCGGTGTACCAGGTGCCGTGGCCGGCGAAGCCCTCGTGCTCGATGCCGATGGACTTGGCGTTGACGTACCAGTTGCCGGCGTGCCAGCCGACGTCCTTGGCCTTGATGTGCTGGGCGACGTAGCCGTCCACCGAGCGCAGCGTGTAGTGCCAGCCCAGGTAGGTCACGGTCTGCACCAGCTTCACGCTCGGGCCGAAGTAGCCCTCGGTGTCGTGGATGATGATGTACTCGATCTTCTGCTGGGCCGGCCGGTTGGCGAGGTCGTAGTTGCCGTAGTCGCCGGCGCCCGGGCCGTACTTCCCGTACGGCGCGGGGATCCACTCGCAGGCCAGGCGGACCGGGCACTCCAGCCCGTCCGGCCGCTCGGCGCGGCGCAGGCCCAGCTTGTGCAGCCCGGACTCGTCCGGCGTCACCGCGGTGGCCGCGAGGGTCACCCGCTGGCCGTCGTCGGTGGTCCGGGCGGCGCCCTGGCCGATCTGGTCGTAGACCTCGTCGGCGAAGGCCGCCGCCGCGTCCTCGGTGTCCGCGCCGGAGTATCGGGCCACCGCCCCGTACCAGGCCGCCGGGTCGCTGTCCGCGCCGACCGGACCACCCAGGTCCTTCTGGTACGACGCGAGCAGCGCCGCGCCGCCCCGGATGTTCGCGGCGGCGTCGGTGCGCAGCGTCTCCACCGGGATGCCGGTGAGCGCGGCGGCGGCGTCGACGGTCTGCAGGGACGCCTGGGGCAGCACGTCGCCGGAGGGCGCGGCGGCGACGGCCGGGTCGAGCGTGAGCGGGCGGGAGTCGTCGCCGCGCGGGTCCTCGTTCTCGTCCACGTGCGAGCTGGACGGGGTCGAGGCGACCTGCTCGGCATCGGTCAGGTGCATCGGCCCGTAGCCGCCGCTGGTGCTGGGCTGGCCCGGGTGGGTGTCCCAGCGGGACTCCAGGTACGAGACGCCCAGCAGGACGCTCTGCGGCACGCCGTACTGGTCGGCCGCGGCGGCGTACTGCTGCTGCCGGTCGGCGGTGTCGGTGGTGGATGGTTCGGCGGCCACCGGGCCGGTGGCGCCGAGGGCGGTGGCTGCCGCGACGGCGGCGGCCAGCAGTATCCGTCTGCCCGACGGCGGGGGTGAGAGGTGCATCAAACCTCCAGACAGGGATGGGGGTCACTGCGCTCCCACCCTCACTCCACGCCCGGCCCGTGGTCAATACCTTTCTGCCCTGTAATACCTGCTGAAGGAAATCTTCACCGGGCCCGCGATCGCGAATTTGCGT
This sequence comes from Micromonospora sp. NPDC048930, assembly GCF_043197935.1. NCBI lineage: Bacteria > Bacillati > Actinomycetota > Actinomycetes > Micromonosporales > Micromonosporaceae > Micromonospora > Micromonospora sp. NPDC048930. The sequence goes on from NZ_JBICUB010000007.1 coordinate 322,545, forward strand.
ACGGAGTGTCACGGCGTCTCGGGTTGCGGATTGATAACGGCGATCTCTACTCTGGTCTGTCGTCGACCGCCAGTTCACCGCCCAGCCCGGGTGGTGACGGTCGGACACCGCCGAGTCGCCTCCGGGCGAGCCGGGGACCCAGGTGCCTGGGGTGAATCCGCAGCCTCTGCGGTAGGGCGGCTCCCTTCCCGCCCGAACCCGTCAGCTAACCCGGTAGGCGGTCGGGAAGAAGGAGTACGGAGCCCGGTGGCACACCATGCCCCGCGGCCACCGTCGGTCCGGTCGCTCGACCGGCTGACGGCTGCGCCGCGTTCACGCTGGTCCCGCTTCACCACCGCCCTCGCCGCCCTGGTCGGCACCGCCGTCATCCTGACCGGCGGCGCCACGGCGGCGCACGCCGATCCGTCCGTCGCCGAGATCGAAGCCCAGATCGACCGGGACTGGAACAAGCTCGAACCGATCATCGAACAGGTCAACGCAACCCGCGAGGACCTCGCCGCGAAGCGCAAGCAGGCCGCGGCGCTGGCCAAGCAGATCGCCCCGCTGCAGGCGAAGGTCGACGAGGCCCTCGGGCAGGTCGGCGGCCTCGCCGCCGACGCGTACAAGGGGAACAGCATCTCCACGGTGAACGCGCTGCTGGGCAGCCGCTCGCCGGGCGAGGTGGTCGACAGCCTCGAACTGCTCGACCGCTTCGCGCACCGCCAGCAGCAGCAGGTGCAGACCGTGGCCGACCTGCGCGACCAACTGGCCGCGAAGAAGAAGCCGCTGGACGAGATGATCGCCAAGCTGGCCCGTACCGAGGCCCAGCTCGCGGCGCAGAAGAAGCAGATCGACGCCGAGATCGCCCGGCTCCAGAAGCTGCGGCTCAAGGTGTACGGCAACGGCGGCGGTGGGCCGCTGCGTCCCGCGCCCTGCCCGGCCGGCTACCCGGGCGGTCCCGGCGGGGTCGCGGCCAAGTTCGCCTGCGCCCAGATCGGCAAGATCTACGTCTGGGGTGCCGCCGGCCCGGACCACTACGACTGCTCCGGCCTGACCATGGCCGCCTGGGCCAAGGCCGGCGTGTCACTGCCGCACAACGCCCGGCAGCAGCACGACGTCACCCGGCGGGTGAGCCGCAGCGAGCTGCAGGTCGGCGACCTGGTCTTCTACTACAGCGACCTGCACCACGTCGCGTTGTACGTCGGTGGCGGCTGGGTGGTGCACGCCTCCCAGTCCGGCAAGCCGATCACGATGAAGCGCGTCGACGACGGCCAGATCAACAGTTACGGCCGTCCGGGCTGACGGTCGGCAGAGGGCTCCCGCGTCGCGGGAGCCCTCTGCGTCCTCGTTCAGCGGGTCGGCCAGACCCGCCAGTTCTGCCAGGACCGGCTCGGGGTGGGGCCGCGCTGTCCCTGGTAGCGCGAGCCGTAGACCTCCGACCCGTACGGGTGCTCGGCCGGCGAGGAGAGCCGGAAGATGCAGAGCTGCCCGATCTTCATGCCCGGCCAGAGGGTGATCGGCAGGTTCGCCACGTTGGAGAGTTCCAGCGTGACGTGCCCGGAGAAGCCGGGGTCGATGAAGCCCGCCGTCGAGTGGGTGAGCAGCCCGAGCCGGCCCAGGCTCGACTTGCCCTCCAGCCTGCCGGCGAGCTGGTCGCCCAGCGAGATCACCTCGAGGGTCGAGGCGAGCACGAACTCCCCCGGGTGCAGCACGAACGGCTCGCCCTCGGGAACCTCCACCATCGACGTCAGGTCGTCCTGCTGGATGGCCGGGTCGATGTGGGTGTAGAGGTGGTTGTTGAAGACGCGGAAGAGCCGGTCCAGGCGTACGTCGATGCTGGACGGTTGCACCAGCGTGGGCTCGAAGGGCTCCAGCGCGAGCGTGCCCGCCTTGATCTCGGAGACCAGGTCGCGGTCGGAGAGCAGCATCGGAACACCATAGCGACCGGTACGGGTGACCTGCGTGTCGGACTACATCTTCGTACACCTGTTCGATAGAATGTCCGCATGGCATCCTGGTCCGAATTCGCCGCCGACGAGCCCCGACTCGCCGACGAGATCCGCCTTCTCATGCAGCAGTACGGGCCGGGTTTCGGCTACCTCGCCACGGTCCGCGCCGACGGTGGCCCCCGGGTCCACCCGGTCTCCCCGGTCATCACCGACGACGGGCTCTACTGCTTCGTCATCGACTCGCCCAAGCGCCGCGACCTCGAACGGGACGGCCGCTACGCGCTGCACTCGTTCCCGCCGGAGGAGAGCGACGACGAGGCATACCTGGCGGGCCGGGCCCGTCCGGTGACCGACCCGGCGACCCTGGCCCGGGTGGCCGAGCTCGGCCGGGCCGCCCCGCAGATCGACTGGCGGCTGTTCGAGTTCACCATCGACGTGGCGATGCTGACCCGCCGCGACCAGGCGGCCCAGCCGGGCGCCGGCCGGCCGCAGGTGCAGGTCTGGCTCGACCCGCGGGCCACCGCCCCGCCCCGACGTACGGTCGGCCCGGTCGAGGGCCGGCGCGGCCGGCACGGCTTCGACACCCGCCGTCCGGCCGCCTGAGCCCACGAAAACGCCGGTGCCGGCCCCGTCCGAGGACAGGGCCGGCACCGGCGGTTCGGTGCTGGGTGCTCAGGCCGCGCGGTAGGCGTTCCACGCGGTGATCATCCGGCTCGCCTGACCAGCGGTGAACTGGTGCATGCACGAGTCGTAGGTGTAGTCCATGAAGTTGGTGATCGGGTCCAGGCCCGCGGCGCTGCAGGTGTCCCGACCGGTCGGGCACTGGTACGCCGGGGAAGCCTCGGCCGGGGTGTCGTCGACGCTGTCGCCGGAGCCGGCGCAACCACCCTGGAAGGTGTGGTAGAGGTTCAGCCAGTGGCCGATCTCGTGGGTGCCGGTGTCGCCCTCGTTGTAGTTGGTGGCGGTGCCGCCCGGCAGCGACTCGTTGAGCACGACCACGCCGTCCATGCTGTCGAGCTTGCGCTTCGGGAAGGTGGCCCAGCCGAGCAGGTTGTCGCTCAGCTCGCCCAGGTACACGTTCAGCGTGTTCTTGCCGCCCTCCCGCAGCGAGGTCTTCATCTGCCGCTCGGCCGAGGAGCCCTGCACGATCGGGTACCAGGCGGGGTTCGTCACGCGGTTGATCTTCGCCAGCTGGAAGCTGAAGGCGGTCGGGGCGCCGCCGGTGGCACCGCTGTACGCCTGGTTCAGCACGGTGATCTGCGAGGTGATCAGCGAGTCCGGGATGTTTCCGCCGGCGCGGGTGCTGTCCCGCTGGATGACGTGCACGACGACCGGGACGGTGACGGTGGCCAGCGGGGCTGCGGCCTGGGCGCCGCCCCGGAAGGCGGCCCGCTCACGCAGGGCGGCGGCGAGGTCGGCCTCGCGCTCGGACACCTGCTTGGCAGTCAGGTTGTTCGGGTCCAGCTTGGTGCTGCCGCCCTTGGCGACCCGGGCGTCCGAGTGGACGTCAGCGGGCTCGGCACACGAGCCGGCGGGGGCGGCCGAGAAGGCCGAGGCAGCGGGGACGACACCCACGGCGGCGGTGCTGAGCATCAGCGCGAAGGTCGTCGTCGCGACACCGGCGGCACGCCGGGTCAGCAGGTTGGGACTGAGTCCCATGGGCCCACCTCTTTCTGCCGGCGTGAAACGGGGGTATGTCACGCCGGGTCGGAGAACGTGGGGGAGACGTTACATCCGATCGACGGATTTGAGAACGACCATATGTTGCCGTCGTGAAACTTTCTGCTGCTCGGATGCGCCGGGGTCGTTTCAAGATCGTTGCGCGGCGGTTGCGCGGCGGCGCGGAAGCCGCCACGGGGGTACCTGGGTGCACGGAGGTGGTGGCCTCAGGTACAGTGGTGCCGCCTGCGGGTGTAGTTCAATGGCAGAACATCAGCTTCCCAAGCTGACAGTGCGGGTTCGATTCCCGTCACCCGCTCCAGCGTGAGGCCCCAGCTCAGGACAGGTTTCCTGGCTGGGGCCTCGATCGTTGCTACCGCTTCTTGCGCTGGCCGTGACCGCTACGTGCCCCCGATGAACTGACCGCCAGAGCGCACCCGGGGCGCGGAGAGTTCGGGAGTTCCTATGACAGGCGAGCGATTCCCGGCTGTTGCTGAGCTGTGGGAGACGCATTTGCAGACTCCCTTCCCGAGTCGGCTGAGAGGCACTCAGGTAGCGGGTGTCGACGTGGTGACGCTGGACGCCGACGTCGCGGGCTGTGTCAGCTCCTGGCTGCAGAACCGAGGCAGTCTCGACGCCCGGCGGTCCCGGGTGCTCGCGTCATGCCAGGAACAACTCATCCGCATAATCCGGGTGCTCGGCGGCCAGGAGGCGGCCTACTGCCGCCAGCTTCACGACGTGGCCGTACTCATCTCAGGCGACCCCGAGGCCGCACGAACCTGCCCCCGGACCTCCGCCTGAACGACGGGCTTTCGTGCCGCGAGCCGCACGGCTGTCGCGATCATGTAAAGCCTCATCCGAGGCCGCCGTGTCGACCATCCTCCGGGGCAGGACAGCCGGCTGCCGCCGACCGCGTTTACCGGGCGTTCGAGGGGCGCGACGCGGCGTCGTCAAGGTGGAGAGCCAGAGCCGTCACTCATATCCCATGGCCGGGATGACCTTGCCGAGTGCTTCTTCGATGAACTCGCGGGTTTCGTCGTCGAATTGGTCGTTGCGGTTCGTCAGCTTGTGCGACTGAAACGATGAAGGGGTGGCGAAGTCGTCGACGCCGAGCCGTTCGAACAGGGCGCGGCGCTGCCCGGGCCAGTCGGCTGCGAGATCTTCTGCTTTCACCTCGATGTATCGCCTGCCCGTCAGGTCGACCGTGTTCTTCCAGGTGAGCCATCGGTGGTAGACCGGCTTGAGGTAGGCGAGCGCGCCGTCGACGGTGGGCGGTGCCCATGGCTGGGCCAGATGGGATGCGAGCACTGAGACCGGGTGACGCTTGATGTGCACGATGGTCGCTTCGGGGACCAGTTCCCAGAGGAACTCCATGCACAGCAGGTTGAACGGTGTCTTCTCGCACCAGGTCGGCTTGCCCGCGTCGGCGGCTGCTCCGCCGAACATCGTGTCGATCAGGCCCCGCAAGATTCCGAGCAGTTCGCCCCGGTCGCTGAAATACCTGGGAAGTACCCGCCGGCGGCTCAGCGGCTCGAACGGTCCGGCAGGCCGGTCGGCGTTCCCGAAGCCCTCCGCGGGCGCAGGCTCGTCGAATGTGCACGCGATCAACTGCGGCCAGAGCTGTTGCACCGCGTCCCGGTAGCGCCGCTCGCCGACCAGCTCGGGAACGGTTTTGCCGCGATCGTCGCGCCGGCCGGGCACTCGTACGGTGAGGAAGTCGCTCAGCCGGTGCAGGGCGTCCTCACCGACGGTGGGGTCGTATCGATCGGTGAGCGCGTCGGCCAGGTCCCGCAGGCCACCCGGGTCGATGAGAAACCGGGTCTCCATGGGAATCCGATGGATCAGCGGATGTTCGCCGATGATGTCGGCGATCCGTGACGTTCCCGAACGACCCGTACCCGCAACGAAGATCGGTGAGGGGGAAGGCATGGCGAGCAGTCAAACTCTTAGCCCGGCGCCTGGGCAAGCCTTTTATCCCCTTCATCCGCTGCTACGGGCCGGACCCGTACCCGCCGGTGCGGATAGTCGATGATCGGGGACTGCTCCACCGAGGATCATGAGACGGTGCCGTACGAGTATGAGGACCTCGATGCAGGACGCGACGCGCTGCGAAGGGCGCTCGCTCTGCTCACCGACCCCGATCCGCGGGTCCGTGAGCACGGTGCCGCAGAAGTCGGCGATTGCTTTCGACGCTGCGCCGGTGACCAGGACGACACGGAGACCGCAGTGGCACGGCTGGTCACGCTAACGGTCGCCGAGACGGATGAGCGGGTGCGGGAGTCAGCGCTGAATGCATGCGCCGACGCGGCCACCACCTACATGCTGCCGCTGGCGTTGTTCCAGCCGCTGGCGCCGTTGTTGCCCGACCTGTCGGCGGAGCTCACCGGGTATGTGCTGCTCATCCTTGGCCTGACACACGACCCGGCCGCCCGGCCGATCATCACGCCGTACCTCGACCACCCAGAGGCGTCCGTTCGGTTGGAAGCCAGCGATGCCTTGACGGAGCTGGCAGGGCGGAACCCGAAGATCGTCTAGCCAGGTGTGTCACCCACGTCCCGAGACTGATCTGTCACGGACGTCCTGAGACCCGACACCGGCTGCCGCCGATGCGGTGAGAAGCTGGCTCGGTAACCCGGTAGCGCGGCCAGGAGTTGGCGGCGATGATCCAGCCCGTGCTTGCTGACCTGTGGCCCCAATATGGCCTGACCGTCGCCACGCCACGACTTGAGCTTCGCCTGCCCCGCGAGGAGGAACTGGCGGCGCTCGCTCACCTCGCCGGCAAGGGCGTGCACCGCGCGGACGAACGTCCGTTCCTGACGCCGTGGACCGACGGCAGTCCCGAGGATCGGGCGCGGTTCGTGCTGCAGGAACACTGGAGCCGGCTCGCAGAGTGGAGCGTGGCGGCGTGGCGACTCGGCCTCGGGGTCTTCCGCCAGGGAGAGCCCCTGGGCGTGGTCACGCTTCGGGCCCGTGACTTCCTGGTTGTTCGGGAGGTCACGACCTCCGCCTGGCTGGGCATCGAGCACCAGGGCAAGGGCTACGGGACCGAGGCGCGCATCGGTCTGCTCACGCTGGCGTTCGACCACCTCGACGCCCGTGCCGCGCGTACCGAGGTGTTCCAGGACAACCACGCCTCGCAGGGCGTGTCCCGCAAGCTCGGCTACGAGCACGACGGCATCTCGGTTGACGCCCGCGACGGCGAGGCCCTCGTCTCCGACCGCCTACGGCTCACCAGGGAGAAGTGGGCCCAGGCAGAGCGGCTTGCGGCGAGGGTCGACGGGTTCCCGGCCTGCCGCCCGATGTTCGGCCTCTGACCGCCCCCGCTCCAGCGCCTTCGACCGCCGGGCGGCGGCTCACGGTCTTCCTGCTGGTGGGACCGTCGCCCCGGCCCTCGGTCGCGACGACAGCTTGTCGCCGATGGCCTGCATGAGGGCCTCGAAGGCCGCACCGCACCGTTGCGCCGCCTGCCTCGCCTGTGGGGCCGTGGGCGCGTTGCTGATGTCCAGCGCCGAGCCGATGAATGCGCTGACGCTCTGCTCAAGATCGGCGTCCAGCAGACGACTGGTGCCGAGCATCTGGGCGGCACGGAGCCGCAACTCGTCCCGCTGCGCCGCCGCGCCACCGGTCCAGGCTTCCGGCTTGGACATGGCGAGGGTGGCCGCGAAGCCCATGAGATTGTTCGCCTGGTCGGCGAACTCCTCCAGTCTCTTGACGGCGCGGGCCTTCTCCTCCTCCTGTCGCTTGTTCTCCGCCTCCTCGCGGGCGCGCCGGTCCTGGGCGTTCGCCGCCAGTCTGGCTCCCGTGACGGCTCCCCCGAAGCCGAGGGCCGCGCCGAGCAGCGTGCCCAGCGGGACCAGGAGGTCCTTGGGGCCGATCGAGGTGCTGGGTGGCGCCGGCGACGGCAGGATCACCTGAATGGGCGCGCCGCCGGCCGAGGAACTGGCGCTCGGTGACGGGGTGGGCGCCGCCGGGGCGGCTGCCGCCGGTGCGGAGAGGCAGAGACCCGCTCCGACGGCGCATCCGCCGGCCAGGGCCACGGCCGAGCCGCCGAGGACCAGCCTGCGGATCACGTCAGGCACCACTGCTCCTGCGCGTCACCGTGAGGAAGCCCGCCATGTCCGCGAAGGTGCTCCGCGTACGCCACAGGTCGAGGTCCAGGTAGTCGCTCTCCGCCGCCGACATCCGGGTCAACGCGTCCTCGACGCGCCGTACGAAGGCGGCCGGGGTGGTGAACGAGCGCGACGTGAGCCCCGTGTCGGCCAGGTACTGCGTGGTCATCGAGACAGCTTCGAGGTCGTCCGGGAAGCAGGCGAGGATGCAGCCGTGCACGTCCGCCAGAAACTCACCGAACCACGGCTCGGCTGTCTCGACGTGGAGTCTCGACAGGTGCAGGGCGAGTCCCTGCAGGGTGAAGGTGGCCTTCGCTCTGGTGAGCCGGTTGGCCCGGTAGTTGTCGGACAGTGCCGCGATCCGCAGTACCGCCGCCTCCAGTTCGTCGCCGGCCAAGCTCGCCGTGATGGCGAACTCGTTCAACGCCGTCCTCGAGTTTTTGTTCCAGTCCTGCCAGTTGTCCTTGTCGAGCAACTGGTCGGCGACAGGCGCCCAGACCGTCAGCACGGCTCGCCCCGCCTGCTTCTCCAGGCGGAGGCATTCGGACAGCGACATGTGGTTGGCGAGCGTGTTCGGTCTGAGTTCGCGCGCCCTCCGCGCCAGAGCGATGCCGAGCAGACGCGACCTGGGGGCCAGGCTCTTCGGGACCTTGGCCTTGTACAGTTCGCGGCCGAGCCCGAAGACCTGGCCGTGCCCGTCCTTGAGCTTGTCGTTCCCGCCCTCTTTGGCGATCACGTCGAGAAGGTGGCGGGCCGCGGATTCTACGGCGAAACCACTGCCGTCGGACATCGCGACGTCGAAGAGCGCCTCGGAGACCATCGGATGGCGCGACCTCAGGGTGTCGTCGCTGTAGTTGGCGACCGCTTCCTCACCCAGCCGGCTCGCGACCTGGCTGCGGAAATCCAGTTCGTTGACATCGCAGAACCGGGCGATGATCTCGCTCGGAACCCCGTCCACGCCGGCCACGTCGACGAGGGCGAGCACGATCACCACGTCGGCGAGCGTCATGTCACAGGGAGTCGTGTCGCGGGACAGGCATTCCAACAGGGTCACCAGGTGGGCCCGCAGTTCCTCAGGGGTGTAGCGGACGGTGAGCAGCCCGCCGAGGAGCGCCCCGTGCTGGGACGCGGCACTGCCGCAGGCATCGCTGAGCAGTCTGGCCGCTTCGCCGTCGCTCAGGCCCCGAATCGTGTCGGGACAGTCCGGGTCGAGCGTCCGCCAGCTCTGGATGATCTTCCTGGCGTCCGTCTCGGACACCCGGCCGAAGGGATGTCTGGTGCAGACGATGGGCCCCATGCTCTTCCAGGCCTCGGCCGGATTCAGCTTGAACCCGAGCTCCCGGGTCCGCCGGGTCCAGTCGGTGTCACGGCTGGCCAGGAGCAGTTGCAGGCCGCTGGACGACGGCAGCTGCCCGCCTTCGACGAGCTCGTGCAGCTGTCCCAGGATCAGGTGCGCGTTGTCCGACGCCAGCACGGTGCCCGGGCCGTAGGCGTTCGCCGCGTCGATGACGTTCTGGTCCAGGACCGCGTCCCGCTGCTGGCGCCACAGGATCGTCCGTGAGTCTTCCTGTGCGAGCGCGGCGGTGGCCTGGCGGAGCGCCGTCGACTTGCCTTCTCCCGTCGGGCCGATGAGAAGCTCGATGCCGGCCTTGCTCTCCCGGATCCTCCGGCGGGTCCGCTCCAGGAGCGACTGGGTGAGCTGGATGCGCGGGAGGCGGGGATTGATCACGGCTTCCCAGTACGGTTCGCCGCCGTTGAAGAAGTTCGTGAGGTTCTCGTCCGGGCGCATGGCCGAGAATGAGGCTGACGTCAGCGTCACCCACCCGGTGGGCGTCTCCGGACCGGCGGGCGAGCTGAAGATGCGCTCGACGCTCAGCTCCGGTCCGCCCACCATGGACACAGTGTATTGGTGCCCGCACCAGTGGGTCGTCTTCCGATCGGGCACACTCCGCCGCTCCGGCCGGCGCCCCACACCCGCTCGAACGCTGCCGCCGGTGGCCCGGGAGGCCGCGGTGTCAGCCGTTCCGGACGGTGGCGGCGAGCCGGCGCAGCAGGGCCAGATCCTCCCGGTCGACGTCGCGCGGCTCGTAGCCGCTGTGGAACAGCAGCTGCTGGTCCACCGAGATGCAGTCGACCGGGCGACCGGCGATGGTCCCGGTGGTGAAGCTCTCCCGTGGCCAGCGGAGGCTGGTGCCGTCCAGGCCGGCCTGGTGACCGTCGCCGGCCTCGTCGAAGCGCAGCGGGTGGAGGTCCACCCGTCCCCGCCCGTCCGCGACGACCTCGACGCGGACCGGGCGCCAGTCGGTCTCGACGACGTACCCGAGCTGGGCGAGCGTCCGCAGCGCGGCCGATTCGTGCTCGGCCGGGACGGCCAGGTCCAGGTCACGGTGCGGTCGGGTCTGCTCGCCGACCAGCGCGTCCACGCCCCAACCGCCGCTGATCCAGGCCGGGCAGCCGGCGGCGGCCAGGCGGTCCAGCACGCGGTGCACCTCGTCGGCGCTCATCCCGGTCGCGTCGGCCAGGTCGCGTACGTGCCGGAGGCCGGGTTGGCCGCCGAGCACCACCTCGCCGGTCGGGGTGAACCCGCTGCGCCGTAGCACCGCGAGCGATGCCGGGTTCGCCAACGCCGCCGACGCGACCAGCCGGCGCAGCCCGTACGCGTCGCGGGCCAGTTCGCAGACCCGGCGGACACCGTCCTGGGCCACGCCCCGGCCGGTCGCCCGCTCGGCCACCCGGTAGCCCAGCTCGGCGCTGCCGTCGGCCACGTCGACCAGGTTGAACCGGCCCAGGATGCTGCCGTCGTCGTCGACCAGCAGGTGGAAGTGGCAGCGGCCGGTCTCCTGCTCGGCGAGCAGCTCCGCGTGCCGGGCGGCGAACCCGGTGAAGTAGTCGTCCCCCCGGTCCGGCACGAACCGCGCGAAGTACGCCCGGTTCTCCCGCTCGAAGCGGAGCAACGCGGGGGCGTGGCGGGCGTCGAGGCGCTGGAGTTCGGGCATCGCGCCACGCTAGCAACGGACCTGACCGGCTCCCCACCGGTTTCCGGCGGCGCCGGTCGCCGGTCCGCGGCCGGTCAGTGCGCGCGGAGGTCCGCCAACAGCTCCTCGACGGCGGCGAACTCGTCCGGACGCAGCGGCCCGTGCGCGAGCGCGCCCGCGTTCTGCTCGACCTGGGCCACGGTACGGAACCCCGGGATCGGGACGGTGACCTCGCTGCGGGCCCACAGCCAGGCCAGCGCGCCCTGGGTGGGCGTACGTCCGCCGGTGGCGAACACCTCGCGCAGGGCCTCCACCCGGGCCAGCCACTCGGGTGCCCCGGCGCCGTCGCGGAACCAGGTCAGCCACTCGTAGCTCTGCGAACGCACGTCGTCGCCGGCCACCGTGCGGCCGTCGGCGTACTTGCCGCTGAGCAGCCCCATCGCGAGCGGCCCCCGGTTGATGCTGGCCTGGCCGGCCCGCTCGCACACCTCGATCATCGCCGGCCGGTCGGCCAGCACCGACATGTCGTGCTGCACGGCGGTGCAGTGCGGGCCGGCGGCGGCGAAGGCCGAGGCGCGTTCCGGGTCGTCGGTGCTCCACCCGTACGCCCGGATCTTGCCGGCGGTGACCAGTTCCTCGAGCGGCCCGATCAGCTCCAGGGCCTCCGCCACCGGCAGGTCGCCGAGGTGCAGCTGGTAGAGGTCGACGTGGTCGGTCCCCAGCCGCCGCAGCGAGCCGTCCAGGCAGCTGCGCAGGTAGGCGACGCTGCTGTCCGTGCCGAGCGCCTCCCGGGTCAGCTCGTCGAAGGTGTGACCCCACTTCGTCGCGATCACCACCTGGTCGCGGTCGGTGCCGAGCGCCTTGCCGAGCACCACCTCGCTGTGGCCGGCGCCGTAGCTGCTCGCCGTGTCAAAGAAGGTCACTCCCAGCTCGACCGCCCGGCGGACGGCCCGGATCGACTCGGCGTCGTCGACCCGGCCCCAGCCGTACTGGTTGCTGCCGCCCGCGTACGGGCCGCCGATCGCCCAGCAGCCCATGCCCAGCGCGCTGACCTGGATCCCGCTCCGTCCCAACGTGCGATTCACGACCGTCACTCCCGTCCGATGCCCCGACGTCCTGCCGGGGCACAGTCTCCGGGTTCGAGCGCACTCCAGGTCAAGCCTGTCAGGACGGCGGATACCAGCGCAGTTCGACGGTGTTGCCGTCCGGGTCGCGTACGTAGATCGAGGTGGCGCTGCCCTGCGCGCCGAAGCGCGGCACCGGCCCGGTCAGCACGGTGAACACTCCCGAGTCGATCACCTCCGCCCAGTCGAGCGGCTCCACCACCAGGCAGAAGTGGTCCACGTTCGACCCGCTCGGCTCGCCGCGTACCAGGTCGATGATGGTCTCGGCGTTGACGCGTACCGAGGGGAAGGGGACCTCGCCGGCCCGCCAGCGGTCGACCCGGACCGGGGCGAGGCCGAGGGTGCCGCAGTAGAAGTCGAGGGCGCGTTCGACGTCGGCGACGGCGAGGACCAGGTGGTCGAAGCCCGTCACCCGCACTGCATTCACGGCGTCCATCAGGTTCCTTTCGAACGGCGAAAACCTCACCTCCCACCCTCGTCCGGGCGCGGCCGTCGACCAAGCCGCGATCGGGCTACGATCGTTGACCCTGAGTCAACGACGGGGGTCAACGTGCTGGAGCGGTACGAGATCGAGGCGTTCCTGACCCTCGCCGAGGAACTGCACTTCGGGCGTACCGCCGAGCGGTTGCGGGTGACCACCGGGCGGATCAGCCACGTGGTCCGGAAGCTGGAACGACGGATCGGCGCGCCGTTGTTCGAGCGCACCAGCCGGATGGTCCGGCTCACCCCGATCGGCGCCCGGCTCGCCGACGACCTGCGGCCGCTGGTGGCCGGCATGGAGGACGCCGTCCGGCGGGCCGTCGAGGCGGGGCGCGGGCTCACCGGCGAGCTGCGGGTGGCGTTCGTCGGCGAGTCGACCGCGCCGGTGCTGCTCCGGGCGGTCAGCCTCTTCACCGAGCGCCACCCGGACTGCGTGGTGCACGTCCACGAGGCCCCGCTCGCCACCACCCGGTCGAGCCTGCACGACGGCTCGGTCGACGTGCTCATCGCGTCGTACCCCTTCGACGGGATGGCGAACGGCCCGGCGCTGCTGCGCGAGCGGCGGGTCCTCGCGGTGGCCGCGAACCACCCGCTGGTCGGGGAGGCGTCGGTGTCGCTGGAGGTGCTGGCCGACCACCCGGTGGTGCAGTACCCGGCGGTGACCTCGACCGAGTTCAAGCGCGACCGCACCCCGGACCGGACGCCGGCGGGCCGCCCGGTGCCGATGGGGCCGGCCGGCAACACGTTCCCGGAGATGCTGGCCCTGGTCGCGATGGGCCGGGGCGTGCTGCCGGTCGGTGAGCAGACCAGCCGCTACCACCCCCGGCCCGACCTGGCGTACGTGCCGATCCACGACGCGCCGCCGATCCTGCGCGGGCCCGTCTGGCTGGCGACCAACACCACGGCCCGGGTACGCGAGTTCGTCCGCGCCGCCGTCGACGCCAACGACCACCCGGGGGACTGACGTGCGGGACGAGATCCGGGCCCTGGTCGAGGCGCTCACCCCGGGGGACGAACTGGAGGCGCGGCACCGCGCCGAGACGCTGGCCTGGCTGGGCCGCACGGCGGACATCTTCCGCCGGGAGAAGCCCCGTACGCCCTCGCCGCACCTGGTCGCGTACTTCCTGCTCGTGGACGCGGCGGACGGCGCGGTGCTGCTGGTCGACCACCGCAAGGCGGGGATGTGGCTGCCGACCGGCGGCCACGTCGAGCCGGGCGAGCACCCGACGGAGACCGTACGCCGGGAGGTGGTGGAGGAACTGGGCGTGCCGGCCGTCTTCGCGCCGCCGCACGGCGAGCGGCCGGCCTTCCTCACCGTCACCGAGACGGTCGGCGGGCCGGCGGACCGGCACACCGACGTCAGCCTCTGGTACGTGCTGAGCGGCCGCCGGCACCAGCAGTTGGTCCCCGACCCCGGCGAGTTCCGGGGCGTCCGCTGGTGGACACCGAGGGAGGTGGCCGCGGCCGCGCCGGGCACGGTCGAACCGCACCTCGGGCGGATGCTGGCCAAGCTCAGCCCCGGTTGACGGTGAGCCTTGACCCTGCCCCTGCGGCAAGGCCCAGCGTGGTCCGTGCCGGTCGCCGTGACCGGCACGAGGAGGATGGGTCCGTGGAGCTGCTGACGATCGGGGCGTTCGCCCGAGCGGCGCGACTGACGCCGAAGGCGTTGCGGCTCTACGACGAGTTGGGGCTGCTCCCGCCCGCCGCCGTCGACCCGCACTCGGGCTACCGGTACTACGAACCGGCCCAGCTCGACCGGGCCCGGCTGATCGCCGTGCTGCGCCGGGCCGGGATGCCGCTGGCCGAGATCCGGGCCGTCTGCGATCTCCCGGCGGAGGCGGCGGCCGAGGCGGTCGACGCCTGGTGGCGTCGGGTCAGCGCCGACACGGCGGCCCGCGGACGCGTCGTCGCGCTCCTCGTCGACCAGCTCTTTGAGAGGGGCCCCACCATGTCCGACCCCACCTTCCGGTACGCCGTCCGCTGCACGGCCGGCGCGGTCCGGGATACCAACGAGGACACCGCGTACGCCAGCGACACGCTGCTCGCCGTGGCGGACGGCCTACGCGGACCGGGCGGCGCTGCCGCCAGCACCGCCGCCGTCGACGCGCTCCGGCCGCTGGAACTGGCCGACGCGCCCGCCGCCGAACTGCTCGCCACGCTCGCCGACGCGGTCACCGCGGCCGACCGGACGGTACGCGCGCAGGCCACCGACCGGCACCAGCCGGTCACCACGCTCACCGCGATCCTGCGCCGGGGCACCCAGCTCGCCCTGGTGCACGTCGGTGACACCCGGGCGTACCTGCTGCGCGGGGGCGAGCTGTCCCGGCTGACCCAGGACCACACGTACGTGCAGTCGCAGGTCGACCAGGGCCGGCTGACCCCGGCGGAGGCGGCGGCGCACCCGCAACGGGCCCTGCTGTCCCGGGCGCTCGGCGCCGGGGCCCGGGTCGAGGCGGATCTCGCGCTGCGTACCGCCCTGGTCGGCGACCGCTACCTGCTCTGCTCCGACGGGCTCTCCGCCGTGGTCGGGCCGGAGGCGCTGCACGCGGCGCTCGCCGGGGCCGACGACCCGGAGACCGCCGTCGGGCGCCTGGTCGACCTCGCGTACGCCGGGGGCGCGCCGGACAACGTCGCCTGCGTGGTCGCCGACGTGGTGACCGCGTGACCGGGCGGCCCGGGCCGGCGCGGGTGGGTCGGCGCCGGTCCGGGCCGGCCGCTCGGCGCGCCTGATGCCGTGCCGCGAACCCGGACCGCCGCCGTAGGCTGGCGATCATGCGGATTGGCATCGTGATCCTTCCCGACCAGCGCTGGTCGGACTCGCAGCGGCGGTGGCGGCAGGCGGACGAGTGGGGCTTCGACCACGCCTGGACGTACGACCACCTGGGTTGGCGCGACCTGGTCGACGGCCCCTGGTTCGACTCGATGACGACCCTGACCGCCGCCGCGACGGTGACCTCCCGGATCCGCCTCGGCACCCTGGTCGCCTCGCCCAACTTCCGCCACCCGGCGGCGTTCGCCCGGCAGGTGACCGCCCTGGACGACGTCTCCGGCGGCCGGCTGCTGCTGGGGCTCGGCGCGGGCGGCATCGGCTTCGACGCCACCGTGCTCGGCGGGGAGACCCTGCCGCCCCGGCAGCGGGTCGACCGGTTCGCCGAGTTCACCGAACTGCTGGACCTGATCCTGCGGGAGGACGGCACCACCTGGCGCGGCGAGTGGTTCGCCGCCGTGGACGCGCGGAACAACCCGGGCTGCGTCCAGCAGCCGCGGGTGCCGTTCGTGGTCGCCGCGAACGGGCCCCGCTCGATGCGGCTGGTCGCCCGGTGCGGCCAGGGCTGGGTGACCACCGGGCTCGGCGGTGACGACCTGGAGAGCTGGTGGTCGACGGTCGCGGACCTCGCCGGGCGGATGGCCGAGACGCTGGAGAAGGCGGGCCGTGACCCGGCCACCCTGGACCGCTACCTGTCGCTCGACTCGGCGCCGGCCTTCTCGCTCAGCGGCGCCGACTTCTTCGCGGAGCAGGTCGCGCGGGCGGCCCGGCTGGGCTTCACCGACGTGGTGACGCACTGGCCCCGGGCCAGCAGTTGGTACGCGGGCGACGAGGCGGTGCTGGTGGAGGCGGTCGGCCTGCTGCCGGAGCTGCGCCGGCTCTGACGAAAGCGTCAGGATGGGGCCCTTTACCCGCACGAGGCGTTAAGGAGGGGCCCTTCCTTGCACCTCAGGTGCCCAGGTCGCCGGTGCCGATCCCGCCGTCCCCGGCGGAGACCAGCCGGAACCGGATGCAGACCACCTGGGTGTCGTCGTCCACCGGGAAGCCCACGCCGGTCCAGTAGCGGCGGTGACCCTCGCGCCACTCCTCGATCGACCGGTCACCCTCTCCTTCGGAGCGGGCGAAGTCCCAGCTCACGTCGGCGAAGCGGACCACCTCGACGGCGGTGACCTCGACGACCCCGACCAGCAGGTCCTGGTCGTCGACCAGGGCCAGCCGTTCGCCGACGTGCTCCAACTCCTCGTTCTCGTCGGCGTACTCGTCGGTCAGCAGGCCGGCGGTGGCGGTCTTCACGCCGGCCAGCACGAGGGCGTTGAGGTTGGCGCGCATCTCGCCGGGGTTGCCGAGGGCGAGCGTGCGGAGTCCACCGATCCGGGGCCACATCCTGCCGAGGCTAGTGGCCGGCCGGCCGCCCCGTCGCCGGATTTCCCGTCCCCCACGGGCCCCGGTCGGTGATGCTGGCGGGAGAGCCGGAGAGGTCACGAGGAGGCGACCATGGCGGACCGCCGGGCGGTGCTCGTCCCGGGCGTGGGCTACGACACCCGTGCCCCGCTCTTCGCGTACGTCGGGGAGGCGCTGCGCCGCCTCGGCTTCGACGTCCACGAGGTGACCTGGCAGGTGCCCCGCGACCTGCCCGCCGACCGGACCGCCGGGTGGGTGGCCGAGCAGGTGACGCCTGCCCTCGACGCCGGCGCCGACCTGGTGGTCGGCAAGTCGCTGGGCACCTTCGCCACCCCGCTGGCCGCCGACCGGGACCTGCCGGCGGTCTGGCTGACCCCGGTGCTCAACCACCCGGAGGTGGTCGGCGCGCTCGACCGGGCCACCGCCCCGTGCCTGCTGGTGGGCGGCACCGGCGACATGCTGTGGCACGGCGAGGTGGCGCGCCGGCTCAGCCCGCACGTGCTGGAGGTGCCGGACGCCGACCACTCGATGCTGGTGCCCGGCCCGCTGGCGCGGTCCGCGGAGGTGCTGGGCCGGGTCTGCACCGCCGTGGAGGAGTTCGTTCAGCTGAGCCGGCCGGCGTAACCGGCGCCCGCCAGCACGCCGCGCGTCACGCGCTCACAGCAGGTCTCCGGCGAGCAGGGCGCGCAGCCCGAGCCGCTCGGCGACGGCCGGCGGGCAGGTCGTCACGACGGCCGCCGCCCCGACCACCTCGGCCCCGGTGGCCGCCACCAGCCGGTGCAGCGCGTCCACCTGGGCCCCGCTGTCCACCCAGTCGTCCACGAGCAGTACGCGGTCCGCGGGGCCGAGCCGGCCGGCGTCCACGCCGAGGCGCAGCCGTGCGCCCCGGTGGTCCGGGGAAGTCTCCGCCCAGCTCATCGCCCCGACCCGGCGCCGCTCGCCGCCGCCCTTGTACGCGGGCAGGAAGCCGGCGCCGGCGGCCACCGCGACCAGCGGGCCGAGCAGCAGCCCGGTCACCTCGGGGGCGATCACGACGGTGGGTCGGGCGGCCGGGAACAGGCCGGCGAGGGCCGGTCCGAGGCCGGCCAGCACCTCCGGATCGCGCCACCAGCCGGAGGTGTCGCTGACCAGATGACTGCTGTCCGGGCCGGGATCGACCCAGCGGAACAGCTCGACCAGACGTCGGTTCAGCACGACCCCCATCCTCGGGCACCGACGCCAGGCGATGGGGCACCGGCTCCGGCCAGCGGACCTTCCTCCGTTCGGGGGAGGCTGGCTGGCTTGATCGGCTACACGTACCGGGGTAAATACGGGCATAGCACCATGATCACGTTGACTTCGGAAGTACTTCTCTCGTTACGGTCCCAGCCGGTTTGTTCCGCTGACGAAAGGACCGGGTGGTGGCTGGTAGGCACTTCCGTCCCCGCAAGTTCTCGCCCGCCGGCATCGCCGCCACCGCGGCCGTCGGCGTGGTGCTCGCGGTCGGCGGCGCCGTCGGCGCGGTCCAGCTCACCTCGGCCGAGCCCGCCGCCGAGCCGACCGTCGCCGAGGCGCTGCCCAGCACCCTGGCCCCCAGTTCGGCGTCCCCCTCCGCCTCGCCGAGCCTCAGCCCCTCGCCGAAGGCCACCCCCAGCCCGACGGCGACCCGTACCCAGGCGGCCTCGCGGAGCAAGACCCGGACCGCCAGCCCGAAGCCCACCGCCAGGAAGACCACCTCGTCCCCCAAGGTCGTGGACAGCGGTTCCTGCGGCGCGTCCTTCTACGACGAGGGTCAGATGACCGCCAACGGGGAGACCTTCAACCCGGACGCGCTGACCGCCGCGCACAAGACGCTGCCGTTCAACACGAGGGTCCGGGTGACCAACCCGGCCAACGGCAAGTCCGTGATCGTGCGGATCAACGACCGTGGCCCGTACGTCGACGGCCGGTGCCTGGACCTGTCGCGGGCCGCCTTCGCGGCCATCGCCTCGACCGACCTCGGCGAGATCGACGTCCGGTACGAGGTCCTCGGCTGATCGGGTAGGCGGCGCGGCCGGGCAGAAGTTCCATGGACCACCCGCCCGGCTCATTCTCCCGGTCACGTCTATCAGGCATGCTGTCCGGTGTACGCACGCAACCTCTCCAGTCGGGCCGCGGCCCGCTGAGCCCCGGATCCCGCGCCGGCATCGGCGCGGCCCTCGCGCTGCTCGCACTCGTCTCCGCCGTCGAGCTGGCGGACGGCCGCCCCGCGCACTACCTCGCGCTGATGGCGGCCGCCCCGCTCCTCGCCGCCGCCCTGGCGTCCTGGCGGGTGGTGTGCGGGCTGGGTGTGGTCGCCACCGGGATCGGGGCCGCGTTCGCCCTCGCCGAGGGGACCACCTCGCTGGTCACCGCCGTCAACGTCGCGGGGATCGCGCTGGCCTCGGGGATCGCGGCCGCCGTGGCGGCGGTACGCCAGCGCCAGTCCGAGCGGATCGCCGAGCTGTCCCGGCTCGCCTCGGTCGCCCAGCAGGCGGTGCTCCGGCCGCTCGGTCCGCAGGTGGGCACGCTCGCCGTGGCCGCCCGCTACATCTCCTCCACGGCCACCGCCGAGATCGGCGGCGACCTGTACGAGGTGATGGACACCCCGTACGGCGTCCGCATGATCATCGGTGACGTCCGGGGCAAGGGGCTGGACGCGGTCCGGCTGGCCAGCATCGTGCTCGGCTCCTACCGGCACGTCGCGTACGAGCGGGCCGACCTGCGGGCCGTGGTGACCGACCTGGACCGGGCGGTGGCCCGCAACGTGGGCGACGAGGACTTCGTCACCGCCGCGCTGGTCGAGGAGCGGGGCGGCACCCTCACCATCGTCAACTGTGGACATCCGTCGCCGCTGCTGCTGCGCCGGGGTGCGGTGATCCCGCTCGAGCCCCCGGCGCCCGCGCCCCCGCTGGGCTTCATGCCGGTGGTCCGGCCCCGGGTGGAGCGGCTCGAACCGGGCGACCGGCTGCTGCTCTTCACCGACGGGCTCGGCGAGGCCCGCCGCGAGGGCGAGTTCTTCCCGACCGCCGACCGGGCCTGGCGGCTGCTCGGCCACGGCACCGTCGCCGACGGCCTGGCGTCGCTGGAGACCGCACTGGTCGAGTGGGTGCACGGCCGGCTCGACGACGACATCGCGCTGGTGCTGATGGAATACTCCGGCCCGCGCAGCGAGGTGACCGCCGCCGTGCCGAGCTGGGAGGTCGGCGCGGCCGAGAGCTGACGCTCCGGCCCGCTCAGCCCTCGGCCAGCTCGTCGGTGGCCCGCCGCCCGGCTTCCCCGGCCCGGTGCAGGAAGTCGGCGATCACCTCGAGCTGGGCCTCGTCGTACCCGGCGCAGATGTCGTCCATCGCGGCGTTCATACCGGCGTAGAGGCGGAACAGCTCGCCGTTGCGCTCACGCCGGGCCCGGACGGTCACCGAGCGCCGGTCGGTGGCCTCGGGGTCCCGCTCGCGGACGATCCAGCCGCCCCGCTGGAGCCGGTCCAGGATGCCGGTCATGGTGGCCGGGTGCAGCCCGGCCCGGCGGGCCAGCGTGCCCGGGCTGAGCGGTCCGTGCCGGGCGATCAGGTCCAGGCAGTCCAGGTCCACGTCGCGCAGCGAGAGGCGTACGCCGACGTGGTGGTTGAGCAGCGCGAGCTGGTTGCTCAGCTCCCGCATGGCCTCCTTGATCCGGGTGGCCGACCGGCGCCGCCGGCGGGCTTCCGCAGAATCTACGGAACTCATATTGTTTGGCCCTCGTATCAACTGTTACGGTTTCCATATCTTACGGGACTCGGCCGCCTCGGGCGGGGATGGACGGAGGAGTGGCGGATGCAGCTCACGATCTTCGGGGCCAGCGGTGGAATCGGTCGTCACCTTGTCGACCAGGCGCTCGCCGCCGGTCACGACGTCACGGCGGTGGTACGCGACCCGGCCCGGCTGCCCGGCACGGCCGCCCGGGTGGTCACCGCCGACCTCGCGGCCGCTGACCGGACGGCGCTGCGGGCCGCGCTGGACGGCGCGGACGCGGTGCTCTCCGGGCTCGGTCCCCGGTCCAGGGCCGACGCCGGGGTCGCGTCCCGGGGCACGCGGGCGATCACCGAGGCGATGGCCGGGTCTGGGGTGGGCCGCATCGTGGTGGTCAGTGCCGCTCCGGTCGGCGTGGTGCCGTCCCCCGGCCGGCCGAACCCGCCCCGGTACGACGAGGGCGACGGTCCGCTGATGCGCTTCGTGCTCGGTCCGGCGATCCGGCGGGTGCTGCGGCACCACTACGCCGACCTCGCGCTGATGGAGGAGGAACTGCGGGACGGCGGCCTGGACTGGACCGTGGTCCGGCCGCCCCGGCTGACCGACGGCCCGCTGACCGGGCGCTACCGCACGGCGTACGGGCGCAACATTCGCGGCGGCCTCACCGTGTCGCGCGCCGATGTCGCCCATCTCATGCTCGCTCTGCTCGACCGGCCGGACTCCGTCCGGCAGACCGTCGGCGTCGCGAGATAGTGGTACGGGCGCCCGGCTCGGCCCGGGTGGCCGGAAGCTGAACCAGAAGTGTGTAATCGCTGTCACTTCCACGATCGGCTTGTCGTTGGCTACCGGCGAGTAATACAGTCTGGGTTACTGATCGGTAACACCTGTCCGGAAGCGGGGCCAGCGAGCATGACCCACTACAAGAGCAACCTTCGGGACCTCGAGTTCAACCTGTTCGAGGTCTTCGGGGCGGACCGGACGTTCGGCCAGGAGCCGTACACGGACCTGGACGTCGACACCGCCCGTAGCTTCCTCTCCGAGGTCGACCGCCTGGCCCGCGAGGACCTGGCCGCCAGCTACTCGGACAGCGACCGAAACCCACCGGTCTTCGACCCCGCGACGCACACCGCGCCGCTGCCGGAGTCGTTCAAGAAGTCGTACCAGGCGTTCATGGAGTCGGAGTTCTGGCGGCTCGACCTCCCCGAGGCCCTCGGCGGCACCAACGCCCCGCGCGCCCTCTGGTGGTCCCTCGCCGAGCTGGTGCTCGGCGCGAACGCCCCGATCTGGATGTACGCGTCGGGCCCGTCCTTCGCGCACGTGCTGCACGTCGAGGGCACCGAGCAGCAGAAGAAGTGGGCCAGACTCTTCATCGAGAAGCAGTGGGGCTCGACCATGGTGCTCACCGAGCCGGACGCCGGTTCGGACGTGGGCGCCGGCCGTACCCGGGCCATCCCGCAGCCCGACGGCTCCTGGCACATCGAGGGCGTCAAGCGCTTCATCACCTCGGGTGAGCACGACCTCTCCGACAACATCGTCCACTACGTGCTGGCCCGCCCGGTCGGCGTGGAGGGCGTCGGCGGCCCCGGCACCAAGGGCCTCTCCCTCTTCGTGGTGCCGAAGTACCACTTCGACGAGGAGACCGGCGAGCTGGGCGAGCGCAACGGCGTCTTCGCCACCAACGTCGAGCACAAGATGGGCCTGAAGGTCTCCAACACCTGCGAGATGACCTTCGGTGAGCACGGCGTACCGGCCAAGGGCTGGCTGCTGGGCGAGAAGCACGACGGCATCCGGCAGATGTTCATGATCATCGAGTACGCCCGGATGATGGTCGGCACCAAGGCGATCGCCACCCTCTCCACCGGCTACCTGAACGCGCTCGAGTACGCCAAGAACCGGGTGCAGGGTGCCGACCTGACCCGGTCGACCGACAAGACCGCGCCCCGGGTGACCATCACCAACCACCCGGACGTGCGCCGCTCGCTGCTCATGCAGAAGTCGTACGCCGAGGGCCTGCGGGCGCTGGTCTGCTACACCGCCAGCTGGCAGGACAAGGTCGCCATCGCCGAGGCGGCCGGCGACGAGAAGGCCACCAAGCTGGCCAAGCGGGTCAACGACCTGCTCCTCCCGCTGGTCAAGGGCGTCGGCTCGGAGCGGGCGTACGAACTGCTCGGTCACGAGTCGCTGCAGACCTTCGGCGGCTCCGGCTTCCTCCAGGACTACCCGCTGGAGCAGTACGTCCGGGACGCCAAGATCGACACCCTGTACGAGGGCACCACCGCGATCCAGAGCCTGGACCTGATCTTCCGGAAGATCGTCCGGGACAACGGCAAGGCCCTGCTGGCGGTCGCCGGCGAGATCCAGGAGTTCATCACCTCCGAGGCCGGCAACGGCCAGCTCAAGGAGGAGCGGCAGGCGCTCGGCAAGGCGCTCGCCGAGATCCAGAACATCCTCGGCGTGCTGACCGGCTGGCTGGGCGAGGCCCAGGGCGGCGACGCCCGCGCCCTCTACAAGGTCGGCCTGAGCAGCCGCCGGTTCCTGCTGGCGGTCGGTGACCTGGTGGTCGGCTGGTTGCTGCAGAAGCAGGCGGACGTGGCGCTGAAGGCCCTGGCCGGCGAGGTCTCCACCGCCGACAAGGCGTTCTACACCGGCAAGGTGGCGGCGGCCCGGTTCTTCGCCCGCGAGGTGCTCCCGCGCATCGGCGCCGACCGGCGGATCATCGAGGGCGCCGACCTGGAGATCATGGACCTCCCGGAGGAGGCGTTCTGATCCCCGGTGGGGTGATCGGACCGGTTCGACCCTGACGACGGCCGGCGAGCGACTGCTCGCCGGCCGTCGTCGTCCGTCCGTCCGGCCCGCGCCGCCGGGTGGCGGTAGGTCGGGGTGTCCGGCCCGTCCGATACCCCAATCCGCCGCGGGGCGGGCGGGCTCCGGCGAATTGGCGGGGTGGGCCGGGTAGGCCGGCCGCCGGACGGGTAACCGTCGCGGACCACGACCGGGCACGCCCAACGGCCAACGCACGGGGGAGTGCAGCGCACATGGGCATTGGCAGCGCAATCTTTCTCATCGCGCTCGGGGCGATCATGACCTTCGCCATCCGGGCCAACGTCTGGTGGATCGACCTGCGCGCGGTCGGCTGGGTGTTCATCCTGGCCGGGCTGGCCGTCCTGCTCACCACGCTCTGGTTCTGGCAGGACCGGCGCAAGCGGGCACGCACGCTGATCGTGGAGGAGAACCGGCTCTCCCACCCGACGGCGATGATGCCCCCGCCGCCCGACCCGCCGCCGCCCACCGCCCCGCCGTCCTGACGGCGGGGGTGACCGCGAAGGAGGCCCCTCCGCTACCGCAGGCGTCAAATAGGCGGCCCTCGGGACACCTCAGCCGCGCGCGGTGTGCCGGGCGGTGATCGGGGCGCCGCCGGGAGCCAGCGCCGCCCACGGAGTGGTCGGGCGGTGCACCACCAGGTCGGTGGTCCGCAGTCCCTCCGGATCCGCCCGCTCCGGGTCCAGCAGCGCCGAGAGCAGCGAGATGCCCGGATTGTGAGCGACCAGCAGCACCGTGCCGGCCTCCGGGGTGACCGCCCGTACCAGCTCCAGCAGACCCTCCGGCCGGGCCTCGTACGCGGCCGGCTCGTACCGCACCACCGGTGACGACCCCGTCGGTCCCCCCTCCGGCGGGGATCCCGTGATGCCCAGCGCCACCCCGTGCCAGGTCTGCCGGGTGCGCCGGGCCGTGGAGCAGAGCACCACGTCGGGGAGGAGGGTGTGCCGTGCCAGCCACGCGCCGGCCGCGGCGGCGTCGGCCTGCCCCCGCGCGCTCAGCGGGCGCTCGGTGTCCGGCGCCTCCTCGGACTGTTCGGCCTTGGCGTGCCGGAGCAGCACCAGCGTCCGCTCCTGGTTCCTGCCGTCGGTCATGCGGACAGCTTGCCTGATTGGCGATCCGAGCGCCTGGGTAAGTCGATGGATGCCGCTACCTCAGCCATGGCCGTGGCGGGTAGGAAACGCCAGCAGAACGCCAAGGAGGCGACGTCATGGGCATCGGTGCCAGCATCTTCCTCATCGCGCTGGGCGCGATCTTCGCGTTCGCCATCGACGCCAACCTGGGATGGCTCGACCTCAACGTCGTGGGCTGGGTGCTCATGCTCGTCGGCGTGGTCGGCCTGCTCCTCACGATGTACTTCTGGAACAGCCGCCGCCGTACGGTGGTCGCCACCCCGGTGCGCGAGCGGGTCGTCGCCCAGCCGACCGTGCCGGTCGAGGACGACCGGGTCGTCCGCGAGGAGTACCGCGAGGTGCGCCGCCCGGGCTACCCGGCCTGACCGGTCCCCGCATACCGCGAGGGCCCCGCAACGGCGCGGGGCCCTCGAACTCCTTCCGGGGGGCCGAACTCCCGGCCGGGCCGGGCCGGTCAGGAGAAGAGCGCGAAGTAGATCGCGATGTGGTGGCAGATCGCCGCGACCAGGGTGCAGGCGTGGAAGAACTCGTGGTGGCCGAAGACGGTGGGCCACGGGTTCGGCTTGCGCAGCGCGTAGAAGACCGCGCCGACGCTGTAGATGGCGCCGCCGACGATCAGCAGCACCAGGGCGGTGACCCCGCCGGCGTGCAGGATCTGCGGCAGCATCGCCACCGCGACCCAGCCGAGCGCCAGGTAGAGCGGCGCGGACACCCAGCGCGGCGCGTGCGGCCAGATGAGCTTCAGCGCCACCCCGGCCACCGCCCCGCCCCAGACCAGGCCCAGCATCAGCTCGGCCGGCCGGGGCCGGAGGAGCAGCGCGCAGAACGGGGTGTAGGTGCCGGCGATGAACACGAAGATCATCGAATGGTCCATCCGGCGCATGATCTGATAGCCCCGCTCCGACCAGACCCGACGGTGGTATAGGGCGCTGGTGCCGAAGAGACCGCACACGGTCAGGCTGTAGACCAGGCAACTGACCAGGGGTGCCCAGCCGGGGCGGGCGGCCGCGATCGAGCAGAGCACGATGCCGCAGGCGAGCGCGACGAAGAACGCGTACGTGTGCAGCCAGCCGCGCATCCGGGGTTTACCGATGTCGACCGGCTTCAGCCGAAGCGGAGCCGAGGTGGTCACGCCAATAGGTTACGGCACCGTAGGTTACTTGGAAGTAGTGTGGAGTGTCACGCCCACCCACCGGTCGATGGACCCTGGTCGACGCCCCCATCCGCCAGTATGGCGGGATGCGGATCCGGCCCGTCGGCGCGCACGCCCTGCTGCTCGACTGCGACGACCCCGACCAGGTCCAGGCCTGGCGCGCCGAACTCTGGCGGCGCCGGGACGCCGGCGAGCTGAGCGCCGTCGAGATCGTCCCGGCCGCGGCCACCGTGCTGGTCGACGGCGTACCGGACCCGGCGGCGACCGCGGCCCGGATCGCCGGCTGGACCCCGCAGGGCGGCGTCGACCCGGCCACCACCGCCGAGGTCGAGGTGCCCACGGTGTACGACGGGGAGGACCTGCCCGCCGTCGCCGGGCACTGGGGCGTCGACGTGCCGGTGGTGGTCGAGCGGCTGCGGCGTACCGAGTTCCGGGTGGCGTTCTGCGGGTTCGCCCCCGGGTTCGCGTACCTGACCGGGCTGCCGGCGGAGCTGGCCGTGCCCCGGCTCACCACCCCGCGTACCCGGGTGCCGGCCGGGTCGGTCGCCCTGGCCGGCCCGTACGCCGGGATCTACCCGACCGCCTCGCCCGGCGGCTGGCTGCTGGTCGGCCGGACCGACCTGGTCCTCTTCGACGTGCACGCCGACCCGCCGGCCCGGCTCACACCCGGCACCCGGGTACGGCTGGTGTCCCGTGAGCGCGAGGAGTGAGCCGGTCTTGCCAGCCCCGCAGTCGCGAACCGGCGTGCTCGGCGTGATCCACGTGCTCCGGGCCGGTGCCCTCACCACCGTGCAGGACCAGGGCCGCCCCGGGTACGCCCACCTCGGCGTCCCCCGCTCCGGCGCGCTCGACCCGGCCGCGCTGCGCCTGGCCAACCGCCTCGTCGGCAACCCGGCCACCGCCGCCGGCCTGGAGATCACCCTGACCGGCTGCGACCTGCGGTTCACCCGGGCGGTCACCGTGGCGCTCACCGGCGCCGAGGTGGACGTCCGGATCGAGCCGCCGCCGGCCGGGCGCGCGAGCCGGGCCGACCCGGCACCGCCCGGCGGCCGGCCGGTCGAACGTCGGCCGGGGGACGTGGGGCGGCCGCTCTCCCTGCCCGCCGGGGCGGTGCTGCGGATCGGGCCCGCCCGCACCGGGCTGCGTACCTGGCTGGCCGTCTCCGGCGGGATCGCGGTCGAACCCGTGCTCGGCAGCCGCGCCACGGACACCCTCTCCGGCCTCGGCCCGCCCCTGGTACGCGACGGCGACCGGCTGCCCCTCGGCCCGCCCGTCGGCCCGCCCGCCCCGGTGGACCTCACCGTCACCCCGCCCGTCCCCGCCGAGCTGCGGCTGGCCCTCCGGCTCGGCCCTCGGCACGACTGGTTCGGTGACACCGCGCTCGACCTGCTGTTCCACACCGCGTACGCGATCAGCCCGCTGAGCAACCGGGTCGGTGCGCGACTGGTCGGCGCGGCCCTGCCCCGCGCGGTGGCCGGCGAACTACCCAGCGAGGGCCTCGTCCTCGGCGCGGTGCAGGTGCCACCGGACGGTCAACCGTTGATCTTCCTCGCCGACCACCCCACCACCGGCGGGTACCCGGTCGTCGGGGTGCTGGACGACGTGACCCCGCTCGCGCAGGCCCGGCCAGGGACTACGGTGAGATTCCATGGACCTCAACGCTGACCTCGGCGAGGGATTCGGCATCTGGCGGCTCGGCGACGACCAGGCGCTGCTGGAACTGATCACCTCCGCCAACGTCGCCTGCGGTTTCCACGGGGGCGACCCGTCCACGATGCACCGGGTCTGCGCCGCGGCCGCGGAGCGCGGGGTCGCGGTGGGCGCCCAGGTCGGCTACCGGGACCTCGCCGGCTTCGGCCGCCGGCACATCGCGTACGACTTCGCCGAACTCCGGGACGAGACGATCTACCAGATCGGCGCGCTGGACGCGTTCTGCAAGTTGTTCCGCACCCGGGTCTGCTACGTCAAGCCGCACGGCGCGCTCTACCACGCGGCGGCCTGCGACGAGGCCCAGGCGGCCGCGTTGGTCGCCGCGGTCAGCAGCTACGACCACGAACTGCCGCTGCTCTGCCCGCCCGGCTCGGTGCTCGCCCAGCTCGCCGTCGGCGCCGGACTGCGGGTGATCGCCGAGGGCTTCGCCGACCGGAACTACCTGCCCAACGGCCAACTGGTGTCGCGTACCGCCGCCAACGCGCTGGTCACCGACCCGGACGCGGTGGCCACCCGGGCGGTCCGGATGGCCACCGAACGGACCGTCGTCGCGGTCGACGGCAGCGTCGTCCCGTGCCAGGTCGAGTCGATCTGCCTGCACGGGGACAGCCCGGGCGCGGTCCGCTCCGCCGAACTGGTCCGGGCCGCCCTGATCGACGCCGGGGTCACGCTCGCTCCGTTCGCGTGAATGGAAGGGCCCCTTCTCAACGCCTGCGGTAGAGAAGGGGCCCCTTCTTAACACCCGGGGCGGGCGTCAGCCCTCGTCCATGCCGCGGAGGACCAGCGGGAGGCGGGTCGTCCCGTCCTCGACCACGCGGATCGGGACGCCCCAGTCCTGGCGGGTCAGGTGGCAGGCGGCGTGCTCGACGTCGGCGTCGCAGGTGGCCGCCTGGGCGGTCACCTGGAGCACGCCCTGCGCCACCGCGCCGTTGACCACCAGCCGGCGGGACAGGTCGGTGGTCGTCCCGGCCCCCTCGACCAGCAGCTCCGGCGGGGACGCCGAGACCACCAGCCGGGTCGACGGCCCGTACGTCTCGTCCAGCTTCTGCCCCGGTGCGGGCGTGAAGATCACATCCAGGGTCAGCTCACCGGCCGCCACGTCGGTCGGCTTCCGCTCCAGCTTGTGCCGGGGGCCGTCCACCGTGCTCGCGCCCGCCGCTGTGAGCGCGCCCGGGGCCAGCCGGGTCAGCCGGTGCGCCGCCGACTCGACCGCCAGCACGTCGCCCTCGGCGGTCAGCACCAGCCCGCTCGGCTCGGCCAGGCCGTCCGCCACCGTGGCCACCTGATCGGTCGCCGGGTCGAAGCGACGCACCGCGCCGTTGTACGTGTCGGCGATCAGCACCGAACCGTCCGGCAGCGCGCACACCCCCAGCGGGTGCTGCAACAACGCCCGCTCGGCCGGCCCGTCCACGTGCCCGAAGTCGAAGAGGCCCTGGCCCACCGCCGTGTGCATCACCCCGTCCTCGACGTACCGGACGGCGCTGGTCTCGCTGTCGGCGATCCAGAGCCGGCTGCCGTCGGCCGAGACGGAGAGGCCGGAGGGCTGGGCCATCCAGACGTCCGGCAGCGGCCCGTCGCGCAGCGCCTCGACGGTGGTCCCGGCGTACACGCCGGCGGTCCGCCGGGTCGGGTCGAACCACCAGAGCTGGTGGATGCCGGCCATGGCGATCACGACCTTGTCGTCGTACCAGGCGACGTCCCAGGGGGAGGAGAGGTCAACTGCGCGCGCGTCGTGCGCGTGGTCGTCGACCGTCGAGCGCCACTGCCGGCCGGTGCCGGCGACCGTGACCACCTCGCCGGTGTCGAGCTTCACGCCGCGCAGCAGGTGGTTGACCGTGTCCGCGACGACCACGTCGTACCCGGCCACCTCGGCGGCGTGCGCGGGCAGCAGGCAGAGCCCCTGCGGCTCGGAGAAGGTGGCGCTCCCGGCCGGGCCGTCGGCGTGGCCCCGGGTGCCGGCCCCGATCCGCCGGAGCACCTTCTCGCCGTCGGGGGCCAGCTCGACCAGGGAGTGCCGGGCCGAGTCCGAGACCAGCAGGTTGCCGCCGTCGAGCACCACGGCCTTACCGGGGAAGCGCAGCGTGGTCTCCGGCTCGGCGGGGGGCACGTACGGGCCCTCGCCCCGGTGCAGGGTGCCCTTCGCCTCGTGGGTGGCGATCAGGTCGTCGATCAGTTTGGCCAGCCCCTCGGCGTGGCCCTCGCCGGCCATGGTGGCGACCACGTAGCCCTCCGGGTCGACCACCGACAGGGTCGGCCAGGCCTTCGCCGCGTACTGCTGCCACATGTTCAGCTCGGGGTCGTCGAGCACCGGGTGGTGCACGCCGTACCGCTCGACCGCCGCGGCCAGGGCGTCCGGGTCCTTCTCGTGCTCGAACTTCGGCGAGTGCACGCCGATCACGACCAGCAAGTCGCCGTACTTCTCCTCGAGCGGGCGCAACTCGTCGAGCACGTGGAGACAGTTGATACAGCAGAAGGTCCAGAAATCTAGGACGGTTATACGACCTCGAAGGTCGGCCAAACGGAGGATCTTGCCGCCGGTATTCAGCCAGGCCCGGCCCCGCAGTTCGGGGGCGCGTACGCGTGCGCTCATGACTCCATCGTGCCGTACCAGCGGCCCCCAGCCGGCCCGACGGGGAGGCGGGAGCGGCGTACGCGACACCGCCTCGCCGAAGGTGAGCACGGCGGACGCCGTCCGATACCGGCCGTCGCGCAGTCGGTAGACCTCGGGCGGGCCGACCGGGCGGGACAGGTCGCCTCGGGCGACCAGGGCCGTGTGATCGCGGTTGCGCCGGGACTCGCCAGCTTCGACCCGGCGGACGGTAACGGCGGTCAGGCTGGCCCGGGTCACGACGGCGGGATACGCGTCGTCGCCGACGACGATCGTCGCGGGGGACCCGGCGGCGGGGCGGTCGGCCATGCTGACGGAGGTCGGGACGGCGGCCCATCGGCGCGGAGAGGGAGCGGCGACAGTGGGGGGCATACGGGACAACGTAGCCCGAGGCGGCGACAAACGCGGGGTGGCGGCTCCAGGCGTGTAAACGCGCGAAAGCCCCGCACCCGGGCGGTCCGGATGCGGGGCTTTCGTTGTGTGCGAGGTCAGCCGCCCAGGAAGGCGGCGAAGCCAACCGAGCCGCTGGCAAAGGGCGAACCGTTCAAGGTCGCCTTGACCTGAAAGCTGGTCGCGGTCGCGGTGCCGGTGACGTACAGGAGGTTCACGCCGGACGACCCGGTCGCGCCGTTCTGGCTGAGGGCGATTGCCTGCGGCGTGAACCCTGCGGCGTGGGTAATCGTCGCTATGCCGGAAGCGTTGGTCGTCAGGGTGCCGGTGAACCAGTACACCCGACCCGGGCCCGTGACGACGTTTCGCCCGCCGACGGTCGCCGAGCCGGTGACCGACAGGTTCGCTTGCACCTCGACCCCGCTGTCCGGCGAGACGACAACCCGGGTGCTCGTACCGGCGGACGTGTCGGCGGTCTGGACCTCGACCGACGGCCGCCAGTCCGAGAGGGTTACCGTCGCCGTCCGGCCCCCGCCCGCGCCGCCGGACAGTTCGAGGACGTGCTGACCGGGGTTGCCGCCGGAGGGGTTCTCGGAACCGATGATGCTCGGCTCTGCCCACGTGCCGAGGCCCGTGTTCCACCGGATGCCGGCGTGGCCGTTGTAGGTGACGGCCTCGCCAATCTCCAGGAACTCATCGGCGGTGCCGGACGTCCGGAACAGGCCGCCGGTGATGGTCGCGCCGGTGATCTCCTGACCGTCGATCGCGCCGGCCTCAATCGCGTCGGCCGTGACAGCGTTCGCGGCGATCTTGTCCGCTGTGATCGCCCCGGCTGCGATCTTGTCGGCCGTGACGGCGTTTGCGGTCAGCTTCGGCGTACTGATCGCCTCATCGCTGATGTCGGTCTCAGTGATCGTCCCGCCGGGAAGGTCGAGATCCGACGCGACCAGCGTTGCGCCGTTCGCGGCCTGGGCCACGTAGCCCCCGGCCTCCTCGTCCTCGCTGACAAGGAAGATCGGGTTACCGTCCGGGTCGACGACCGAGAAGGTTCCGCCCTCGACGGTCGTTCGCGGTGCCTGCGCGGTGCGCTCGACGGCCGCTAGGCGGCGTTCGTAGTCCGCGAGCCGAGCGGCCAGCGCGTAGACATCGGTCATGCGTAGATACCTCCCCGTTGGATGCGCCGAAGCGCGAAGTTGACCTCTTCGAGCTGGTCGCGAGCGGACTCGCGGGACGGGGCCAGCGTCAGCGAGCCGATCAGCGGCCCGCCCGAGGGCGCGTCCCCGCCGCGGGGCCGAATCGTCGCGGCGCGGGTTACTGGCCCGGCGGACTTCTTCGTGACCCGCCCCGGAGGCGGATTAATGACCTGGGCCCCCGCCGCTGCCGCAGTCGCCGCAGCGTTCGCGAGAGCGCGGCCGACGCCTCGGACCTCGCCCAACTGGGAGCGCAGGCCGGCGGCCAGGGCGGCGCCGATCGCCGCGCCGATCCCGAACATGCGGCCGGGCATCCCGTCAAAGACGGCGATCAGCGTCGCGCGGAGGGTCCGGAAGATCCCGGTCGTCTCATCGCCGTTCTTCTTCGCGCCAGACGGGAGGAGGCCAAAAGCCCCAGTTACGTAGGCGATCGGCGACGCTAGGGCGAAGAGAGCCGCCGCGACTCCCGAACAGAACGCCGAGACCGCCGTGCCGAAGGTGGTTAGCTTGTCGCCCCACTCCTTGACCTTGTCGACCCAGTCGGCGACCGTCACGCCAAAACTGATGACGGCCGGCACCCACTCGGTGACGACCTTTTTGACGAAGTCGCCGACGCCCTTCATGAAGTCCTGAATTGCCTTCTTGTTCTTCGGGTCGGCGAGCCAGTCCTTCACTTCCTGAAGCCCGGACTTCACGCCGTCGAGGAAGGTGCCGCTCGCGCGCTTCGAGGACGGGAAGAAGGTGTCGATCAGCTCGCCCACGATGCCGACGACCAGGCCGCCGATATCCCAGATGTCGCGCAGGGTTTGCGCGGCGTCCTTCATGAACTGAGTCAGCGCGCCGGACTTCTCGGCCCTGGCGATCCACGCGGAGAACTTCTCCAGCGCGCCGCCGAGGCCGTCGCCCAGCTCGGCGAGGAAGGGGACGCTCGCCTTCGCGAGCTTGCCGAGAGCGCCGAGGAAGGGCTGAAGGCCCTTGCCGATCCGGTCGACGAAGCCGCCGAAGCCTGCGACGGCGGCACGGATGTTGGCGATGAAGTCGGGCTTCCCGAGGGCCTTCGCGATGCCCTGGGCGAGCCGGGAAAACCGGCCGGCGAGGTCGCCGAGCATCGGCCGCAGCGCCGGAAGCCAGGTCTTCGCCAGGTCCTTTACGGGCTTCGCGAGGCCGGCGAACAGGCGGCCCTGAACGTACTTCGCCAGCTCGCCGAAGGGCTTCTTGAGCTTGCCGACGACGCGGACGAACTTCGCGGCCTCGGGCGAGAGCTTCTTCAGCGTCTCCTTCGAGAGCTTGCCCTTCTCGGACATCTCCTTGAAGGCGTCGCCGAGGCCCCGGGTCGCCAGGGCGAAGACCCCGAGCGCGGCGGCACCGCCGAAGGCGAGCGTCGTCAGCGATCCGGCGGCACCGCCGACCAGTAGGACGGCCGGGGCCAGCGCCAGGAGGCCAGTGACGGCGGCCGTCACGGCTGTGGGAACCGCCGCAGCGAGCGCCAGAGTCGCGCCGATGAGCAGGTTCAGGCCGCCGGTCGCGGTCGTGCCGGCGGCAGCTTCGAGCGCGCCCCGGATGCCGGTGAGCGCGGTCTTCCCGAGGTCCTTCAGGGCGTCGTTCGCGTTGCTGACGAACGCCTTGACGGTGTCCTTCGCGGCGTCGAAGCCTTCCGCGATGCCGCGAACGATGCCCCCCGCGACGCCCAGCGCCAGGGACCGGCGCATCCGGTCGCCCTGCGACTGCGAGCCGGTGAACATGAAGCGGAAGCCGCGCCGGAAGCCGTCGCGCAGGGCGGTGTGTACGTGCGTCCGCAGGCGCGGCGCGGCGGTCCGCGTGCCTTCGTCCAGGCCGTCGCGGACGGACTCCCGTACGGCTCTCCGGGCGGTCCGGGCGACCCGCGCGCCGAGGGTCCGGCCGCCCTGGTCCGCGCCGTCCTCGACGCCGGACCGGACGGCCTTCGCCAGACCGTCGCCTACCCCGGCGCTGGCCTCCTTCGAGATCTGTTCGCCGAGGTCCTTCCCGACGTCCTTTGCCCACTTGGTCAGGACCGGGCTGGCTTCCTTCGTCAGGTTGCGGTGAAGGTTCTTCAGCGAGGGGAGGACCTGAAGGGTTGCGAATCCGACGTTAGACATTTCAGAGCACCCCCAGCCGGCGGCCGATCGCGAGGACGAAGTCCTCGAACTCGCCATAGGTGCTGTGTCGCTGCGTGAAGACCGCGAATTGTGCGGGGCCGAGAATCGCCTTCAGCGCGGCGCGAGAGCGGCCGGCCTTCAGCGCGGCGCGCGCGGTGGTGAGTGATTCGGGGTTCGGCCGGATCGTGTAAACGTGTCCGCCGTACGGGACTTCTATTCTGGGCATCTTCTCTGTTCCAAAATGGGGAGTGCCGCGCCCCGGGCGCGGATACCGGAGCGCGGCACTAAGCCGGTGTGAAGGCATGCAGGAACGGCCCGCGCGCAGCCCGTAGGGCTTGCTCAGACGGCCGATCTCGGGCCGGGGGTGGGTCGGGTAGGGGTCGGGTCGCTCGACGGCTCTCAGGCCGTCTCTTGAGCGACTACTCGTCGACCGCCCAAGCCGCGGGCTCCGGATCGTGGCCAGTGAGGCGCATCCGGATCTCTTCCCGGCGCAGCTTCGCGCCGGTCGCGGCGTCGTACGCCGAGGAGAACGCCAGCCAGGCGACGCGGGCACCGCCCCGGCGCAGCTCGTGAGCGCGGGCGTAGCGCACCGCCGCGAGCCAGACGGTCTCGACCGTCCAGCCCTCGGCGGGGCGGTTGACGTGCTCGCTTGGGGTGAACTCGGGCAGCGGCACGCCGGCCAGGCTGACCGGGACGGCGTAGACGTTGCTCGGACGGGGCGCTCGGCGACGCATCTTCGGATTGGTCATCGGTCACCGCTCCACCGGGCGCGGGCCGCGCGGCGACCGCGCTCGGACGGCGAGCCGTGCGACGGCTTGTGCAGTCGGCCGAGGATCTGCGCGGCGGCCGTCCGGGCTAGACGGGCTTCGATCGCGGCGGGGTGGACGGTCGGTTGCCCGGTCGACCCCCGGGCGACCATGCCGGCCGCCAGGGCGACGCCGTCCAGGCGCTCGGCGGCGCTCTCCAGGGCGCACGCGTGGAACAGCTCGGCGACCTCGGCGGCGGTCAGGTCGGGACGCTCCTCGGTGACGGCGGCGAACGTCTCGCGGGCCCCGGTCGTCCAGTTCTCGGGGAGACCGTCCGGCTCAGTTTCAGCGGTCATTTCTTGTAGCTCTCTGTAGTCGAAAACTGGGACGGAGCGTGCACGCACAGGCAGGCGCTATGCCGCTTCGGTGAGGGGAGGAGGGGGCAAGGGGGCACCTCCCCAGGGGGTCACGCTGCGTCGTCGCGAGTCGCAGCGTCACGCCGAAGCACGGCGAGCAAGTGCCGCGTCCAGTCAGTCCGGTCGCGGTCGTGCGTCGCGGCCGAGGCGCGGCCGGGCCGGGCCGTCAAGTGGCGGTAACACGCGGCGAGGTCGCGGCCGTCGGACCGGACCACTCCCGAGGCGGCGCTACTGCACCAGCAGCGATAGCCAGCCACGCGGCGGGTACGCCGGGCGCGGGACAGCCGACGCCGGACGGCACGCGACGGGGCGGGGGTGGGGGTCTTCACGGGCGGGGGTCCTTTCTGGAGGGCGGGCGCGAAGAGGGCCCCCGGGTCTCTCCGAGGGCCCTCGCGTGTCGGTCGCGGGGTCAGTCTCCGAGCCGCAGCGCCGTGGCCAGTCGCTCGCGGACAGCGGCGGGGGCGGCGCTGAAGACGCGGTGCCAGGCCGTCCAGGAGGGGCGTCCCGAGACCGCCCCGAGGGTGTCGGGGTGCGGGACCTCGGCGAGGTCGCTTTCCGCCAGCGCCTCAAGCGCGTGCTTGGCATCCGCCAGGGCGTCGGCCGGCGTGGCGTGGCGTGCGACGCGCACCCGGTACGCCCGGCTAGAGATCGCCTCCCAGAAGGAAGCGGCAGAGTCGCGCAGCGTGTCCCGACCGACAAACTCGCCGACTTCGCGAAGCGTCTCGGTGTACGCCGTCGCGCGCAGCCGCGCGACCTCGCTAACGATGTTCTCGGCCCGCGCAACAGCGGCGATAGCTTCATCGATCTTGGCCTGCGCCTCGGCGATCGCCGGACGGAAGCCCGCGCCGACCGGCTCGACCCACTCCCCGGCGTGCGCCGCGACCAGGGCGCTAGCCGCCCGCGCGGCGCGGTTGGCCTCTTCGCGGCGGACGGCCACGACCCGGGACAGGATCTCGACCTCGGTCCGCTCGGCGGCCTCGGTGATCTCGTCCGGGATGGCCGGACGCTTCCGGCCACTCGCGACGGCGTCCCCGGCGGCGCGGACGGCGGCGGCACGCGCGGCGCGACTCTGGCGGGCCTGGGTGCGGTACTCCTCGACGGCCTCGACGGCGGTCAGCCAGGCGTCGTCAGCGGCCCTGAAGGCGTCCAGGGCGGCGGCAAGGTCTTCGGGGAGCGTGACGCCGGCCGGCGGGTAGGTGGGGCGGGTTGGCTCGGGAAATTCGTCGTAGTCGGGGTGCATGGTTCCCTCTCAGGGCGAGGCGTCCCGGCCGGGCGGCTACCCGGCGGGTGGTCGAGGCGTGTAAACGGGGCGGTCACTGACCGCCGAGGGTGAAAACCCACTCGCGCTGTCCGGCGCGCACCTGGCGACGACGAACGGCGATGCCGAGGCCGGCGAGGTCGCCCCTGGCGAGCCTCGCGGCCGTTACGGCGGCGGTTGGGCTGGTAGCGGCCGGGCTGTCGGCGATCACGGCGCGGAAAAGGTTGCGCAGCGCGCCGGGCGTCGCGGCGTAGGTGCCTTGACCGCGAAGAACTTCCTCGGCGAGGACGCGCGCGACGCGGGGGTCAGTGGGGGCGGGCATGGTGGCTCCTCGCTGGTCGCGGTCAGGTGGTGCCGAAGAGGACGGCCGCCTCTCGGTCGATGGCCGCAAGGGCGGCCCGGTCGCCTGCAATGACGGCCGCTGTCTGGCGCCGAAGTAGCGCGAGAGCGGCGGCGCGAAAGCGGGCGTCAGCCTCGGCGTGAAGGCGGCGTGATCGCCGCTTCCGGCACGCCTCCCCGCATGTGATCCGCGCCCGCTTACCGGCTACCTGTGCAACGTCCCGGCGGCACTCGCTGCATTTCTCATGCACGCGCCCCCTCCTCTCTTCGTGAGTCCCAAATTCGAGGCACAAAAAGGAGGACCGACCCGCCACGCCTCACAAACGGGTCGGTCCACCCGTCTCTCTGTTAGTGGGCCTGGGAGGGCGAAGTGTTCACGGTGCCGAATAACGGATAGGTCACAAGAGAGCGCCGAGGGGCGCGGCGAGCGCGCCGGGGGCGGCCGGGGTGACGAAGTGACCCACGTTTCGTCACTTCCGTATTCTTGTCTATAGAAGAAGAAGCTCTAGAGAGAGTAATAGGGAAGTGACGAAACTACGGTCACTTCGTCACCCGGCGGCCCCTCGGCCCCTCCCGGCGTCGCCCCGCCCCTCCCGGCGCTCCCCGGCGGAAATGGAAATGGGCCGCCAAGCGGCCCCGTTCGGCGCTCTACGGCTTTCCTGTGGGGTGCGCGCGACCCCTTCCCGCGCCAGGTCTACTCAGCCGCCGTACGCGCCCAGCCAATGAAGCGGTCCGTCAGGTCGTCCGGCGCGGCGACGTGGTCCAGCTCGGCGAGGTCTTCGCGGGCGACCGCCATCTGTGCGCCGAGGTACAGGAGGAGGGCCGTCCGGAACCCCTTGTACTCCTCCAGGAGGGCCGTCCGGGCAGCCTCGCAGGGCCACGGGTCGCCATCGACCTTGCAACGCCAGGAGGGGCGCTCGGGAAGGTGCGTGTCGTTCACCAGTGACCCCCGCCGTTGGCGCGGTGCGCCTGCGCGGGGGTGAGGCGGCCGACGCGACCCACCTGACGCGCGGCCGACGCGGCGTAGACGGTCTCCCACCGCGCCACGACGACCGGCGGCGCTGGCTCGGCCGGCGGGGGCGTGCGGAAGCGGTCCGGGCAGTGGCGGAAGGGCAGTCCGCACACGCACCGCCGCGAGAGCAGCCAGCGGCGGCGGTGGAGGAGATCGGACGGTATCGGCTTCGTGGCTCGGCGTAGGCGCATGCCCTCAGCGTCACGCGGGACCTGTCGCCCGTCAAGTACCCATGACGGGTGGTCGTGCGTCAGGCTTGGCACACGACCGGTACCCGTGTGCGACCGTCGGACCGTGGCGAGGCTTCGATTGATGGGGACGCATGAGATTCGCGTGCGCCTGGGCGGCATCAGTCGACAGCGTGTCTACGAACTGGCCATGCGCCGGTCGTTCCCCGAACCTGTCGCCGAGCTGGAACAGGGCCGCGTCTGGCTGGCGGAAGACGTCGAGGCGTGGATAGCCGAGCACCGCCGGGAGATCGCCGACGTCGAGGGCGAGGCGTAGGCGTCTCGCCCGGCGGGACCCGGGCGCGCCCCGCCCGGTCGACCTCGGGCGTCCGCCCACAGCACGCCCGAAGCCCGCCCGAGGCTGTGACCGGCGGGTTTGCTCGGCCGCCTGGGCGGGGCTTGGGCGGGACTCGGGCGGTTCGGGCGGGACGCCTGGGCGGCTCGGGCGACTGCCGGGCGGCCCCGCCCGTACGCCAGGGCGACGACGGGCGGGACGCCGGGCGGTTGGGCGTTACGCCGGGCGGTGACGGGCGGCCCGCCGGGCGGCGGCGCGACCGGCGTCCGTGAGCGTCGCGACCGTGCCGGCGCCGGAGAGGGTCACGAGGCCCCGCCGGGCGAGCGCGGCGAGCGTGGCCGGCGAGATCGACCCGGCGTAGACCTTGCCGGCCGGGTCGTACGACGCGGCGCGGAGCGCGTCACGCTGCGGGCGGGTCACAGCGCGACCGCCTCGGCGAGCACGTCGGCGAGGGTCACGACCGGCACGCCGCACATCTCGGCGATGACCGGCTCGAAGAGCGCCGAGCAGTCGCCGACGGTCACCAGGGCGTCCGCGGCGGCGACGGCGTCCAGGTCGTCGGCGACGACCGAGACCAGGTCGTCCGCGTCCCGCGTGTCGGCGACGGTCGCCGAGGTGACCAGGAAGCCAGCGGCGATCAGGGCGGCGGTCGCGGTCGCCAGCGCGGCGGCGCTGCGGGTGGGGGCCGCCAGGTACAGGCGGGTAGGGTTGTGGGACATGGCGGAAGCTCCGTTTCCGTCTAGGGCCCTGGTCAGCGCCGGAATCGCTAGGCCGGGGCCTGTCTTATTGGGTCGGCTGGGTCAGTGTGCGGCGAGGAGAGACCGCGCCGATTCGAGGTAGCGCCGCGCCGTCCGAGGCTGCCGGCCGATCGCTTCGGCTACCTCCTCGACAGTGATCGCGGGGTTACCGGCGAGCAGGGCGCAGACCTTCTCGGTCGTCTTGTCGGGCAAGTCGGCCGGGTGCGAGGTGGTCCCGTCAGCCCAGACGATCAGAAGGCGCTCGGACGGCTTGAAGCGGACGCCCCGGGTACCGGCGCGGGTGGGGCGTACTTCGGCGATAGCGAGGCCGAGGAGGGCCCGGCGCTCGGCGTCTGGGAGATCGAAGAAGGCCGGGACGCTCTGGGCAAGGTCCAGGAGGGGCGAGATATCAGCCTCAGGAACCGGGATGCGGGCGAGAGCGTCCTCAGCGGCCTTGACCTTCGCCCGGAGGTCCGGCATGACGTCGGCGGCGTCCTCTTCGGTGAAGGTGCCTGCGGCGACAAGCCGACGGACGCGGGCAAGATCAGCGCGGGCCTCGTCGAGGGCGTCCTGAGCCGCGTCGCGGGCCTCGATATCGTCACGGGCGACCCGGGCGGTCCAGGCGTCGGCGACGGCCTCTAGAAGCGGGTCGCCAGGCTCCAAGGCGGCGAGCCGCCAGAGGAACGCCAGCGAAACCGCCTCGTCGGTCTCCGCCATCGGCACGGTGAAGCCTTCGCAGGCTCGGCCGTTCCCGTAGCCGCCGCAGCGGTACACCTTGCGGCCAGCGGCCCCGCTCTGCGCCGATCGGCCCTCGCAGTACGGGCAGCGGAGCGCGTCAGCGAGGAGGGTCGACGATCGCCGGTCGCCTCGACTCAGGAAGCGGCCGTGCTGCGCGATGGTCGCCGACCGATCGCCGATCGCGCGCAGGATGCGAGCCCGCTCCCCTGGCGTGATCACTCCGTCGCCAACGCTGACCGTCTGGCCCCGTTCGTCGCGGTACGGCTCGGCGATGTACTTCCATCGCCCGGTGGGCGTCCGCTCGCGGATTGACTGGAGGCCGGCCCAGCCAGGCGACCGGACGAGGGCTGCGACCGTGCCGACACCCCAGGACTTACCGCGCGGCGAGGGGATCCCGTCGTCGTTCAGGCCCTTGACGGTCGCCCAGATGGTCG
The DNA here is from genome assembly GCF_043197935.1 of Micromonospora sp. NPDC048930. Taxonomy (NCBI): domain Bacteria; kingdom Bacillati; phylum Actinomycetota; class Actinomycetes; order Micromonosporales; family Micromonosporaceae; genus Micromonospora; species Micromonospora sp. NPDC048930. The sequence goes on from NZ_JBICUB010000007.1 coordinate 362,033, forward strand.
CCCCGGTCAGAAGCTTGTCGGCGATCCGGCGGGCGGTCGGGTAGGTCTCGGGATCGTGCGCGAGCTGACCGTCTTCGATCCGCAGGCCGTACGGCGCAGGGCCGCCGAGCCAGCGGCCCTCGGCGCGGCGGAACTTCTTCGTACGGCTGACCCGGCGTGACAGGTTCTCGACCTCTTCGCGCGCGATCTCGGCTCGGATGATCAGCTCTAGCCGGCGGCGCGGGTCGCTGGTGTCGGTTCCGTCCGCCCCGACGATCCGCCGCGAGCCGTCGGCGTGCTCGTCTAGGAGTCGGCCGATCTCGACGGCCCCGCGACGGTCAGCGCGGTCAAGCGACCATGCGAGGAGCGTGCGGAAGCGGTCGCCGACCCGCAGCCATTCGAGGGCCTTCTTCCACTCGGGGCGGGCCTTGGTAGAGAAGCGGGACGCGCCGGTCCCCTCCCGCTCTACGAAGACGTAGAGGACGACGAGACCGAGGCGGGCGGCTAGCTCGCGAAGCTCGGCTTCCTGCTCAGCGAGCGAACGGCCGTTGCGGGCGTCGCCTTCGGCGTTGCGGTGGGAGCGGCGCAGGTAGAGGGCGCAGCTTCGGGACGGGTCGGGTACCTCGGCGGGTTGCATGCCGAGGACGTTAGCAAGGAGTTCGTTAGACCGTAAGAGGCGTCCAGAAATCCAGCAGGACGATCTTCCCGCGCAGGTCGGCCAGGGTGACCGCCTTCCCGCCGGTGTTCAGCCAGGCCCGACCCCGCAGCTCCGGGGCGCGTACGCGTGCGCTCATGCCCCCATCGTGCCGCACGATCGGCCGGCAGCCGCCCGGACGGGCGGTGAGAGAGGCGTACGCGACAGGGCTCGCCGTAGCGTGCTGGGTGCGCAGATACACGGAAAGAGTGGCTATCCACGTGCTGGACAGCCACTCTTTCCGTGAAAGAGGCCCCTCAGTGGGCGGGGTTCGGGCGCTAACTGCCGGCCGGCTTGAGGCAGAGGATCTGGTTTCCGATCCCCACCGTCGGCTGGGCCGGGTCGGCGCACTTGTCCTTGCTGTCGACCTTCGAGACGACCGTGAACGCGCCCTGCTCGCCGCAGTCGGCGGCCACCGCGCCGCCGCCGGACTGCTTGACGCAGGAGCCCACGGCCGGGTTGAACGGCGCCGGCTTCTCCTCGTCGCCGCCGATCTTGCCGAGCAGCAGGAGCAGGCCGAGCGGGACGGCGAGGATCAGCACCGCCGCGACCAGCACGAGGCCGAGCACCTTGCCGTTGCGTACCTTGGGCGCGGGCGCCTCGGTCTTCGGCGCCGCGTCCGGCTTGAACGCGTCGAAGCGGCCCTGGTCCGGGTCGTTGCCGGGACCCTGCTGCCAGGCCGGCGGCGCCTGCTGCGGCGGCGGCGGGAAGGCGGGCGGGAAGCCACCCGGCCCGGGCTCACCCATGCCACCGGGCCCCTGGCCCGGTACGCCGACCACGGCGCGACCGCCGGCCGGCCCGCCGAACGGGTCGTGCTGGCCGAACTGGTCCGGGTGTCCACCCGGGCCGCCGAACTGGCCCGGCTGCCCGCCCGGGCCGCCGAACTGGCCCGGCTGCCCGCCCGGGCCGCCGAACGGGTCGCGCTGGCCACCGGGCCCGGCGAAGGGCTCAGCGGGCGCGCCGAACGGGTCACCGGGGGCGGCGAACGGGTCGCCGGGGCGCTCGCCGCTCTGCGGGTGCACCCCGTTGACCGGGCGGTTGTTGCCGGCCGGGTCCACGAAGGACGGCACGCCGGGCGGGAAGGGCGGCGGACCGGCGGGCGAGAACGGCGGGGCCGACGGCGCCTCGCCGAAGGCGTTCGGCCGCTCCGGCTCGTCCATCCGGGGCTGCGGGCCGTGCTCGTCGAAGCGTGGCCCCTGCTCCGGGAAGCCGTGCGGGGCGTCCTGGCCCGGAGCCTCGTCGGCCTCCGGCCGGGCGGGCCGGCCGTACACCCGGGGCTGCGGGGCCGGTACGCCGGCCGAGTGCAGCGGCTGGTCGCTCGGGGGCGTCACGCGGCTGGCCATCGGCACCGACGCGCTGGCCGACACGGCCCCCGTGGCGCCCGACTCCGGCGAGGTACGCGGCGCGGGCACCACCGGCCCGGCCGGCGACTGGGGCTCCTCGCGGGACGGCTCGGGCGTACCCCAGGCGGCCGGCTCGTACCCCTGCGGGTCGCGCTCGGCCGACTCGGCACCCGGGCCGAACTGGGCCGACGGCGTGTAGTCGGCGGGCGGCGAGGCGGCCAGGGCGGCACCGGGCACCCGCTGCTCCTGCGGCGGGAGCGGCACGGCGTTCGCCGGGGAGATGCCGGGGCCCGGGGCCGGCTGGTAGGCCGGCTCGGCCGGCTCCGCCTCCGCACTCCGACCCCACGCCTCGCCGGCCGCCCACGGCTCGGCCTCCGGGATGGTGGGACGCTGCGGCGTCCACTGTGCCGGGTTGTCCTGGTTGGCGCCCCAGGCCGGCGGCGAGTCCGGGGACGGGACGGAGGCGCTGGCCCGGGCTGGTGCCTCCGCCGACGCCCAGGCGCCCGGCTCCGGCCGGTCACCGGACATCTCGCCGGCCCAGCCGGCCTGCGCCGGCTCGTCCTGGTCCCGCTGCTGCGGCTCGGCCGCGGCGTCGCCCCATGCGGGGCGCTGCTCGTCCGGCGTACCCCAGGCGGGCTGGTGCGGGGCGTCGGCGGCCCGGCCCGCGGCCCAGCCGCCGGAGCGGTCCGGGTCGTCGTCGCGCGAAGCCGCCGGGCCGGCCGGCCAGCCACCCGAGCGGGCCGGGTCGTCCTGCGGGCCGGCGGCGTCCCAGCCGCCGGAGCGGGCCGGGTCGTCCTGCGGGGTCCAGGCGTTGTCGCCCTGCCCGGGCACCGGGACCTTGGCGGCGGCCCGGGCGGTCGGCTCGGCCGGCGCAGCCCAGGCCGGCGCGGACTGGTCGCCCTGCTGGCCCCAGGCCGGCTGCTCGTCCTGCTGCGGCGCGCCCCAGCCACCGGACCGGTTCGGGTCGTCCGGCTGCTGGGCGCCGGCGCCCACGGCCCAGCCGCCGGAGCGGTCCACCGGCGTCCCGGCGGCGGCCGACCAGTCCCCTGCGCGACCCGGATCGTCGCCCTGCTGCGGGTCCGCGTGCCAACCGCCGGAGCGGTTCGGGTCGTCCTGCTGCCCGGCGGGGGTGGCCCACGCCTCGTGCGGCGGGGTGGCGGGGGCGGGCACCTGCGCGGCACCGCGGGCGGCCTGCTCGCCGGGCTGGCCCCAGGCGGGCTGCTCGCCGTGCGCCGGGGCGGCGGCCCAGGCGGGGGCGTCCTGCTCGGCCGGGGCGGCCCAGGCCGGGGGAGTCGGCTCGCCGGCGGGGGCCGACGGCGTGGCCCAGGCCGGGGCGTTCTGCTCTGGTGCGGCCCAGGCGGGCTGCGGGGAGCCGCCCCACGCGCCCGGTTCGGCGGGCGGCGACACCTGGGCGGAGCCCCGGTTGGGGGTGGGCTGACCGCCGCCCGACTGCGCCCAGGCGGGCGGCTGGTCGTCCTGCGCCGCCCAGGCGGGCGCGGGCGGGGTGGGCCGACCGGCCGGCGGGGGCGGGGCCCAGCCGAGGTCGGGAGCGCCGGGGTACCCGTTGTCCTGCTGAGCCGGGCGGTCGCCGTACGGCGCCGGTCCACCGGCACCCGGCGACACCTCGCCCGGCTCCTGGCCAGGGCGGTGCGGGGCCTCGGACGTCATGGGTGCGCCTCCTCCATCACATGTCGGCCACCGATGCCGATCGGGACCGTCGGCATGGTCGCCGGCGTTGCCGGCGGGTACCGGCCGTGCGGGCTCCCCGCACCGTATCCGGTGGCCGCCCGGAGGCGTCCGGGGGAGCACCGGCCGTCACTCTCCGTCGCCGGACGCTGGCGATCGGCTCCTGCTCGTCGCGATCGGTCCGGGGCGGGCGGGTGGCGACCGAGCCCCACCGTACCGGGCGGTGCCGCGAGGTGGAATCCCGGTGTCAATGGCCGTGACACGCCGAAGGCCCGCCCGGGGTGACCGGGCGGGCCTTCGAACTGGAGGAGGTGAGGAAAGAAGGGGAGCGTCAGCTCATGTGACGCTGGGCGATGGCGAGGAGCTCCTCGCGGACCGCGGGGGAGTTGGCGGAACGCAGGGCGTGCTCGATGGCGCGGGCACGGCGGTTGGCGTCGCGGCGGCTACGGATTCGCTCGATCATGCTCATCTTGGGTCTCTCCTCCTGGCTATTCGGTTGTCGGCCCCTTGATGTCTCTATTGAACCGCATAACGCCGCCAACTTCCATCGATTATTAGGTGAGCTGAACCACGCACCTAAGGATCGTAGGTTGAGGACCCCGATATGCCGAAGATTTCGTCTCCCAACGGCAACGGCCGGTGTGCCGGGCGTTCACCCGTCGCACACCGGCCGTCGCCGGAACGGTGGACCCGTCAGGTCCAGGCCAGCAGCGCCGCCTCCGGATCGGCGAGGAAGTCCCCGACGTCGCGGAGGAACTTCGAGCCCAGCTCACCGTCGATGATCCGGTGGTCGAAGGAGAGGCCCAGGGTGGTGACCAGGCGCGGCTTCACCTTGCCCTTGTGCACCCACGGCATCTCCCGGACCGCGCCGAAGGCCAGGATGGCCGACTCGCCCGGGGGCAGGATCGGCGTACCGGTGTCGACGCCGAAGACGCCGACGTTGGTGATGGTCAGCGTGCCGCCGGACATGTCGGCCGGGGAGGTCTTCCCCGCCTTGGCCGTCTGGACCAGCTCGGTCATCGCGTCCGCCAGCTCGCGCAGCGAGAGCCGGCCGGCGTCCTTGATGTTCGGCACGATCAGGCCGCGCTCGGTGGCCGCCGCGATGCCCAGGTTGACGTACTCCTTGACCACGATCTCGTCGCCGGCCCAGGTCGAGTTGACCATCGGGTGACGCTTGACCGCGAGCAGGACCGCCTTGGCGACCAGCAGCAGCGGAGAGACGCGCACCTCGCGCCACTCGCGCCGCCCCCGGAGCCGGTCCAGGGCCTTCATCGCCCGGGTCACGTCGACGGTCAGGAACTCCGTGACGTGCGGGGCGGTGAACGCCGAGCGGGACATGTTCTCGGCGGTGAGCTTGCGTACCCCCTTGACCGGGATGCGCTGCTCGCGGTCCGCGCCGAAGCTCGCGGCCGCCGTGGCCGGGGCCGCGACCGTCAGCGGCTCGGTCGCCGCCGGGGTCCCGCTCGCCGCCCGCTGTACGTCCTCCCGGGTGATCGAGCCGAGTGGGCCCGAGCCGGTCAGCGTGGCGAGGTCGACGCCGAGGTCCTTGGCGAGCTTGCGGACCGGCGGCTTGGCCAGCACCGGGCCGGTGGCCCGGCCGTTGCCGTTCACGGCCGGCGCGGGCGACACCGGCGCGACCGGTGCCGGAGCCGGCGCGGCCTGGATCGGCGCGGCCGCCGCCTGGGCCGGGACGCCGCCCTTGCGCGGGCGGCGCTTGGCCGGCGCGTTCCGCGGGCCGTAGCCGACCAGCACGGCGGTACGCCCGCCCGGCGCCACCCCGCCGATCAGGCCCGGCTCGACCATGCCCTCCTCGGGCGCGACCTCGACGGCGGCCAGCGAGGCCGCCGACGGAGTGGGCAGGGAGGCGTCCGTGGACTCCTCGATCGGCCCGGCGCCCGGGTCGGTGTCGATCGCGATGATCGGGGTGCCCACCTCGACGGTGGTCCCCTCCGGGTGGAAGATCGCCCGGACCTGGCCGGCCCACTTCGCCGGGATCTCGACCGCCGCCTTGGCGGTCTCCACCTCGACGATCGGCTGGTTCAGCTCGATGACGTCGCCCACCTTGACCAGCCAGGCGAGGATCTCGCCCTCGGTCAGGCCCTCACCCAGGTCGGGGAGGTTGAACTCCTTGATCCGCGACATGCCGCTCACCAGCCGAAGGTGCGGTCGACGGCGTCGAGCACCCGGTCGAGGTCGGGCAGGTACTCCTCCTCCACCCGGGCGGCCGGGTAGGGGGTGTCGAAGCCGGTCACCCGCAGCACCGGGGACTCCAGGGAGTAGAAGCACTCCTCGGTGATCCGGGCCGCGATCTCCGACCCGAGGCCCAGGTTGCCCGGGGCCTCGTGCACGACCACGCAGCGGCCGGTGCGCCGCACCGACTCGTACGCGGCGGTCAGGTCCAGCGGGGAGAGCGAGCGCAGGTCGATGACCTCCAGCTCCCGGCCGTCCTCGGCGGCGGCGGTGGCCGCGTCCAGCGCGGTGCGCACCATCGGGCCGTACGCCAGCACGGTGGCGTCGGTGCCCGTCCGGGCGACCCGGGAGGCGTGCAGCGGGTACGCCTCGGACAGCGGGGCGTCCAGCTCGACCGGCCCCTTCTCCCAGTAGCGCCGCTTCGGCTCCAGGAACACGATCGGGTCGTCCGAGGCGATCGCCTGCTGGATCATCGAGTACGCGTCCTGCGGGTTCGCGCAGGTCACCACCTTGAGACCGGCGGTGTGCGCGAAGTACGCCTCGGGCGACTCGGAGTGGTGCTCGACCGCGCCGATGCCGCCGCCGTAGGGGATCCGGATGACCATCGGGATCCGGACCTTGCCCTGCGAGCGGTAGTGCATCTTCGCCACCTGCGACACGATCTGGTCGTACGCCGGGTAGACGAAGCCGTCGAACTGGATCTCGCAGACCGGCCGGAAGCCGCGGATGGCCAGGCCGACCGCGGTGCCGATGATGCCGGACTCGGCGAGCGGGGTGTCGATCACCCGCTGGTCGCCGAAGTCCTTCTGCAGGCCGTCGGTGATCCGGAAGACGCCGCCGAGCTTGCCGACGTCCTCGCCCATGATCACGACCTTCGGGTCGTTCTCCAGGGCCTTGCGCAGACCGGTGTTGAGGGCCTTGCCGAGGGTGAGCGTCTCCGTGGCCATCAGTGGGCACTCCCCTCGAACGACTCCAGGTACTTGCTGAACTGGGCCCGCTGCTCGTCGAGCTCGGGGGACCCGTTGGGGTAGACGTGGTCGAACATGGTCACCGGCTCCGGGTTGGGCATGGCGAGCACCCGCTCGCGCAGGTGCACCGACTCGGTCCGGGCCTGCTCGTCGACCTCGGCGAAGAACGACTCGTCGGCGATCTGCTGCTTGGTCAGGAACGCCTTCATCCGGGCGATGGGGTCCTTGGCCTGCCAGGCCTCGACCTCGCTGGCGATCCGGTAGCGGGTCGGGTCGTCGGAGGTGGTGTGCGCCCCCATCCGGTAGGTGTACGCCTCGATCAGGCTCGGGCCCTGGCCGTGCCGCGCGTTGTCCAGCGCGTGCCGGGTCACCGCGTACGACGCGAGCACGTCGTTGCCGTCCACCCGGACGCCGGGGAAGCCGAAGCCGCCCGCCCGCCGGTACAGCGGGACGCGGGTCTGCCGCTCCAGAGGCTCGGAGATGGCGTACTGGTTGTTCTGGCAGAAGAAGACCAGGGGGGCGTTGAAGACGCTGGCCCAGACGAAGGACTCGTTGACGTCGCCCTGGCTGGTGGCGCCGTCGCCGAAGTAGGCGATCACCGCCTCGCCGTCGTCGCCGCCGGTCTTGCCGTCCATCGCGACGCCCATGGCGTACCCGGTCGCGTGCAGGGTCTGCGCCCCGATGACGATCGTGTACATGTTGAACTTGAACTCGTTCGGGTCCCAGCCGCCCTGGTCGACGCCGCGGAACAGGCCGAGCGGCATGATCGGGTCGATGCCCCGGCAGTAGAGGACGCCGTGCTCCCGGTAGGTCGGGAAGGCCATGTCCTGCGGGCGCAGCGCCCGGCCGGAGCCGACCTGCGCCGCCTCCTGGCCCAGCAGGCTGGCCCAGAGGCCCAGCTCGCCCTGGCGCTGGAGCGCCGTGGCCTCGGCGTCGAGCTTGCGGACCAGCACGAGGTCGCGGTAGAGCCCGCGGTACTCCTCGTCGGTGAAGTCCACGCGGTACTCGGTCCCGTCCGGGCCGAGCGCGCTCTCGATCCGCTCGCCCTCCGGCGTCAGCAGCTGTACGAGTTCCGGCTCGCCGGCTGCGGCGGCGCGCTTGGAACGGGGTGCGGCCCGCCTGGTGCGGGCGGCGGCCCCGGGGTCGCCCTTTGCCATCCGTCTCTCCCTGTCTGGTCTGCGCCGGCCCCGGGGGGTGACCCGTGCCGCGCACATCGTGCGCCCGCCCGGCTGGTGCCGGGTCGGTCCCTGGCGGCCGCGCCTAGCCCCGGTGAGGGTTGCCGCGCGGCGTGAGCCGGGGTCCGTGGTGAACCCGGCCCGGGAGCGCCGGCGCCGTTCCGCACCAGCCGCGGGGTGCGCGGAGGTAGCGGCTGCGTTGCCGTCGTGCCTGAATGATTGCAGAGGAGGTGAGCGGGCCCACAGTATGGCCTCCCCTGTCGGTCACGTTCCGTCTCGTTTGCGACGGATGAGGGTTTTGTCGCTCAGGACTGCCCACACCCGACGGACAATTTGTGTGTCGACACGCTGTGGCGCCTGGTGAACTGAGCGTCACTGGGTCAAGCTGACTGGTGTTGCCGCCGGGTGTTTAACGGCCTTTGTCCGTTTCTGTGCCACGCCTCAGGCGGATCGTTGCCAGCTGTCGACGTACGAGGAGTGGGCCGGTGTCCGAGCCAGCAGAGGGTCCGGGTGCGCCGCTCCTCGGCGGCCACCGCGCGACCCCCAGGGCCGGTTACCGCCGGGTGATCGGGGCGCACCGCGCGCCCGGCGCCGGGGTCCCCACGCGGGGCTACCTGTTCACGGTCGCGCTGCTCGCCGGCACCGCGTCCATGCCGATCCTCGCGGCCTTCAGCGCCGGGTCGGCCAGCGTCGGCAACAGCGCCCTGCCGGACAGCGGCACCGCGTTCATCCCGACCCCCTCGATCGGGCCGGTGGTGGTCCCGCCGCCGAGCGGGAGCCAGCCCGCGATCGGGCCCAGCCGCAAGCCTCCGCTCGGCCCCGCCACCACCACCCTGCCCGCGGCCGCGCTGCCGCTGATCCCGGCCGCCCCGGCCCTGCCGGACGACTCCGACCTCGGCTCGGCGGGGCGGCCCCGGCCGGCCGTGCCCCCGTCACCGCCCGCTCCCGGACCCACCCGGACCCCGCCGACCACCAGGCCCGATCCGTCGCCGTCACCGTCGGCCTCCGCGTCGGCCACGCCGACGCCCACCGCCACGCCGGAGCCGACCAGCACCTTCTCCGGCCCGACCAGCGACCCGTCGGCCACCCCGGAGCCGTCGGACAGCGGGAGCCCCACGCCGACCCCCTCGCCCGCACCCTCCCCGCCGCCGACCAGCCCGGCCCCGACCGGGTCGCCCGCGCCGAGCCCCAGCCCCACGGCCGACCCGGGCCGCAGGCCCACCCCGCCGGTTCCGCGCCACCCGTCGGGTACGCCGCACCAGCGCCCCGGCGACCGCATCGACCGGCCGGCCCCGGCCCCGGCGCCGCGCCCCCGGCCACCGATGGTGCCCGTGTCGGTGCCCAGCCCGTCCCCGCAGCCGCCGGCCGAACCCGGTGCCACCGAGCGGGGCACGGGTACGGACCCGGCAGCCCTCGCCTGAGCCGCCCGGCTCAGGCCGGGTCGTCGGTGAGGCGGTGCCGGTTGGCCTCGATCCAGGCGTCCAGGGCGGCCGGATCGTCCGGGTCGACGCCGTCCGCCATGAGCTGGGCGACCGCCGCGGTGGCGGGGCTGCGCCGCTCGCCGGTGCTGTAGAGCCGGGCGAACTCCGGGACCATCTCCTCGATCGCCTCGTCCGTCCGGCGGGCCGCCGCGGCCAGCAGCCCGCGCTGGCGGGCCGCGTACGCCGTCCAGCCCCGCAGCACCCGGGGCAGCATCGCCGCGTCGTCCATGTCCAGCACGGCCCGGCGGTGCACCCAGTCCAGCAGGAACAGCTCGGCGACGGTCGGGCTCCACCGCATCGGATCGGCGTCCGGGAAGCTCGCCGAGTGGTCCAGCAGCAGGCCCAGGCAGAAGTGCAGCGAGGGCAGCTCCGCGTCGGTCGCCGCGTCCAGGCCGAACCGGGCGGCCTCCGGCGAGCCGAGGAAGCCCCGGACCAGCCGGGTCCGCTCCTCGTCGGTGGCCGGCGCGGCCTCCTCGGGTCCGACGCCGCCGGGTCCGCCAGGCAGCACCGCCAGCCGCGCCCCGACCAGCGCCCGGTCGGTGGCCAGCGAACCCTGCGCCGGCAGCTCGCCGAGCTGGTCGGTGACCGCCAGGTGGCGGCTCACCTCCGCGTGCATCCGGGCCGGATCCTCGGTACGGAACCAGGTGAACTCGTCCTCGGTGCAGATCTCCCGGGCCTGCTCCACGATCCGGCCGGCGGGACCGCCGACGAAGACGTCCTTGGTGATGCCGATGTTGTGGTCGACCAGCGCGACCAGGGCGTGATCCGGCCCGCCCTCGGCGTCGTCGTACCCGAAGGTGGCCAGGTAGGAGGTCTGGTCGCCGTACACGTCCCCGTACGCCCAGGTGCCGGTGAGGTGCACCCGGCCGAGCTGCCCGGCCCAGGCCGGGGCGTACGCGCCGGGGCGGACCCGGGCGGTGCCCTCGGCGTCCGGCACCAGGGCGGCGAAGACGGCGCGGATGGTGGTCGCGGCGGCGCTGCGCCGCCGCGCGGTGGCGGCGAGGAACCCGGTCACGAACTCCCGGACGGCATTCTCCCGGTCGGTCTCCGCGACGGCGTAGACGCTGCCCAGCAGGGCGGCGCCGAGCATCTCCGCGTCGAGGGCGGAGTCGAGCCTCGTCACGTCGCGGGCGGCGTGCAGCACCGCCTCGTAGGGGGTCTGTGGCGTGGCCATGCACCGACCCTACGCCCCCCGGCCGGCCGGGACACGGGTCAGCGCCGGGCGGCCTCGCGCAGCGCCTCCCGGGCCTCGGCGTAGCGGGCCAGCACCGCCCAGACCGGGTTCAGCACGTACCGCTCGCCGACGCTGCCCACCGAGGTCAGCAGCCGCTCCTCCGCCCGCTGCCGGGCCCGCCGCGCCGCCCACCCGATCACCGGCCGGGTCAGCGCCGCCACCAGCAGCCCGGCCAGCAGGCCGCCGAGGAGCAGCACCGTCGGCCAGGGCACCGTGCCGAGCTCCGGGTGGTGCAGGGCGGGCAGGCCGAGCGCGCGCAGCGCGTAGCCGAGCACCAGCCAGCCCAGCCCGGCCACCGCGGCCAGGGTGACCAGCCACTGGAGGCCGCCCACCACCCGCCACCAGGTGGGCTGGCGGGCCATGCCCAGGTCGGTGGCGGCCACCGCGTGGTCCAGCGCGCCCGGCAGGTCGGCCAGCCGGGACCGGGCCGCGGTGGTGACCGTGGCCGGCCAGGGCGCCGGCAGGTCGGCGGCGGAGCGGTCCGCCACCGCACGGATGGCCAGGTTGAGCGCCGAGCGCTGGGCGGCGGTCGGATCGGGTACGGAGGTCGCCGCGACCAGGCTCTCCGCCGGCGCGTCGGGATCCCCGCCGGGCAGGTGCAGCCGGCGCAGCGGGTCCGGCCGGAGCTTCCGCCAGCCCCGGACCAGCGGCCAGCCGGTCGCACCCCCGGCCCGGTGCCGGTACGCCGCCTCGACCGCCTCCGCCACGGTCGGCACCCCGGCGGCCCCGGCCAGCGCCGAGGTGAGTTCCTTCGCCGACGTGTCGCCCGGTCCGGTACGCGGCGGCTCCGGGCCGACCAGCGGCTCCAGCCCGTCCACCACGATGTCCACGTCGCCGGCCAGCCGGCGCAGGGCGGCCTGCCGCTCGGCCACCGTACGGGCCAGCTCGGCGCGGAGGCCGTCCAGCCCGGCCGGGTCCACCGCCACCGTGGGCAGCAGCGGCACGCCGCCCAGCCCGTCGGCGTCCAGCAGCCGGCGCAGGTCGCCGAGGACCTTGGGCAGCTCGGCCGGGGGCAGCCGGTCGGCCTGGTTGAGCACCACCACCGTCACGTCCCGGTGCCGGTGGAACTCGCGCAGGTAGCTGGTGTGGATCACGCGGTCGGCGTACTTCTGCGGGTCGACCACCCAGACCACCAGGTCGACCAGGCCGAGCAGCCGGTCCACCTCCAGCCGGTGGGTCCGCTGCACCGAGTCGAAGTCGGGCAGGTCCAGCAGGACCAGGCCGTGCAGGTCGCACTCGTCGTCGGCGTCGAGCGCGCTCTCCCGGACGAACCGGTGCCGGGGCAGCACCCCGATCCAGTCGAGCAGCCGGGACGCGCCGTCCAGCGGCCCCCAGACGCAGGCGTGCGCCACCCCGGTGGTGGGCCGGCGTACGCCGACCGGCGACAGGTCCAGCCGGGCGAGGGCGTTGAACAGGCTCGACTTGCCGCTGCCGGTGGCCCCGGCCAGGGCGACGACGGTGTGGTGCCCGGAGAGGGCGAGCCGCGTGCCGGCCCGTTCGACGACGGTGTGCCCGGGCACCAGCTGCGGGTCCGGCACCAGGCCGTCCGTCGCGGCGAGGAAGCGCTGGACCGCCTGGAGGCGGGCGATCAGGGCGTCGGGGTCGACCCGTTGCTCGCCCCGGAACGCCTCCCGCATCCGGCCGACGATGTTGCTCACCGGCCACCGCCCTGGTCGGCCGCGGGCAGCACCGGGCCGTCCGGGTCGGACAGGCCACTGCGGTGCCGGGCCTTCTCCACCTCGACGGCGGCCCGACGCAGCGCGTCGCCGGCCCCGGCGTCCGGGCGGGCGGCCCCGGTCCGGGCGAGGAACCGGTCGGCCTCCTCCGCCAGCAGCGTGTTCACCCGGTCGAGCAGGTCCACCCGGGCCTTGGTGGCCAGGTTCCGTACCGCCTGGTCACCGAAGATCGCCTGGAGGACCGCCTGGGCGGCGACGGTGGTGCCGGCGCCGGTGGCCACCTCCAGGCCGGTCGGGATGAAGGCGGTGGAGGCGAAGACCGCGATCATGACGGCCAGCCCGGTCGCGTTGACCGCGTACGCGGCCGTGCGGGCCACGAAGCGGCGGTCGCCCCCCTCGGCCCGGACCAGCTCCAGCACCCCGCGCTGCCAGTCGCGGACCAGCCGCTCGGCGCGTTCGGCGAAGTCCGCCGAGGCGTGGGCGAGCTCCGGTGCGAGCAGCGCCGCCCCGGCCGGGTGCGCCTTCCAGCCCGTGTACGCGTTCTCCGCCGCCTCGGCGGCCACCCCGCGCAGCAGCGTGACGAGCTGCGACTCGATGGCGTTCTTCAGCTCGGCGGCCGGGGCGGGACGCCCGGTGACGGCGGCGACCAGCCGGTCGCGCAGTCGCCCGATCCGCGCCTCCAGGGTGCGGAAGAACTCGCCGGTGCCGATGAACTCCTGCCAGCGGGCCAGCACCTCGCCGCGGAGCAGCCGGCCGTCCCGGAGCCCCTGGTCGACCGTCCGCTCCGCCCCCCGGTACGCGGCCCGGACCCGCTCGTCCAGCGCGTCGGCGGCGGCCACCTGCTCGTCTGCGGCGTCGCCCAGCGCGTCCACGGTCGGGTGCAGGGCGGCGATCGCGCCGTCCAGGGTCTGCCGGACCACGGCCGAGCGGGCCTCGGCGTCGGCGGCCAGCCGGGCGAACCAGGCGCTCAGCGGGGCGGTGACCTTGTCGGGGAGCAGCCCCTGCCCGTCGACCCAGGTCTCCGGCAGGACGAAGAGCGGTGCGGCGCCCAGGTCCTGCGCGGCGAGCATCTCCGACAGGTGGCCGGCGATCTCGTCGGCCGCCTCCGGGGGCACCCGGTCGAGGACCATGGCGATCGCCGTGCCCCGGGCCCGGGCGGTGCGGAGCAGCTCCCAGGGCACGGCGTCGGCGTACCGGGCGGCGGTGGTGACGAAGAGCCAGAGGTCGGCGGCGGCCAGCAGCTGCCCGGCGAGCGCGCGGTTGGCGTCGACCACCGAGTCGATGTCGGGCGCGTCGAGGAAGGCCAGCCCGGCCGGGAGCGCCGGGGCGGTGACCAGGTGCAGGGTGCCGGGCTCGTCGCTCGGCTCGTTGGTGCGGGTGAGGCCGGGCAGCAGCTCGCCCTGCCGGAACCAGGCCGAGTCGGCCGGGTTGCAGACCAGGACCGGGGAACGGGTGGTGGGGCGGAGCACGCCGGCTGCGCTCACCCGGGCCTGGACCAGGCTGTTGACCAGCGTCGACTTGCCGGCGCCGGTGGAGCCGCCGACCACCACCAGCAGCGGGGCGTCGAGCCGGGCGAGCCGGGGCAGCACGTAGTCGTCGAGCTGGTCGGTGAGGCCGGCGGCGGTCCGCCGGGCCGGCTCGGCGGAGGGCAGGGCCAGCGGGAATCGGGCCGCCTCGATCGCGGCCCGCAGGCCGGCGAGCGCGGCGGGGAGGCCATCCGCGCTGGTGGCGGGCGGGTCGTCCCCGGTGGCGGGTCCGGTGCGGGCTGCGACGGCGGGCGCGCCGGAACGGGTGGCGGAATCGCCATGCGTCGTCACCGCTAAAGCGTGCCCGACCGACGCAAGGTAAGACAACCGGACGGTAATAACGGTCGGGTTGCGTCGGGTCGACTCAACCTCGACTTGCGGTTTGCCGGCGGCGTGGCACTATTGAGTCAAGTTCACTCAACTTGTGGTGCGGTCGCTGCGGGCGACCCGCCGGGCAGGCCCGTTGACCTGCTCACCGTTACGAAGCGAGGAAGCGAACATGGCACGTGCGGTCGGCATCGACCTCGGCACGACGAACTCCTGCGTCAGCGTTCTCGAGGGCGGTGAGCCCACCGTCATCGCCAACGCTGAGGGCTCGCGGACGACCCCCTCGATCGTCGCGTTCGCCCGCAACGGCGAGGTGCTCGTCGGTGAGGTCGCCAAGCGCCAGGCGGTGACCAACCCCGACCGGACCATCCGCTCGGTCAAGCGGGAGATCGGCACCAACTGGACCGTCGACATCGATGGCAAGAAGTACACCCCGCAGGAGATTTCGGCCCGGACGCTGATGAAGCTCAAGCGGGACGCCGAGGCGTACCTGGGCGAGCAGATCACCGACGCGGTGATCACCGTCCCGGCCTACTTCAACGACGGCCAGCGCCAGGCCACCAAGGAGGCCGGTGAGATCGCCGGCTTCAACGTGCTGCGGATCGTCAACGAGCCGACCGCGGCCGCCCTGGCGTACGGCCTCGACAAGGGCTCCAAGGAGCAGACCGTCCTGGTCTTCGACCTGGGTGGCGGCACCTTCGACGTCTCGCTGCTCGAGCTGGCCGAGGGCGTCATCGAGGTCAAGTCCACCAGCGGTGACAACCACCTCGGTGGCGACGACTGGGACCAGCGGATCATCGACCACCTGGTGAAGACCTTCCGTGGCGAGCACGGCATCGACCTGTCCCAGGACAAGATGGCCATGCAGCGGCTCAAGGAGGCGGCCGAGAAGGCCAAGATCGAGCTGTCCGCCGCCACCACCACCAACATCAACCTGCCGTACATCACCGCCGGCTCGGCGGGCCCGCTGCACCTCGACGTGACCCTGAGCCGCGCCGAGTTCCAGCGCATGACGCAGGACCTGCTGGACCGCTGCAAGGGCCCGTTCGAGCAGGCCGTGAAGGACGCCGGGATCAAGGTCTCGGACGTCGACCACGTCATCCTGGTCGGCGGCTCGACCCGGATGCCGGCCGTGACCGACCTGGTCAAGCAGCTCACCGGCAAGGAGCCCAACAAGGGCGTGAACCCGGACGAGGTCGTCGCCGTCGGCGCCGCCCTCCAGGCCGGTGTGCTCAAGGGCGAGGTCAAGGACGTCCTGCTGCTCGACGTGACCCCGCTGAGCCTGGGCATCGAGACCAAGGGCGGCATCTTCACCAAGCTCATCGAGCGCAACACCACCATCCCGACCAAGCGCTCCGAGGTCTTCACCACGGCGGACGACAACCAGCCGTCGGTGCTGATCCAGGTGTTCCAGGGCGAGCGGGAGATCGCGGCCTACAACAAGAAGCTCGGCACCTTCGAGCTGACCGGCCTCCCGCCGGCGCCGCGCGGCGTGCCGCAGATCGAGGTCACCTTCGACATCGACGCCAACGGCATCGTCAACGTGCACGCCAAGGACCTGGGCACCGGCAAGGAGCAGAAGATGACGATCACCGGCGGCTCCTCGCTGCCGAAGGACGACATCGAGCGGATGCGCCGGGACGCCGAGGAGCACGCCGAGGAGGACAAGCGCCGGCGCGACGAGGCGGAGACCCGCAACGTGGCCGAGGCGCTCCAGTGGCAGACCGAGAAGTTCCTCGCCGAGAGCGGCGACAAGCTGCCCAGCGAGAACCGCGACCAGCTCAACGAGGCCCTCGGCGAGCTGCGCAGCGCCCTCGGTGGCCAGGACATCGACAAGATCAAGGCCGCCCACGAGAAGCTGGCCCAGGTCTCCCAGCAGGCCGGCTCGCTGCTCTACTCGCAGCAGCAGGGCGAGCAGGGTGCGCCGGGGGCGGCCGGGCCGGGCGCGGGTGCGACCGGCGGCGCGACGCCCGGCGGTGCCGACGACGTGGTCGACGCGGAGATCGTGGACGAGGACAAGAAGTGACCTTCCGTCCCGGACACGTACTCGACCGCAGAGGGATGAGGTAACCGCATGACGGAGAAGCCACGAGCCGCCGACCCGGGCGCCACCGGGTCGGCGCCGGGTGGCTCCGCGACCGCCGGGCAGGGCGCCGGCGACGAGCCGCGGGTCGTCATCCGTGACAAGCGCAAGATCGGCAAGACCACCGAGAAGCCCCCGACCGACGCCGCGGCGGCGGACGCCGCGGCTGACGCGCCGGCCGAGGGGCTGGTCGAGGAGGCCGAGGTCGTGGTCGACGAGATCGAGGCCGAGGCCCCCGTCTCCGGCCCGCCCGTGGTCGACGCGCCCGCCGAGCCCAGCGAGGAGGCCGAGGCGGTCGAGGAGATCGTCAGGCCGGGCGGTCCGCTCGGAGCCGAGCTGGACGCGCTCCGGGCCGAGCTGGACGAGCGGACCCGGGACCTCCAGCGGGTGTCGGCGGAGTACGCCAACTACCGCAAGCGGGTCGACCGGGACCGCAACCTGGTCCAGGAACAGGCGACCGGCAGCGTGCTGACCGCGCTGCTGCCGATCCTCGACGACCTGGACCGGGCCCGCGAGCACGGCGACCTGGTGGGACCGTTCGGCTCGGTGGCCGAGCAGCTCACCACCGCGCTGGGCAAGTTCGGCCTGACCGCGTTCGGCGAGCAGGGCGACCCGTTCGATCCGACCCGGCACGAGGCGGTGGCCCACCAGACCTCCGCCGACGTGACCGAACCGACCTGCGTGCAGGTCATGCGCCGGGGTTACCAGCTCGGCGAACGGCTGCTGCGGCCCGCCCTGGTCGCGGTCGCCGATCCAGAGTAGTGCCGACCCGTGACGTCCCGCCCGCCCACGTCGGGCGGGCGGGACGATCGGGGTACGTCCCGTGGAAGGGGGTGGACCGGTGAGTTCCAAGGACTGGATCGAGAAGGACTACTACGCCGTGCTTGGCGTGGAGAAGTCCGCCTCCTCGGACGAGATCAAGAAGTCGTACCGGAAGCTGGCTCGGGAGTCGCACCCGGACCACAACCCCGGTGACCCGAAGGCCGAGGAGCGGTTCAAGGCCGTCTCCGAGGCGTACGCCGTGCTCGGCGACGACAAGAAGCGTCGCGAGTACGACGAGATGCGGTCCCTCTTCGGCTCCGGCGCGTTCCGCCGCAGCGCCCGTGGCGGTGGCCAGCCGGGCGGCATGCCGTTCGATGTCTCCGACCTGTTCGGCGGGGCGGCCGGCGGCGAGGCCCGGTTCGGCGGCGGCGGTGGCCTGGGCGACCTGTTCAGCTCGCTCTTCACCGGCGGCGGCGCCGGTGGCGCCACCCGCCCGCGCGGTCCCGCGAAGGGCCGGGACGTGGAGGCCGAGGTGGCGCTCGACTTCGAGGACGCGGTACGCGGGGTCACCCTCCCGCTGACGCTGCGCGCCCCCGGGGTCTGCGACACCTGCCACGGCAACGGGGCGAAGCCCGGCACCCAGCCGGTGGCCTGCCCGGTCTGCCACGGCGCCGGGGTGACCACCCGCAACCAGGGGTCGTTCAGCTTCTCCGAGCCGTGCCGCAACTGCCAGGGCGTCGGCACCATCGTCGAGGAGAAGTGCCCGGAGTGCCACGGCACCGGCGGGGTGACCAAGACCCGGACGCTGAACGTCCGCTTCCCCGCCGGGGTGGCCGACGGCCAGCGCATCCGGCTGGCCGGCCGGGGCGAACCGGGCGAACGGGGCGGTCCGGCGGGCGACCTGTTCGTCCAGGTGAAGGTCCGCCCGGACGAGCTGTTCGGGCGCAGCGGGGACGACCTGACCCTGACCGTGCCGGTCACGTTCGCGGAGGCGGTGCTCGGCACCGATCTGCGGGTACCGACCCTGGACGGCACGGTGACCCTCCGGGTGCCACCGGGTACGCCGAGCGGTCGGGTGCTCCGGGCCCGGGGCAAGGGCGTCGTACGCAAGGACGGCCGCGCCGGTGACCTGCTGGTCACCCTCGACGTGGTGGTCCCGGCGAAGGTGTCGGACGAGGCGCGGGCGGCGCTCGAGGCGTTCGCGGAGCAGACGCCGCCGGCCGCGCGGGAACATCTCGACGCGCGGGTGCGTCGATTCAGTTGACCGGGTGGAAGGCAGCGGAGGTGAGCGGGGATGTCGGAGGAGTTCGTCGGCTCGGGTGACCCTGCCTACGAGGCCAAGGTGCTGATGATCTCGGTGGCGGCGCGGATGGCGGGCATGCATCCACAGACCCTGCGCCAGTACGACCGACTGGGTCTGGTCCAGGCCGGTCGGGCCGCCGGCGGCGGTCGCCGGTACAGCGTCCGGGACGTGGTGCTGCTCCGCGAGGTGCAGCGGCTCAGCCAGGACGACGGGATCAACCTGGCCGGGGTCAAGCGGATCATCGGGCTGGAGCGCCTGCTGGAGGAGGCTCAGCAGCGGGTGGCCCGGCTGGAGGCGGAGCTGGACGCCGCGTATCGCCGGATCGCCGAGCTGGAGTCGCTGGGTGGCTTCTCGCGCGGCGACCTCGTACCCACCAACCGCACCTCGACCGCGCTGGTCGTCTGGCGCCCTCGCCGCACTCCCGACCGCTGACCGCGTAGCCACCAGTTCCGCTGCCGAAGGCCGGCGCGCCCCCCTCCGGGGCCGCGCCGGCCTTCACGCTTCTGCCATCCGGAGATCTTGGAAGGAGACGGCCCCCGGAGGGGCCGAAATCTTCCAAGATCTCGCCGTGGATGACGCGGCGGGCAGTGGGTTCCGGGAAAGTGAGGCGTGCGAGGGGTGGGGTTCGCTAGCCTGTGAATCAGGGCCAACCAGCTCAATCCGGACGCCGAACTGGCAGGGGGAGCCATGGCGGAATCGGCGAAGAAGGTGGCACAACAGGCGGAGGACCGGCTGGAGAAGGTGGCCGAGAACGTCCGTGAGCGATTCGACCGGGTCACCGGGGGACGCTTCACCGACAAGATCAAGGAAGGGCGCTTCGCCGACCAGGTCGATCACGGCATCGACCAGGGGCGCGCCGAGACGAGGCGCCGGAGCCAGGGCGGATCGGAACGCTGACGATCCGCGACGTGCGGGCCGGGACCCACGGGGGGTCCCGGCCCGTTCGTCGTACCCGGGCGGGCCGGGACGCGGTGACGCCGTGCGAGGGGGTCCCGGCCCGTTCGTCGTACCCGGGCGGGCCGGGACGCGGTGACGCCGCGGGAGGGGGTCCCGGCCCGTTCGCCGTACAGGGTTCCCACCACCCTCCGGCCGGCCACCGGCACTCGGTGGAACGTCGGTGGCGGCCGGGCCGGATGGCGGCTCGCCGTACTTATCCTTCTGACCGACCCGCTGGGTCCCATGGTCCGGATCACCCGGTTAGCGGCCCGAATGGTCGAGCCGGCTGCCGGCTCCACTCTGGCAGCATGCCGGTCCGGGGCGCCGGACGGCATGCGGCCGGCGGGGAAGGTGTGGTGGACGGCGTGGTGGGGCACGGCGGCGCGCTGGAGGTCCGCGTGCTCGGACCGGTCGAGGTGCGCGTCGGAGACGTACCGGTCGATCTCGCGGCCGCTCAGCTGCGTACGCTGCTCGCCGCCCTGCTGCTCGACCTCAACCGGGTGGTGCCCGCCGAGACGCTCGTCGACCGGCTGTGGTCCGACAAGCCGGTGGCGAGCGCCCGCGGCAGCTTGCAGGCGTACGTCTCCCGCCTGCGCCGGCTGCTCGACCAGGCGGGCGTACCGGCCGCCGAGGTCCTCGCCACCCGGCCGTCCGGCTACCTGCTGGCCCTCGCCGGGGACGCCTTCGACGCCACCCGCTTCGAACAAGCGGTACGCACCGCTCACGAATTGCGGGACGCCGGCCGGTTCACCGACGCCCGTCGGGTCCTCGACGAGGGACTCGCCCTGTGGCGCGGCCCGGCCTACGCCGACATTCCCGTGCCGGCGGTGCGGGCCGAGGCGGTGCGACTGGACGAGGGGCGCTGGTCCGCCCGCGAGCTCGCCGCCGAACTCGACCTCGCGCTCGGCCGGCACGGGCACCTCGCCGACGAGCTGCTCGCCGCCGTGGGTCAGGCCCCGCTGCGCGAGCGGCTGCGCGGCGCGCTCATGCTCGCGCTCTACCGCAGCGGCCGGCAAGCCGACGCGCTCGCGGTCTACGACGAGGGCCGGCGGTTGCTCGCCGACGAGCTCGGGGTCGACCCGGGGCGGGAGCTGCAGCAACTGTACGAGCGGGTGCTGCGCCAGGACCCGACGCTCGACCTGCCCGTCGCCCCCGTCCGGACCGTGGTCGCACCATCGGCCCCCGCCCCGCAACCGGTCGCGCCCAGCCGGCCTCCCGTCGTGGGGCGGGACGACGAACTCGCCCGGCTCGACGCGGCGCTCGCCACCGCCTGGGCCGGGGTCACGACCGTGGTCACGCTGACCGGTGAGGCGGGCATCGGCAAGACCCGGTTGGCGGAAGAGGCGGCCGTACGCGCCACCGCCGCGGGTGCCCAGGTGGTCTGGGGCCGCTGCTGGGAGCACGAGGGCGCGCCTGACCTCTGGCCGTGGACGCAGGCGCTGCGCGACGTCGTCGGCGACGGTCCGGACGGACGGGCGCTGCTCTCCGGGCGCGCCGCCCCCGCGGCACTCCTCCTGCCGGAGCTGGGGGCTCGTGGAACGGCCCCCGACGCGACCAGCCCGGCACAGGCTCGCGCCCAGCTGGTCGACGCCGTCGTCGCGCTGCTCGCCGCGGCCGGCCGCCGCCGGCCGCTGCTCGTCGTGCTCGAGGACCTGCACTGGGCCGACCAGGAGTCGTTGCACCTGCTCGAGCTGGTCGCCGCCCACCTGCGCGACGTCCCCGTCGCCGTCGTGGCCACGGTGCGCCTGCCCAACGACGTCACCGACGACCCGAGCGGGCACCTGCTCGCCGGGCTGGCCCGGGTCGGTGCCCACCGGGTCACGCTGCGCGGTCTCGGGGTCGACGAGGTGCGGACCTACATCGCCGAGGCGACGGGCAGAACGGTGTCACCGGAGGTGGCGAGCGCGGTGGCCGCGCGTACCGACGGCAACCCCTTCTTCATCACCCAGGTGGTCCGCCTCGGCGGCCCGGACGCGGTCCTCGACGACGGCGTCGTACCCGAGGGGGTCCGCGAGGCGGTGGCGCGGCGGCTGCGCCGGGTCGAGCCCGCGGACCGGGCGGTGCTGGAGGCGGCCGCGGTGGCCGGACGGGTCTTCGATCTGCCGCTGTTGGCGGCGGTCTCCGGCGTGCCCGCGCCGACCATCGACGCGGCCGTGGACCGGACACTGCGCTCCGGTCTGCTCAGCGAGGAGCCGGCCCCGGTCCCGCGCTTCCGCTTCGCGCACGCGCTGGTCCAGGAGACACTGCTCGCCGAGGTGCCCCGGGCCCGCCGGGCCCGGCTGCACGACCGGGCCGCCGCCGCGATCGAGGCCCGGTACCCGGACAGTCTCGCCGAGCACGCGGCCGTGCTGGCCCACCACCTGGCCGCGAGCGGCACCGACCCGGAGCGCTGTGTGCGGCACACGCTCCTCGCCGCCGAGCACGCCCGCGGCCGGTGGGCCTTCGACGAGGCCGAGCGGCATCTGCGCGCCGCGCTCGACCGCGTCGTGCTCGTACCCGGCCAACCGGGCCGGGAGCTGGAGCTGCAGGCGCGCACAGCGCTCGGCTCGCTGCTCACCCTCGCGCTGGGCTACGACGCCCCGGCCGTCGCCGAGCAGCGGCGCCTCGCCCTGGCGCTGTCCCGCGCGGCGGGCTCGGTGGACGATCTGCTCTCGGCGCTCTGGGGTATCTGGGGCACCGCACTGGTGAGCGGACGGATCGAGGACGCCGACCTGGCCGTGGATCAGTTGGACGAGGCAGCCGTGGAGCGCGACGACGCCCTGCTGCGCATCGCGGCGCTGCACGCGCGGGGACAGGTCCGCTGGCACCAGGGCCGGCTCGCCGAGGCCCGGGCCGAGCTGGAGGCGTGCGTGCCGCTCGCCGACCGGCATGCCGAGGCGGTACGGCTGGACATCTTCCTCCAGCATCCGGCGGCGACCAGCCGGGGCTGGCTCTCCATCGTGCTGGCGATGCTCGGCCGGCGCGACGAGTCGGGGCAGGCGGCGGCCGCGGCGCGCCGGCGTGGCGACGAGCTGGGCGATCCGTACACGAAGGCGTATCTGCAGGTGCTGGAGTCCTGGCGGCGGCTGTGGCTCGACGACGCCGCGGGAGCGTTCAGCGCGGCGGCCGAAGGTCTCGCGATCTGCCGGGAGCGCGGCTTCGCGCAGCTCGAGGCGTTCTCCCTCGGCCCGCTCGGCTGGGGCCGCGTACGCGGCGGCGACCCCGCCGGGATCGCCGAGGTCAGGACGGCGGTCGAGGTGTTCGCCGGGGCCGGGGCGATGTTCAGCCACCTGCTGCTCGGGATTCTCGGCGAGCTGGAACTGCTCGCCGGCCGCCCGGCGGAAGCCCTGACCGCGATCGACCGGGGCATCGAAGCCTCCGACCGCAACGGCGAGGAGTTCTTCCTGGTCGAGCTGTACCGACTGCGGGCGCGGACGCTCGAGCGACTGGGCGACCACGAAGCGGCGACCCTGGCGGTGCGGCGGGGGCTGGAAGTCGGCCAGCAGCAGGGCGCGGCGCTCTTCGTCGACCGGCTGCGCGGCCCCCGTCCGCTGTACTCGGTGGACCGACCCGCCTGAGCGGCGGCGATGGCCGGGCGCTAGCGCCGCGCAAGGCTCCCGCAAGCGCCGGCTGACAGGGTGCGGAGGTTGTCCCACCATGCCCGGAGATCCGTATGCCCATCGCCCTGTCCGTCCGCCGACGCCTCGCCGCGCTGCTTGCCGGCGTGGTGGCCGCGCCCGTGCTCGGGTCGGTGACCTCGCCGCCCCCGGCGGCCGCGGCCACGACCACCCCCACCGTCACCGTCGTCGACCTCGGCGTCATGGGCCGACTCACGGGCGTGAGCACCGGCGTCGGAGAGTTGAACGACGGCGGCCTCGTCGCCGCCGGACGCTGGATCGAGGGGGTCGAGTCACACACCAGCGCTCTGCTGCTCCAGGCCGGAAAGCCCCCGGTCGACCTGCACCCGCTCATCCCGGACGCCGGCGGCAGCATCACCCGGGACGTCAACGACGCCGGCGACGCGGTCGGCTACTGGACCAACTCCGGCACCTCGGCGGGCTCGTTCCTCTACCACGACGGCGCTATGACCAGCCTCGACCTGCAGAGCGCCGAGGCGATCAGCAACACCGGCTTCGTCGCCGGCGGGGACTGGGTCCGGGACCCGCAGGGCAAGGTCCTGCGCCTGGGCAGCCTCGGCGGCGGGCAGACCCACGCCGACGGCGTCAACGACGCCGGCGTGGTCGTCGGCGTCTCCGACACCGACCCGGCGCCGGACGTGCTGTCCCCCCGCGCCTTCCGGACGAAGCCCGGCGAGCCCATCTCCACCAGGGACGGCCTCGGTTCCCCGCTCGGCGGGCGCTCGCAGGCCTTCGACGTCAACAACGCCGGGCAGGTCGCCGGCTGGGGTGGCGAACCTGGCAGCGGCGGACACCAGCCGGTCATCTGGCAGGCCGACGGCACTCCGGCCCTCTACCGGACCAGCTACGGGGGTGAGGTCGCCGCGATCAACGAGGCCGGTGCCGGCGTCGGATCGATCCGGATCCTGAACTCCCAGTTCGACCACGCGGCGCTGTTCCAGGACGGTGCGGTCACCGACCTCAACACCCTGCTGCCGGACGGGAGCGACTGGGAGCTGGTGGCGGCCACCGGCATCAACGACGCCGGGCAGATCAGCGGCTACGGCCGCCGCAACGGCGACTTCGACCAGCACGCGTTCCTCATGACCCTCGGCGAGGGGCCGGTGCTGGACAGCGTCCGCGTCGAACACCAGGAGTACCCGACCGGGACGTGGGTGGACGCCACCAGGAACGGCACCACCGACGGCAACACGGTCCGGGTGACCGTACGGGTCACCAACCGCAGCGAGCTGGCCAGCATCACCATCATCGAGCTCGTCGACGCCGAGACCGGCGAGGTGGTGGAGAACGGCAAGCGGCTGGAGGTCCTCGACCCGGGGGAGAGCCTGGCCCGCCAGTTCCGCTGGGACACCGTGGGCCTGGCGTGGAACAGGGACGGCACCGCCCACCCCGACCCGCGTCGGTTGATCGTCCGGCTGCGCACCTCCGAGCGGGTCCGCGACGCCCGGGAGGTGTCGCTGCTGGTGAAGCCGCGGCCGGTGATCCTGGTCCACGGCTACAAGAGCAACGCGGCCTCCTCCTGGGGCAAGTACCAGCCGATTCTCAGCTCCGGGCACCCTTTGCTGAAGGGCTGGGCGGTCGGCGACGGGCAGTCCGAGGGTGTCCTCAACACCGGTTCGCTGGACAAGCCGTTCGAGCGGACGAACACGATCTCCGAGAACGCGCAGCAGGAGGCGATGTACATCGAGGGCGTCCGGAACCGTACCGACGCCTGGCACGTCGACATCGTCGCGCACTCGATGGGTGGGCTGATCTCCCGCTGGTACGTGCAGGAGCTGATGCCGGAGCAGACCGACTCCCGGCCGGTGGTCAACCGGCTGATCATGATGGGTACGCCCAACATGGGCTCGCCCTGCGCCGACCTGATCCTGGACGACGCGGCCCTGTTCGGCCAGGAGGCGCCGCTGATGCCGGCCACCCAGCAGCTCAGCACGGCGTACAACGCGCTGTCGTTCAACCCGAACATCGTCGACCGGCGCGGGGTGACCTTCTCCAACATGGTCGGCGTCGGGCAGATCGTGCCCTGCTACTACGCCGGGACCGGCGACATCGTCGTGCCCCGGGCCAGCGCCCGCTACGTCTACGACGACGTGCCCGAGAGCGACACCATGCACACGGAGATGACCGAGACGCAGTCGGACTTCGACGCGTACGTGCTGCCCCGGCTCGCCACCGACCCGCGGCGGAACGGCGCCACCACCCTCGCCCCGGGTGACGAGCAGGCACCCATCGTGGCACCGCAGGGCATCGGGGCCGCGTCGCCGACCGTCGCGCCCGGCGCGACCGTGGACGTGCCGCTGGACGTACCGGCCGGGGAGCAGGCCGGGGTGGTCACCATGGCCCCGCCGACCGTCGGTCTCACCCTGCTCGACCCGTCCGGGGCCGAGCGCGGCAGCTCTCCGGCCGCGGCCGACGCCGACCAGCCCTTCCGTGGGCTCGTCGTCGACGATCCCGCCGCCGGTCGCTGGACGCTCCGGCTGAGGAACACGGGCAGCGGCGAGGTGCGGGTGCCGCTGAGCGCCTGGATCGCCGGCAACCCGCTCACCGTCGAGGTGACGGCGGCGCAGGTCGCCCCGGACGGCACCGTACGGGTGTCCGCCCGACTCGACAACGACGGCAAGGCCGTGCCGGGGGCGGACGTCAAGGCGGTGGTGCTCGGTGAGCGCGGCGACCGCGCCGAGCTGACCCTGCACGACGACGGCACCCACGACGACGGCGCCGCCGGTGACGGCGTGTACGCCTCGCAGACCGTGCTGGCCGCCGGCCCGCACTCGATCGTGGTGCTGGCCAGGTCCGACCAGGGCACCCGGGTGGGTCGTACCGCCGTCGAGGTCAAGCCGGTCGACACCGGTTCCTACACGCTGTCCGCGGAGGCGGGGCCCGGTGGTCAGGTGACCGTGGACCCGCAGCAGGACGAGTACCCGGCTGGTACGGAGGTGACCCTGCACGCCACGCCGAAGCCCGGTTTCCTGCTCCAAGGCTGGACGGTGGACGGCAAACCCGCGGGCGTGACCCGGGACCTGAAGCTGAAGATGGACCGGGACCACGTGGTGGTGGCGAAGTTCCTGACCTACGCCATCACCGACCTGGGCAGCCTCTCCCCGGACCCGCAGGACGCGGTCGAGGGCGTCGCGCTCAACGACAAGGGCCAGGTCGTCGGCCGCACCATCGTGGTCCGCCGGGACGGCAGCAAGACCGCCCGCGCCTTCCTCTGGGAGGACGGGACGATGCGCAACCTCGGCACCCTGCCGTGCACCACCAGCACGGGCGCGGACGGGCAGTGCGTGAGCTTCGCCGGTGACATCAACAACGCGGGTGTCGTGGTGGGGACCAGCGAGGAGGTCAACCACGGCAGCGACCACAAGGACGGCTGGCACGCCTTCCGCTGGGCGGACGGCAGGATGACGGCCCTGCCCAGCATGCCCGACGCGGTCGGCGGCGGCTTCGCCAGCGCGTACGGCATCAACGACGACGGCGAGATCATCGGACACTCGATGGAGCAGGACCCGGACTGGGACTACCGGTGGTGGGCGGTCCGCTGGAACGCGTCGGGCGAGCGTACGGACGCCACCCAGGACCTCTACTTCGAGTCCGCGCCCACCCGCGCCGGCATCAACGGCTCCGGTGCGGTGGTCGGGCACGAGTACGTGCCGGACGGCTGGCGGGCGGCGGCCTGGGCCGACGGCGAGGTCACCCCCGTCGCCGTCCCGGAGACCTGCGGCGGGGCCAACGGCAGCCGGGCGCACGACATCGCCGACAACGGCACGGTGGTCGGGGAGTTCTGCACCCTGGAGGTCTTCGACCAGAAGAACGCCTTCGTCTCCCGGGACGGGAAGACCACGGACCTGGGGCGCGGCATCGCGTACGCGGTGAACGAGTCCGGCCTGGTGGTCGGCACCGGGCAGACCCTGTCGTGGGACTCGACCGGCCGGGCGGTGCTCTGGCAGGACGGCGTCAAGTACGAGCTGGCCAGCCTGGCCGGCGGCGCCTGCCAGGGCGAGGGCGAGGAGGTCTACAGCTCGCCCTGCGTGGGTTTGACCTCGGCCGTCGATGTCAACGAGCGCGGACAGATCCTGGTGAACGGATCGGTGACCACCCGCAAGCCCGGTGACCCGAAGACGGTGCTGCGGGTGGCTCGGACCCTGCTGCTGACTCCGGTGACGGCGACCGCCGACCTCGACGTCAAGCAGACCGTCTCGGCGGCCACCACGGTCCCGGGCGCCCCGGTCACCTGGACGACCACGGTGACCAACGCCGGCCCGAACACCGCCACCGCCGTACACCTGGAGACGCTCCTGCCCGACGGGGTCTCGATCACCGGCTGCACCGTGAGCACCGGCGAGTCCTGTGACGCCGACGCGGCGCTGCGTTCGGTGGTCCTGCCCGAGCTCGCCAAGGGCGAGTCGGTCCAGGTCACGGTGCGCGGGACGGTCACGGCCGAGCCGGGCGGCACGCTGACCGCGAAGGCGCAGGCCTGGTCCCGCCCGGTGCCGGACCTGCACCGCGACAACGACGCCGCGACGGCCACCACGCAGGTGGTCCAGCTGTTCGACAAGACCGCGTTGAAGTTCTGGGACCAGCGGCTGGGCTCGACCAGCTACCCGTCGGCGGTCACTCTGACCAACCGGCTCGACGTGCCGCTGCGGGTGACCGGGGTGTCGGCGACCGGCGACTTCGCCGCGTCGACCACCTGCCCGGCCTCCCTGGCCCCCGGAGCGTCGTGCCCGGTGGAGGTGACGTTCACGCCGACCGCCCTGGGCACGCGGACCGGCACGGTGAAGATCACCACCGACGTGACCACGCTGACCGTGGCGGTCGACGGCAACGGGATCGCGGCCAACGCCCGGCCGGTCGTCACGGCGCCGGCCCCGGTGACCGTGCCGGAGGGCTCCGAGGTCGTCCTCACGGTGCCGTTCACCGACGCGGACACCACCGACACCCACACCGCCCAGGTGGTCTGGCCCCGCCAGCCGATGCCCGGACCGGTCCCCGCCAAGGTGGTGGAGAGCGGTGGCAGCGGGACGGTCACGGCGACGTGGACGTACACCGACAACTTCTCGGACACCGCGGCCGTGATCGTGACGGACAGCAAGGGCGAGGTGGGCTTCGCTCCCGCGCCGTTCACCGTGGCGAACGTCGCGCCGACCGTGTCGGCCGGGCCGGGCGTGACCCTGGAGCCGGGCGACACCCTGACCCGGGCTGGCTCGGTCACCGACCCGAGCCCGGTGGACAGCGTTACCGCGACGGTGGACTACGGCGACGGCACCGGCGCACAACCGCTGCCGCTCGGTGCCGGCCGTACCTTCGCCCTCTCGCACGGCTACGCCGCAGCCGGCACGTACCCGGTCACGGTGACCGCCCGGGACGACGACGGCGGCGCCGGCACGGCGACCTTCACGGTGACCGTCCGGGCCCGCAACGAGGCTCCCCACCTGGAGTGGATGCCCTGGGCCGCCACGCCGGCCGAGGGTGAGCCGCTGTCCATCCCGGGCGCGGTCAGCGACCCGGACGGCGACGACGTCACGGTGACCGTGGACTACGGCGACGGTACCGAGGTCCGGCCGGTACCGGTGCAGGACGGCCGATTCGTCCTGGACCACACCTACGCCGAGGACGGCGAGCGGACCATCACGGTGCGCGCGGACGACGGACGCGGCGGTAGCGACAGCGCGACCGTGCGGGTCGTCGTGCTCAACGCCGCGCCGCGGGTACGCATCGACGCGCCCACGTCGGGCCTGGTCGTGCCGGTCGGCACGGAGGTGCGGCTGGCCGGGTCGTTTACCGACGCCGGGCGGAACGACACCCACACGGCGCAGTGGGTCGTGGACGGCGTCGCGGTGCCGGGCACGGTCGTCGAGCAGGACGGCTCCGGGACGGTGGCGGCCACCCGGACGTTCACCGCGCCCGGCGTGTATCCGATCCAACTCACGGTCACCGACGACGAGGGCGGCAGCGGGAGCGTGGGCACCGTGGGAGATGCCGACGCCTACGTCGTCGTGTACGACCCGAACGGCGGCTTCGTCACCGGCGGGGTCCGGCTGACGGTGGGCGGCGAGAAGACCTCCCTCGGCTTCGTCGCCCGCTACGAGAAGGACGCCACCACGCCGAGCGGGGAGACCCAGCTGTCGGTCCGGGCCAGCGGGCTGGACCTGCACAGCACCAGCTACGACTGGCTGACCGTCGGACCGGGCCGGGCCGCGTACCAGGGCACCGGAACGCTCGGTGGGCGTAGCGGATACGCGTTCCTGGTGAGCGTGGTCGACGGCGAGGTGGTCGGTGGCCCCGACCGGGTACGGGTGAAGGTGTGGGAGGTCGCGACCGGGACGGTCGTGTACGACACCCAGCCCGATGCCCCGCTCACCGCGGAGCCGACCACCGCGATCGACGGGGGGAACCTGGTCGTGCACCCGTAGCGGGGTGCTCGACGGGCGGGGCGCACCGGGGGGGTGCGCCCCGCCCCATCGTCACGGATCAGAGGCGGCGGTTCTCGCGGACCAGGCCGCCCTCGCACCAGTCCCGGTAGACGAAGAGGTCCGGTCGGGCGAGCAGCACCCGGCTGTTGTGCGCCCAGTTGCGCATCAGCTCGTCGCCGGCCCGCTCGGCCTGCTCGACCAGTTTGCGGAAGCGGCGCTTCGGGTGGGCCCGGAAGTTCGTCCGGATGCCGTCGGCCGCGTAGATGTAGAGGCAGTGCAGGGCGAACCGGCGGGCCGGGCAGGCCTGGTCCATGGCCAGTTCGAAGAGCGTCTGCACCAGGTGGTCACCGGCGACCAGCAGGTCCCAGTCCGGCGGCATCGAGGTCAGCGGTACGGAGTCCGGGTGGTACGCCCACGCCCGTAGCTCCGCCGGCGACGGGTCGACGGGGTTGGCGAAGCCGTGGAACGTCTCTTCCTGCACGCTCACCGGCCAACCTTCCGCTACCGCTGGCGGGAGGCGCTGGCCACCCGCGGACCCTGGCTGCTGGGGCGACACGGTAACGCGCTTGTGCAGGTCAGCGGTAGACCTTCCCGGAATCAATTCCGCGACCGATGGCCGGGCCGGGTCCACCGTACGGTCGACCCGGCCCGGCCGGGGTCAGTCCGCCACTCCCGCGGGCACGGGTCGCCGGGCGGCGCTGCGCCGGCGCAGCCAGCGCTTGAACCAGGGCAGATCGGGCAGTCGGGCCAGCATCGGCCCGGTCACCACGGTGATCAGCACGTACGCCGTGGCGAGCGCGGCCAGCTTCGGCTCGACCGGGTACGCGGCGGCGACCGCGAGTCCCGCGATGACGATGGAGAACTCGCCGCGCGGGGTGAGCGCGAAGCCGGCCCGCCAGCGGCCCGGCTCGGCGATGCCGGCCCGGCGGGCGGCCAGCCAGCCGGTGAGCAGCTTCGTCCCCATGGTGACCACGGCCAGCAGCAGCGCCGGCAGCAGCACGGGTGGCATGTCCATCGGGTCGGTGACCAGCCCGAAGAACACGAAGAAGACCGCGGCGAACAGGTCCCGCAGCGGGGAGAGCAGCTCGGTCGCGTGGTGCGCCACCGGCCCGGAGAGGGCGATGCCGACCAGGAACGCCCCGACTGCGGCCGAGACCTGCAGCTTGGCGGCGATGCCCGCGACCAGCAGCGTCAGGCCGAGCACCCCGAGCAGCAGCGCCTCCGGGTCCTTCGCCGACAGCGCCGCGGAGATCAGGTTCCCGTACCGGATGGCGACGGCCAGTACGACGACCACGGTGAGCACCGCGACGGCGAGCGCGATGCCGCCCTTGACCAGGCCGACCCCGGCGAGCAGCGCGGTGAGCAGCGGCAGGTAGAGGGCCATCGCGAGGTCCTCGATGACCAGCACGGAAAGGATCACCGGGGTCTCCCGGTTACCGACCCGGCCGAGGTCGCCGAGCACCTTGGCGATCACGCCGGAGGAGGAGACCCAGGTGACGCCGGCGAGCACCACGGCGGCCACCCAGCCCCAGCCGAGCAGCAGGGCGAAGGCGAAGCCGGGCAGCGCGTTGAGCACCGCGTCGATCAGGCCGGCCGGGGCTGCCGAGCGGAGGTTGCCCACCAGCTCGTTGGCGCTGTATTCCAGGCCGAGCATGACCAGCAGCAGGATCACGCCGATCTCCGCGCCGACCGCGAAGAACTCCTCGCTGGCGTTCAGCGGCAGCAGGCCGCCGTGGCCGAAGGCGAGTCCGGCGAGCAGATAGAGAGGGATGGGCGAGACGCCGACGCGACGGCTGAGCCGGCCGAGCAGACCGAGCAGGAGCAGGAGCGCGCCGACCTCGACGAGCAGACTTGTGGTTTCGTGCATCCGCGCCTCAGCCGTCCGGGGTCTCGGCGAGAATCGCGGTCACCCCGTCGAGCCCCTGGCGGGTGCCGACCACGACCACCACGTCACCGGCGGCGAAGCGGAAGGTGGGATCCGGCGAGACGATCACCTCGCCGTCCCGGAGCACGGCGACGATCGACGCGCCGGTGCGGGTCCGCGCCTTGGTGTCGCCCAGCCGCCTGGTGACGTACTTGGAGCCGGCCGGGATGGCGATCTGCTCGGTGAGCAGCCCGGCGGCCTGCTCGCGCAGCCCGGAGAGCTGGCCGAGCATCAGCGACGCGCCGAGGATGTCGGCCAGCGCCTCCGCCTCGTCGTCGGTCAGCGGTATGTCCGCCTGACAGGAGTCGGGATCGTCCGGGTCGTAGAGGACCAGGTCCCGGCGGCCATTGCGGTGGGAGACCACGCCGATCCGGCGGCCGGATTCCGTCACCAGATCGTGACGTACGCCGATTCCCGGTAGGGCAGTCTGTTCGACACGTACACGCACCCAGGTGAGGCTACCCTGCGCTGGAGGGCCGATGCGCCGAAGATCAACCCTGCTGGCCGCGGTGTTCCTGCTCAACGGCTGCACGGCGGTCGGCGGCAGCGGCCCCCCGCCCGCTCAGGTAGTGGTGCCGACGCCGTCCCGTGCGGCGGGCACCGAGGTGCGCCGCGTCGAGGTCGGCGTCCCGCGCTGGTACGACCGGCCCTACGTCGAGTTCGGCGACGCCGACCACGGATACGCCCTCTTCGCCTCCTGTGCCGGGCAGCCACCCTCGTCGGACTGCCCGGCCCGCCTCTACGCCACCGACGACGGCGGGCGGACCTGGCACCGGGTCCCGCATCCCCGCCCGCTCGCGTCCGGGCAGCGGCTGGAGGTGATCGCCGACGTGCCCGCCCTTCGGGTGGTCGGGGACGGCTGGTACTACTCCCTCGACCAGGGAACCAGCTTCCGGCGGGATGCCGGACCGGCCCGGCCGGGGGTGCTGGACGCGTTGCGTGCACCCGTGAAGGTCGACGAGCGCACCGGTGAGTTGGTCCGCTGGCAGCGCGGCACCTGGCGTCCCCTGCCGACCCCGTCGCCGGTGACCCGTCCGACGAGCGTCCACGGCGCGGACGGACTGGTGGTGGTGACCAGGGTGGCCGCCGGCCGCCCGCTGCTGGCCGTGTCCTTCGACGGGGGCCTGACCTGGCAGCGGCCGCGGCTGGTCACCCTGGAGGGCCCGGTTGCGACGCTGCGGGTGGCGGCCTCGCCGGCCGGCGACGTGTGGCTGATCGGCGAACGGGCAGAGCCGGGCCGCTTTCCGGCGCTCTGGCACTACGACGGGGAGTGGCGACCGATCGTGCCGCCGCGCGATCCCGGGCCCTACACGTCGATGGTGCCCTTCGGGGAGAGCCGGCTCGCGGTCAGCGGCCGGGAGGGCGGCGCGGTGGTGGTCGCCGACGGGAACGGCGACCTGTGGGAAAAGTCGTGGCCGCTGCAGGGCGACCAGCGCCTCACCCTCCTCGCCGACGGGGCGCTGCTCGCGCGCGGGCCGGAGGACCTGCTCATCGGCCGGGGCGACGAGCCGCAGTGGGTCCGGATCGTGGTGGAGAGCCGGCGGCCCCGCACCGACGAGTGACCGGTCGTACCCTTGGGTCGATGGAGGCGTGAATGGGCCGGCCCGCGAGCCACAAGGTCATCATCCTGCTGCTCCTGCCACTGCTGGCCGGCTGCTCGATCGGGGACGTCCGCCGGCCGCCGCCGGACCGGAGGTCCGCGTCGCCCCGGCCGGCGGTCAGCACGCCGGCGCCGCGGCCGGTCGCCGACGTCGACGAGGTACGCCACGTCGGGGTCGCCGTCGCTGAGGGGTACGGCCTGCCGCACGTCGAGTTCGTCGACGCCGAGCACGCGTACGCGCTCTTCGCCATCTGCGACGGCCGGCCGCCCGGCCGGGACTGCCCGGCGCTGCTCTTCGCCACCCGGGACGGTGGCCGCTCCTGGCGCGCGCTGCCGCATCCCCGCCCGGTGGCCGAGAACCAGCAGTTGTACGCCCCGAACGGCCTGCTGGTGCTCGGTGCCGAGCCCTTCGGCTGGTACGCCTCGACCGACGGCGGCGCCACCTTCACCCACTACCCGGGAATCGCGCCGCCGCCCGGGCTGACCGGGCCGGACGGCCGGTTCCAGGTGACCGACGACGGCGGCGGGCGGGTGACCCGGTGGGACGGCCGGCGGCTCCGGCCGCTGCCGGTGCAGCCCGGACTGCCCCGGGTGCAGAGCGCGGTCGAGGCCCGTGACCTGCTGGTGGCGGCCGGTGCGGACGACGCCGGCCGCCCATACGCTGCGGTCTCGGCCGACCAAGGGCGGAGCTGGGAGCGGACGCCGGTGCCGGCGCCGGACGGCGCGGTGGGTGTGGTCCGTGCGATGCGTGCGCCTGACGGCGAGCCGTGGCTGGTCGGGGAGCGACCTGACCGGCGGGGCTTCCCGGCGCTCTGGCGGTGGCGGGGCGGGTGGGAGACGGTACGGGCGGACGGCCACCCGGACCGGATCGTGTCGGCGGTGCCGGTTGGCGACGGCCGGGTGGCGGTGACCGGCCCGGACGGGGTGGGCATCGTGGTCGACGGCCGGTACGCGCGGGTGGACTGGCCGGTCGGGCCCGAGCACTACCTGCAACTGCTCGGCGACGGGACGCTGTTGGCCCGGGCACCGGACGAGATCGTGCTGAACATCGGCCCGGTCGGCAACCGCCGCTGGATCAGGCTGACCCTGACCCGGGACTGACGACCGGCCGCCGAGCCCCAGCCGTGATCGTTGGCAGCTCAGCGACTCGACACGCCGAGAAGAATGCAGCCTGGCCGTCAAGGATCATGGCCCTGCCTCACTCCACCTGGCGGGGTAGTGATGGGGGTCACACCTTCGGAGTTGAGCGGAATAGACTCAACTCTGGTTGTGTCCTTCCCAGTGGACACGCCGATCCAGGGGAGCCCATGAACACGGAACGCCTCACCACCAAGAGCCGCGAGACCATCACCGGTGCCGTCGCGCTGGCGAACCAGCGCGGTCACGCCACCGTGGAGCCCTGGCACCTGCTGCTGTCGCTGCTGGACACGGAGGGCTCGACCGCCGCCGGCCTGCTGCGCGCCGTCGGGGCCGACCCCGCCGAGCTGCGCCGGGTCGCCCAGCGCTCGGTCGACGCGCTGCCCGCCGCGCACGGCTCCAGCATCGCCGAGCCGACCCTGGCCCGCGAGTTCGTCAACGCCATCGGCGCCGCCGAGCAGATCGCCCGGCCGCTGGGCGACGAGTACACCTCCACCGAGCACCTGCTCGCCGGCCTGGCCCGGGTGGGTGGCGCGGTCTCCGTCGCGCTGAAGAACTCCGGGGCCACCGAGGAGAACCTGGTCGCCGCCTTCCCGACCGTCCGCGGTGGGGACCGGCGGGTCACCACCGCCGACCCGGAGCAGACCTACCAGGCCCTGGCCAAGTACGGCGTGGACCTGACCGCCAGCGCCCGCGAGGGGAAGATCGACCCGGTCATCGGCCGGGACTCGGAGATCCGCCGGGTGATCCAGGTGCTGTCGCGGCGTACCAAGAACAACCCGGTGCTGATCGGTGAGCCCGGCGTCGGCAAGACCGCCATCGTCGAGGGCCTCGCCCAGCGCATCGTCGCCGGTGACGTCCCCGAGTCGCTGCGGGACAAGAAGCTGGTCTCGCTCGACCTGGGCGCGATGGTGGCCGGCGCGCAGTACCGCGGCCAGTTCGAGGAGCGGTTGAAGTCCGTGCTGGAGGAGATCAAGAACTCCAACGGCCAGGTCATCACCTTCCTCGACGAGCTGCACACCGTCGTAGGCGCCGGCAAGGGTGAGGGCTCGATGGACGCCGGCAACATGCTCAAGCCGATGCTGGCCCGCGGCGAGCTGCGGATGGTCGGCGCCACCACGCTGGACGAGTACCGCGAGCACATCGAGAAGGACCCGGCGCTGGAGCGCCGCTTCCAGCCGGTGCTGGTCGGCGAGCCGACCATCGAGGACACGATCGGCATCCTGCGCGGCCTCAAGGAGCGCTACGAGGTGCACCACGGCGTACGGATCACCGACGCCGCGCTGGTCGCCGCCGCCTCCCTGTCGGACCGCTACATCACCGACCGGTTCCTGCCGGACAAGGCGATCGACCTGGTCGACGAGTCCGCGTCCCGGTTGCGGATGGAGATCGACTCCCGTCCGGTCGAGGTCGACGAGATCGAGCGGGCGGTGCGCCGGCTCGAGATCGAGGAGATGGCGCTGGCCAAGGAGCCCGACGCCGCCTCCGCCGAGCGGCTGGAGCGGCTGCGCAAGGAGCTGGCCGACAAGCGGGAGCAGCTCACGGCGCTCTCCGAGCGCTGGCAGCTGGAGAAGAGCCACATCACCAAGCTCTCCACCGCGAAGGAGGAGCTGGAGCGGCTCGGCGGCGAGGCCGAGCGGGCCGAGCGCGACGGCGAGCTGGAGCGTGCCGCCGAGCTGCGGTACGGCCGGATCCCGGCGCTCAAGGCCGAGCTGAAGCGGGCCGAGGAGGAGTTGGCCCGGCTCCAGGCCGACGGCGCGATGCTCAAGGAGGAGGTCGGCGCGGACGACATCGCCGCCGTGGTCGCCTCCTGGACCGGCATCCCCGCCGGCCGGCTGCTCGAGGGCGAGACCGCCAAGCTGCTCCGGATGGAGGAGTCGCTGCGCGAGCGTGTGGTCGGCCAGGCCGAGGCGGTCGCCGCGGTTTCCGACGCGGTCCGCCGCGCCCGGGCCGGCGTCGCCGACCCCGATCGCCCGACCGGCAGCTTCCTCTTCCTCGGGCCGACCGGCGTCGGCAAGACCGAGCTGGCCAAGGCGCTCGCCGAGTTCCTCTTCGACGACGAGCGGGCCATGGTCCGCATCGACATGAGCGAGTACGGCGAGAAGCACTCCGTCGCCCGCCTGGTCGGCGCCCCGCCCGGCTACGTCGGCTACGAGGAGGGCGGCCAGCTCACCGAGGCGGTGCGTCGCCGGCCGTACTCGGTGATCCTGCTGGACGAGGTGGAGAAGGCCCACCCGGACGTCTTCGACGTGCTGCTCCAGGTGCTCGACGACGGCCGGCTCACCGACGGCCAGGGCCGCACGGTGGACTTCCGCAACGCGATCCTGATCCTCACCTCGAACCTCGGGTCGTCGGTGATCAGCGACCTGACGCTGACCGAGGACGAGCGCCGGGAGGGGGTCCTCGCGGTGGTCCGGTCGCACTTCAAGCCGGAGTTCCTCAACCGGCTCGACGACATCGTGGTGTTCGCCGCCCTCCAGGGCGAGGATCTGCGGGCCATCGTCGACATCCAGCTGGACCGGATGCGCCGCCGGCTGGCCGACCGCCGGCTCGGCCTGGCGATCACCGACGCCGCCCGCCTGTGGCTCGCCGAGCACGGGTACGACCCGATCTACGGGGCGCGTCCGCTGCGCCGGCTGGTCCAGTCGGCGATCGGCGACCAGCTCGCCAAGGCGCTGCTGGCCGGCCAGATCCGCGACGGCGACACGGTCAAGGTCGACCTGGCCGACACCAGGGACGCCCTGACGGTCACCCCCGCCTGACCGACCCGGCCGGGGTCCCGCACCACGCGGGACCCCGGCCGTTTCCGTCGATCATGAAGTTGTTGTCACGACACGCCGTGCGGCGGGCGACAACTTCATGATCAACAGGGTCGGATGGCATGGCGGCGGGCAGTAGGGAGGCATGTTGGGGATCGGGAAGAAGGACCGGGAGTTGGAGGCGGCCGTCCGGGAGCTCGCGGGGGCGGACACGCTCGCGTTCGGCGGGGTGGGAATCGCGTCGCAGATCCTGCCGGCCACGGACGCGTACCGCTATGTGGAGCGGGTCCTCCAGGAGCATCCGGCGGAGGCCCGGAAGAAGGTCGACTGGCTGCTCACGCACGGATCGCCCGCCGGCAAGGCGTACGCGGCCGCGCTGCTGGACACCGTCGACCGGGCCGCCGGCCGGGCGGCCTGGGAGCGGCTGCGCCACGACGACGGCGAGTTCACCACGTTCAGCGGCTGCGTGATGGGCCGCGCCACCCTGCGCGAGTACGCCACCGAACGCCTGGCCGGGACCTGATGTAACTGTTCACTCACTCAGTGAGCGGGGCTTCGGCACGCGTGCGCCGGGTTGTTACCGTCTCCGCCGACGCACGTGGGGAGGCGGGGTCGTGGACGGAACGTTGGCGTACCTGGTGGCGGGAGCGGGATGCCTGCTCGGGGTGGCCGGGGTCGTGATCGCCGTGGTGGCGCTGACCAGGGCCCGGTCCAAGGCACGACCGCAGACCCCTGGTGACCCGTTCCGCGACCGGGACGCCGACGCGCTGCGCGGCGACCCCCGCACGCTCAAGCCGGGCGACATCGTGGAGATCCGCCAGGTGTCCTACACCGTGCGCGGCTCGGTGCACCTGGTCGAGGGCGGCTGGAGCTGGGCCGAGCACCTGCTCGACGACGCCGGTGGGGTGAAGCGCTGGCTCTCCGTCGAGGAGGACCCGGACCTGGAGCTGGTGCTCTGGACCGGCGAGCCGTCCGCCACCGTCACCCCCGGCGCCCCGACGCTGGAGATCGCCGGCCGCCGCTACCAGTGGGACGAGTCCGGCCAGGCGAAGTACACCGCCACCGAGGGCACCGGCCTCGACCCGCGCGGCACCATGCGCTACCACGACTACCAGGCCCCGGGCGGGGCCAGGCTCTCCTTCGAGGCGTACGGCGAGGCCGGCTGGGAGGTGAACCTCGGCGAGCAACTGCACCGCGCCGAGGTGATGATCTACCCGCAGGGCGGCCCCGAGACGGTGGCCTGAACGTGCTGGTCGACCTGGTCGCCCCGTACGTCGACACCCGCGCCGCCGACCTGAGCCTCAGCCTGGGCGGCCCGGATCGCCCGGCCCTGCACGTCCGCGAGCTGACCCTCCCGGGCGGCCTGCGGCTGCGGCTGCGCCTGCTCGGCGCCTCGCACCAGGTGGTCTGCGGCGACCTGACCGAGACCGTCGCCTGCCTGCCCGGGCGCGTGCCGCACCTGCCCGACACCCTGCACGACGAGAGCGCCGGCTACCGGTTCACCGCCACGGTGCTCCGGCCCGCCGGGGACGGCCTGCGCACCCGGGTCGCCGCGCTCCGCGCCGAACTGGCCGACGACCCGTACGCGCTGGTCGGCGTCTTCCCCGGGGACGTCGACGCGGTCACCGCGCTCTCCGTACGCCCCGACCCGCCGGACGGCTCGGTGGCCTGGCGCACCTGGCACGCGTATCCCCAGACCAACGAGCTGGTCCTGACCGAGACGGTGGTGGCACGGTGACGTACCGACGGTGGTTCGTGGTGGGCGTGGCGTTCGCCGTCATCGGCGCGCTGGTCGCCGCCTTCGCCATCTTCTACGGCAACTTCTCGCCCCGGGGCTACGTCGAGGACCGCTACACCCGCGCCGCCGGCCGGGACATCGGCAGCGACGCGATCGCGTACACCTCGAACCAGACCCCCAGTCAGGTGGCCAAGGACGTCACCGACGCCTGGCAGCCGGCCGACCAGTACGTCGACGGCAGCGGCGTCTACCTGCGCTACGACGACGACTCGGTGGTGATCCTGCCGATCGCCGCCGGCTCGGTGATCCTGCTGGAGCGGCTGGGCACCGCGTATCCCCGCTACCACTCCCGGGTGGGCAACCACTGGGGCTGGGGCCGGGGCAGCACGGTCCGCGGTGGCGGACCCGGCGCCGGCAAGTGAGCTGACCCCTCCCACCTGAGAACCCTGGAGTCCCTGTGCAGACGCTGGTCACCGATCTGCTGGTCACGCTCGCCTACGGCGTGGTCGGTGTCGTCCTGATGGCCGTCGGCTACGTCCTGGTCGACGTCGCCACCCCCGGCAAGCTCCACGAGCTGATCTGGGTCAACCGCAACCGCAACGCGGCGCTGCTGCTCGCCTCGAACCTGGCCGGCGTCGGCACCATCGTGGTCGCCGCCATCGTCGCCAGCGCGGACGACTTCGTCCTCGGCCTGGTCGGCGCGGCCGCGTACGGCATCCTCGGGCTGGTCATCATGGCGGCGGCGTTCCTGCTGCTGGACATGGCCACCCCGGGCCGGCTCGGGGAGATCCTGGTCGACCCGGAGCCGCACCCCGCCGTCTGGGTCTCCGCCGTGGTCCACCTGGCCACCGGCGCGATCATCGCCGCCGCGATCAGCTGATGGCCGCCGCGAAGCCACCGGCGACGAAGCACAAGGCCGCCATCTGGGTCTTCTGGCTGACCACCGGCCTGGTCGTGCTCGGCTGCGTCATCGCGGGCGTGCTCAACAACGACGGAAGCACCGACGTGCCGGCACCGGCTGCCGACGAGCGGGCCGACACCGTGGCGATCCTCCGGAGTTCCACCGCCAGCCAGGGCCTCTGCTACGGCTGGGTGCTCAAGGACTACTGGTCGTACGGCGACGACGTGATCAGCGCCGGCTCCAACCTCGGCGACGGGGTGCGGGTCGAGGAGAACCCGAGCTGCCCGCGGTGGGTGCAGGTGACCGCCACCATCCGCTACGTCTCGGAGAGCAGCGAGAGCAACGACACGGCCCAGGTCGAGGTGACCGGCTCCCCGGACATCGACTCCGCCGCGCTGGTTCGGATGCGCAGCGGCCTGGACCGGCTCGGGCTCACCGACGAGGTGTTCATCGACGATCCCGGCTGGGCGGCCACCCGGGCGGCCGTCATGCTGCCGCTGCTCGCCGTCGAGGCGGAGCTGGTCGAGGCGGTCGTCGCCACCCCGGCCCCGGGGCCGGCCAGCCCCTCCCCGCTGCCGGACGCCGGCAGCGACCTGCTGCGGGACCGCTGGGGCACCCTGCTCGCCGCCGTCGGGCTGCTCCTGTTCGCCGCGCTGCTGATCGGCGTGGGCGTGGCGAGCCGCCGGCGGGCGACTGCTCCGGGTCGCGGCGCGGTGCCCGACGCGCCGAGCCGGAGTGGTCGCAAGCGCCCGGGAGTCGTGCCCGCGCAGCGCGCCGGGGCGGACCCGGAGGCCCCGCGTACCCGGGAGCAGGCGTGACCACCGACGCGCCGGCGCGGCCGCGGTGGCGGCCGGCCCGCGCGGCGGTCCTGCTCGCCGTCTTCGTCTGCGCGGCCTGCGGCCTGGTGTACGAGCTGGCGCTGGTCGCGCTCGGCAGCTACCTGATCGGCGACGCGGTCGGGCAGGCGTCGATCGTGCTCGGCGTGATGGTCTTCGCGATGGGCGTCGGCGCGCTGGTGGCGAAGCCGTTGCAGTCCCGCGCGGCGGCGGCCTTCGCCGCGATCGAACTGACCCTCGCCCTGCTCGGCGGCCTCTCCGTGCTCGGCCTCTACGCCGCCTTCGCCTGGCTCGACCTGTACGGGCCGGCCCTGGTCGGCACCGCGTTCGTGCTCGGCCTGCTGATCGGTGCGGAGATCCCGCTGCTGATGGTGCTGCTGCAACGCATCCGCGAGCAGTCCGCCGGCAGCGCGGTGGCCGACCTGTTCGCCGCCGACTACGTGGGCGCGCTGCTCGGCGGCCTGGCCTTCCCGTTCCTGCTGATGCCGGTGTTCGGGCAGCTCAAGGGCGCGCTGGTGGTGGGCGCGGTGAACGCGGTCGCCGGCCTCGCGCTGGTCGGCACGGTCTTCCGCGCCGACCTGGGGGGCCGCGCCCGGCTCGCGCTCGGCGCCGGGTGCGTCGTGGTCGCCCTCTGCCTGGGGTACGCCTGGGTGACGGCGCAGGACTTCGAGGTGACCGCGCGGCAGCAGCTCTACCGGGATCCGGTGGTGCACGCCGAACGCAGCCGCTACCAGGAGATCGTGCTGACCCGGTCGGTACGGGAGATCGGCCACGCGGACACCGACCTGCGGCTCTTCCTCAACGGCGACCTCCAGTTCAGCTCGGTCGACGAGTACCGCTACCACGAGTCGCTGGTGCACCCGGCCATGCGCGGGCCGCGCGGCGAGGTGCTGGTGCTCGGCGCCGGGGACGGGCTGGCGCTGCGGGAGATCCTGAAATACCCGGACGTGCGCCGGGTGACCCTGGTCGACCTCGACCCGGCCGTGGTGCGGCTGGCGAGGACCGAGCAGCAGTTGCGCGAGCTCAACCACCGCTCGTTCGCCGATCCCCGGGTGCGGGTGCTCAACCTGGACGCGTTCGGCTGGCTGCGGACCGCCACGGAACGATTCGACGTGGTGATCGCCGACCTGCCCGACCCGGACGAGACCGCCACCGCCAAGCTCTACACCGTCGAGTTCTACGCGCTGATCCGCTCGGTCCTCGCCCCCGACGGGCGGCTGGTGGTGCAGGCCGGCTCGCCGTACTTCGCGCCCCGGTCGTACTGGTCGATCGAGCACTCGGTCCGCGAGGCCGGCTACGCCACGGTGCCGTACCACGTGGACGTGCCGAGCTTCGGCGACTGGGGGTACGTGCTCGCCGCGCCGGGCACCGCCCCGCCGGTGCTGGCGCTGCCCGCCGACGCGCCGCCGCTGCGCTTCCTCACCCCGGCGGTGCTCGCCGCGGCGGCCACCTTCCCCGCCGACCGGGCCCGGCTGGACGTACCCGCCTCCACGTTGTTGCAGCCCAGGGTGCTGGAGTACGCCCGTACGGAGTGGCGCGGCTACTAACGTCGGGATCATGGCACGTCGCCCGTCCCGCCGGTCGATGCCGCCCCGGGTCCTGGAGGCGCCGTCGTACCTCCAGGCGTTCGTCCTCTCCGGGGTGGTGACCGTGCTGCTCACCCGGGCGTTCCTCCAAGCGGCCGGGTACCCGCAGCTCGGTGGCGGCGGGCTGCACATCGCGCACGTGCTCTGGGGCGGGCTGCTGATGACCGCCGGCCTCGGTGTCGCGCTGGTCTTCCTCGGCAGCGCGGCACGCGTCATCGGCGCCATCCTCGGCGGGATGGGGTTCGGCCTCTTCATCGACGAGGTCGGCAAGTTCGTCACCGCCGGCACCGACTA
Organism: Micromonospora sp. NPDC048930; assembly: GCF_043197935.1. Classification (NCBI taxonomy): domain Bacteria; kingdom Bacillati; phylum Actinomycetota; class Actinomycetes; order Micromonosporales; family Micromonosporaceae; genus Micromonospora; species Micromonospora sp. NPDC048930. The sequence goes on from NZ_JBICUB010000007.1 coordinate 404,201, forward strand.
CTTCTACGCCCCGGCCGCCAGCATCATCTACGGCGCGTTCGCCCTGCTGGTGGTGATCACCCAGGCGATCCGCGGCCGGACCCGGCTCACCGGGCCGGAGCGGACGGCCAACGCCCTGTACACGGTGGTCGGGGGCCTCGGCACCGGCCTCACCGCGCGGCGCCGCGCCGCCGTGCTGCGGCTGGTCCGGGGCTGCGGCCCGGACATCGAGGAGGCGGTGGCCCGGCTGCTGGACGCGGTGCCCCGACGCGAGCCACCCGCCCCCCGGTTCTGGCAGCCCTGGTTCATCCGGGCCCGCCGGGCGTTCATCTGGGTGACCACGCACCGGTGGGTGGTCTCCCTCGTGGTCCTCTACGTGGTCGGCGAGCCGTTCGTCGTCGTGCTCAACGTCCTCCAGGAGGCGATCACCGGCCAACTGCCCGACCAGCGGGAGTGGGGCGCGGTGCTCGGGGTGGCGATCTCCGCGGCGATCACCGCGGTGCTCGCCATCCGCGGCGCGTTGCTGCTGCCCAGCAACCAGGTACGCGCCTTCCGGCTGTTCAAGCTCGCGCTCCTGGTGGACCTGCTGTTCGGGCAGATCTTCAGCTTCACGGTCAACCAGTTCGGCGCGGTCTTCGCGCTCGGCGTGGACCTCCTGCTGCTCGCGGTGGTGACCGCCGAGTACCGGCGGCTCTGCCGGCGGGAGACGTCCCGCTGAACCACCCGGCGAATCCCGGCCCGCGTGCCGTGCCGTCCCGGCCGGACCTGGTTACCGTGGTCGTGCTGCCCAGGGAAGGAGAATCATGGTCGATGCCTCCGGAACGCCGGCCCGCGCCCGCCCGGGCGTGGTGACGGTATCCAGCTGGCTGCTCATCCTCGTCGCCGCCATCCAGGTGGTGAACCTGATCCTGACGCTCGCCACCATCGGCACGGTCCGGGAGGTCCTGCGGGACGCCTACCGGGGCACCTCCGTCGAGCAGGCGGCCGACATCGCCTGGGTGTTCGGCCTCGTCGGGGCGGTGTTGACGCTGCTCCTCGCGGTCGCGCTCGTGGTGCTCGCGCTGTTGAACAACCGGGGCCGCAACGGTGCCCGGATCACCACCTGGGTGCTGGGCGGGATCCTGCTCTGCTGCACCGGCGGCAGCCTGGTGAACAACACGCTCGGCGGCACGATGGGCGGCGGCTCCACCACCGGTGACGTACCGAGCGGGCAGGAGATCCAGCGCCGGCTGGCGGACGCGCTGCCCGGCTGGTTCGGTCCGGTGAGCACGCTGCTCGGCGTGGTCGCCCTGCTCGCCCTGCTGGCGGCCCTGATCCTGCTGGCGCTGCCGGCGGCCAACGAGTTCTTCCGCAAGCCGCGCCAGCCGGTCTGGGAGCCGCCGGTCCCGGGTGCCGCCTGGCCGGGTCAGCCGCAGGCGCCCGGTTACCCGTCCGCGCCCGGCTACCCGTCCGCGCCCGGCTACCCGCCGACTCCGGGCCAGCCGCCGGAGTCCGGCGAGCGCCGCGAACCGGAGCCGCCACCCGGAAGTTGACTCCCCGGATAAGAGCGACGCCGACGATCCCTCCGAGTAGGTTGCAAGCCGACGCCTACCGGAGGGATTCGTCGTGTCGTACCCCGTTCAGGCCGCGCCCCGCCGTCCGGGGGCGGTCGTCTCGGCGGCGGCGCTGCTGCTGCTGATGGCGGTCGGCGCCGTGGCGTACGCGATCGCCGGCCTGGCCGTGGTCGGCGGCACGGTGACCCGGTTCCGTGCCGCGGCGAGCGCCACCGGGGCCGGCCAGCGCGAGATCGACGAGGTGGTGTCGGTGCTGCGCGGCTCCACGGTGCTGTCCGCCGTGGTCGGCGTGGTGATGGCTCTGGTGCTGGTCGGACTCGCCCTCGGTCTGCGCTCCGGTCGCTCCGGCGCCCGGGTGGCCACCTGGGTGGTCGCCGGCCTCGGCCTGTTCTGCGGCTGTTGCGGGCTGGCCGTGCTGGTCGGCCAGCGGGCCACCCCGTTGCAGGTCGGTGCCGACGGCCGGGCCACCGCCGAGTTGTTCGGCCGGCTCGCCGACGCGTACCCGGACTGGTGGATACCGGTGAACGCCACCCTGTCGGTGGCGCAGGTCCTCGGCTACCTGGTGGTCGCGGCGCTGCTGGTCTCCCCGGCGGCCGGTGCCTTCTTCCGCCGCGTCCCCGCCCCGGCCGGCCCCACCCCGCCCGCCGGCCCCACGCCTCCGGCCGGTCCCACCCCGCCCGCCGGCCCCACGCCTCCGGCCGGTCCCACCCCGCCCGCCGGCCCCACGCCTCCGGCCGGTCCCTTCCCGCCAGCCGGTCCCGTGCCGCCGGCTGGTCCCTTCCCGCCGGCCGGTCCGGTCCCACCGTCCGGCCCGGGTTACGGTCCCGCCTCCGCTCCGCCGGCCCACGGTCCCGCGTCGCCGTGGGCGCCGCCGCCGGGTCCGGTGTCGACCCCGCCGGCCCCGCCGCCCACCGGCCCGCAGCCGACCCCACCCCCCGAGGATCGTCCGTGACCGACGCACCCCAGCCCTCCCCGCGCCGCGCGCTGATCACCGGAGCCAGCCTGGGCATCGGCGAGGCATTCGCCCGCCGGCTGGCCGCCGACGGCTGGGACCTGATCCTGGTGGCCCGGGACGCCGGCCGGCTGGCGGCCACCGCCGCCGAGCTGACCGGCCGGTACGGCCGCCAGGTCGAGACCCTCTCCGCCGATCTGTCCACCGACGACGGCTGCGCCACCGTGGAGCGTCGGCTCGTCGCCGTCCCGCCGGTCGAGCTGCTGGTGAACAACGCGGGGATCAGCCTCAACACCCCGTTCGTCCGGTCGGCCGTCGAGGACGAGGCCCGCCTGCTCCGGTTGAACGTGCTGGCGGTGCTGCGGCTGACCCACGCGGCGCTCGAACCCATGATCGAGCGGGGCGGCGGGGCAGTGATAAATGTCTCTTCGGTTGCCGGTTTCGGAGTGCCGATGCCGGGCTCGACGTACTCGGCCAGCAAGGCCTGGGTGACAAATTTCAGTGAGTCGATCGGTCTCTCGGTGGCCCCGCTCGGCGTCCGGGTCATGGCGCTCTGCCCCGGCTACACGCGTACCGGCTACCACGAGCGGGCCGGCATCGACATGTCCCGTACGCCCCGCTGGCTCTGGCTGCGGGCCGACGACGTGGCCGACGAAGGGCTGCGCGACCTGCGAAGAGGCAAGCTGGTCAGCGTGCCGAGCTGGAAGTACAAGCTGGCCGTGGCGGGCCTGCGGCACGCTCCGCGCCGGCTGCTGCGGGGCGTCTCGCGGGACAGCCGCGGCCGGGTGGGGCGGGACGGCGGCTGACCGTCGGCCCACTGGACGGGCGTCCCGTCGCTGGGATCGGCGCCCGTCGGTCCCGAGGCGCAGTCGCACAGCGTAGTCGGACATAGCCACTCGTCGGTCGCCCGCAGGGTTGACCTGGGTGGACCCGACAGACGGCTCCCAGACTTGCGCAGTACCCTCTATCGCCATGGGCGACCACGACGACCTGCGTAAATTCATCACCGATCTGGCTGTGGTCCACGGTCGCGTGGTGCTCTCGTCGGGCCGTGAGGCGGACTGGTACGTCGATCTGCGTCGCGTCACGCTCCATCACCGGGCGGCACCGTTGGTCGGTCGCGTGATGCGTGACCTCACCGCCGACTGGGAGTACGACGCCGTCGGCGGGCTGACCCTCGGGGCCGACCCGGTCGCCGCCGCGATGCTGCACGCGGCGGCTGAGACCGACCGGCCGCTGGACGCCTTCGTGGTTCGTAAGGCGGGCAAGGCACACGGCCTCCAGCGGCGCATCGAGGGGCCGGACGTCGCCGGCCGGCGGGTGCTCGCGGTCGAGGACACCTCGACGACCGGCGGCAGTGTGTTGACCGCGGTCGAGGCGTTGCGTGAGGCCGGGGCCGAGGTGGTTGGTGTGGCGGTTATTGTTGATCGAGGCGCCGGCGACGCGGTGCGAGCCGCCGGACTGCCGTATCGGGCGGCCTATACGTTGGCTGACCTCGGCCTTGTGGCGTAAAAGTTTGCCGATTCGGATCTGCTGATATGCAGGCGGATCGATGCTGCTGGTGGAAGGATGGAATACGTGGGAACTGCGTTGGCTGAAATGACCATGCCTCAGATCTCGCCGCTTGCCGGCGAGCCGATCGAACGTGCCGATGCCGAGCGTCTCGCCGGGGTCCTCAAGGCCCTCGCCGACCCCGCCCGGCTGCGGCTGCTCAGCCTGATCCAGTCGGCGCCCGAGGGCGAGGCGTGCGTGTGTGACCTCACCGCGCCGCTCGGCCTCTCGCAGCCGACGGTCAGCCACCACTTGCGCATCCTCACCGAGGCCGGCTTGCTGGAGCGGGAGAAGCGCGGTGTCTGGGCGTACTACCGGCTGGTGCCGACCGCGATCGCCACGATCGCGGATCTGCTCACCCCGCCGCGCAAGCGGGCCACCAAGAAGGCCCGCTGAAACCGCACGTGTCCGCGGTCCGGGTCGGCTGTCCGGGGTCGTGGCGCGGCGTCAGAAGCGTCGCGCCTCGATGGCCGTAGGCCGCCTCGACTGAGTGTGCCGTCGGGTGGCGTGCCAGGGGTGGCGCCACCACCGGATGGCTGTCCGGGGTCGTGGCGCGGCGTCAGACGCGCCGAGCCCGGATGGCCATAGGTGACGGCTGCCCGTCACCCGTACCACCCGCAGGTCGACGATGGCCGGCCCCCGCGAGGGGACCGGCCATCGGCGTACCCGGGATCAGCGGCCGTGCTGCGGGCCGTGCCCGCGCCGGCGGTGGTCGTCGCCCTCGACCGCGTCCCGCACCGCCTCGACGGCACCGGCCGCGCTGGACGCCGCGATCACCGCGGCCGCCTCGCCGCGCTTGCGGGCCCGCCGGTCGCGGAGGAACTCGAAGAAGATCGGCAGCACCGAGATCAGGATGATCAGCGCGACCACCGGCAGGATGTACCGGTCGATCTTGTCGCCGATCGCGTTGTAGATCTGGTCGGCCAGCAGGTAGCCGACCAGCAGGATGCCGTCCACCCAGAGGACCGCCCCGACCACGTTCCACACGAAGAACTGCCGGGCGGGCATGCCGAGCACGCCGGCCACCGGGTTGAGGAAGGTCCGCACGATCGGGATGAACCGGGCGAGCACCACGGCCTTCGCCGGGCCGAACTTCTGGAAGTAGTACTCGGCCTTCTCCACGTACTCCCGCTTGAACAGCCGGGAGTTGGGGCGGTCGAACATCCGCCGGCCGTACCGGGCACCCAGCCAGTGGCCGAGCTGCGCGCCGGCGATCGCGCAGAGCGGGCCGCCGATCAGCAGCCCGGCCAGCGACAGCCGGGTGCCGGCCCCGAAGATCGCGTCGGCGACCGGTGAGGCGGCCACCCCGGCCAGGAAGAGCAGCGAGTCGCCCGGGAAGAAGAAGCCGACCAGCAGGCCGGTTTCGGCGAAGAGGATCGCCCAGACGCCGATCATCCCGAAGGTGTGGATCAGGTCCTTCGGATCGAGCGGGTTCAGAGCGACGCTCTCGGAGATCATCCGGGTCTTCTCAGCTGTGTCCACGGCCACAAAGGGTACCCGGGCCCGCTCCGGAGCCGCGCCGGACCGCCCGCCGACCGCCGAAGCAAGCCACACATTCTCGGAAAGAGTGGCCATCCGACATCGGACAGCCACTCTTTCCGTGAATCAGGTCCCTGCTGCGGGGGTCACAGGCGCGGGTCTACCGGTTCGGACTCGCAGGCGAGGATGGCGAAGACCAGCTCGTGGCGGCGCCAGAGCGGGGCGTCCTCGGCGAGCGCGTCCAGGGCGGCCAGGCCGAGGGCGTGCTCGTGCAGCGCCAGGCCGCGCTTGCGCCCCAGGGAGCGCTTCCGCAGCGCGCCGAGCTGACCCGGCTCGGTGTATCCGGGACCGTAGATGATCCGCAGGTACTCCCGGCCCCGGCACTTGATCCCCGGCTGGAGCAGCGACCCCTTCGGCGAGCGGGCGGCCAGGCCGGCGTACGGCTTGACCACCATGCCCTCGCCACCGCCCGCGGTCAGCGCCAGCCACCAGTCGGTCGCCGCCGCCACCGCCGCCTCGTCCGCCAGGTCGACCACCTGCCGGCGGGTCGGCGTGAAGAACTCCGGGTCCGCCGCGCAGAGCCGGTCGGCCAGGGCCAGGTGCCACCCGTGGTCGCGGTCCGCGTAACTCACCCCGGCCCCGCCCAGCACCGCGAACGGCGCCAGGGTCACCCCGCGCAGCCCGTCGGTCGGCCCGACGTACGCCCGGTACGCCGCCGAGTACGCCTCGACCTCGGCCCCCCGGTCGGCCATCCGGCCGCGCAGCTCACCCACCGGCAGCCCCCGGCCGGCGGCGGCGTCCAGCGTGGCGAGTACCGCGGGCAGGGCGGCCCGGCCGGCCGCACCGACCCCGGCGTACTGCTCGCGGATCAGGCTGCCCGCCTTCGCCGACCAGGGCAGCAGCTCGCAGTCGAGCAGCAGCCAGTCGGTGTCCAGCTCGCCCCAGAGGCCGGCGGTGGTGACCGCCGCGCGGACCCGGGCCAGCAGCTCGTCGTCGAGCGGCGGCCCGAAGAACGGCCGGCCGGTACGGGTGTGCACCGCCCCGCCCCCGAACCGCCCCGGCTCCCGCTCCACCAGCACCACGGCCCGCGAGCCCATGTGCTTCTCCTCGCAGACCACCCGCTCGACGCCGGCCGCGCGGTAGTCGGCGAACGCCTGCTCCGGGTGCTCCAGGAACCCGTCGACGGTCGACGTCGTGCAGGGCGCCATGGTCGGCGGCAGCCAGACCAGCCGGCCCGGGTCGAGCGCGTACCGGCTCATCACCTCCAGCGCGGCGGCGGCGTTCTCGGCCGGCACGGTCAGCGTCCCGTACGCGTGCGTGAGGTGCCGCCGCCCGGTGACATCGGCCAGGTCCAGCACGGTGTCCGGCCGGGCGGCCGTGGGCGCGACCAGCGGCCGGGCCGGGGCGTACCACTCCTTCACCGCCGGGACGGAGACCAGTTCCTTCTCCGGGTAGCGCAGCGCGGTGAGCCGGCCGCCGAAGACGCAGCCGGTGTCGACGCAGATGGTGTTGTTCACCCACTCCGGCTCCGGCGTCGGGGTGTGCCCGTACACGACCGTGGCCGCGCCCCGGTAGTCGCGCGCCCACGGGTAGCGGACCGGCAGGCCGTACTCGTCGGTCTCGCCGGTGGTCTCCCCGTACAGCGCGAACGACCGCACCCGGCCGGACGCCCGGCCGTGGTACGCCTCCTTCAGGCCCGCGTGCGCCACCACCAGCCGGCCGCCGTCCAGCACGTAGTGGCTGACCAGGCCCTCGATGAAGGCCGCCGCGTCGGCCACGAAGCGCTCCGGCTCCGCCGCCAGCTGGTCCATCGTCTCGGCCAGGCCGTGGGTGAGCCGCACGTCCCGGCCGCGCAGCTTGCGCAGCAGCTTCTGCTCGTGGTTGCCCGGCACGCAGATCGCGTGGCCGGCCGCCACCATGCCCATCACCAGGCGGAGCACGCCGGGCGAGTCCGGGCCGCGGTCCACCAGGTCACCCACGAAGACCGGGGTACGCCCGGCCGGGTGCACCGCGTCCACCGGGCGGCCCGCGCCGTCGCGGTGCACGGCGTAGCCCAGCCGGACCAGCAGCGCCTCCAGCTCCTCGCGGCAGCCGTGCACGTCGCCGACGATGTCGAACGGCCCGGTCAGCTCGCGCCGGTCGTTGAACAGCTTCTCGTAGCGGATCTCGGCGGCGTCGATCTCCGCCGTCCCGCGCAGCACGTGCATCTTGCGGAAGCCCTCCCGGGCCAGCCGCCCGTACGACTGCCGCAGGTCGCGCTGCATCCGGGCGAGCACCTGCCGGCCGTGGGTCCGGTCGGCCCGGGACTGCGTACGCTCCCAGGCCAGCGCCTCCGGCACGTCCAGCACGATCGCCACCGGCAGCACGTCGTGCTCGCGGGCCACCTTGACCAGCGCGGCCCGGGCGTGCGGCTGGAGGTTGGTCGCGTCGACCACGGTGAGCCGGCCCCGGCGCAGCCGGATCCCGGCGACGTGGTGCAGCGCGTCGAACGCGTCGCCGGAGGCCGACTGGTCGTTCTCGTCGTCGGCCACCATGCCGCGGAAGGCGTCCGAGGAGAGCACCTGGCTGGGCCGGAAGTGCCGGCGGGCGAAGGTGGACTTGCCGGAACCGGAGACGCCTACCAGCGCCACCAGGGCGAGCTCGGGAATGTCCAGGGTGGTCATGCGCTGATCTCCTCCTTCCGGTGCAGCACGGCGATCTGCGTCGGGCTTCCCACCTCGGGATCCTCGTCCCCGACGCCGCCGATGGTGGCGGTGTAGCGGTGGGCCTCGGCCACCCGCTCGACCCAGGCCGCGAACTCGGCCCGGGTCCACTCGAACCGGTGGTCGGCGTGCCGGAACCGACCCGCGCCCAGCCCCTCGTAGCGGACGTTGTACTCGACGTTCGGGGTGGTCACCACCACCGTGCCGGGTCGGGCGTGCCCGAACACCGCGTCCTCCAGCGCGGGCAGGCGAGGCGGGTCGAGGTGCTCGATGACCTCCATCAGCACCGCCGCGTCGTAGCCGCGCAGCCGGTCGTCCCGGTAGGTCAGCGCCGACTGCCACAGCGTGATCCGATCCCGCTGCCGCTCCGGCAGCCGGTCCAGCCGCAGCCGCCGGGCGGCCACGGTCAGCGCCTGGCTGGACACGTCGGTGCCGACGACCTCGGTGAACCGCCGGTCGGCGACCAGCGCGGTGAGCAGGGCACCACCCCCGCACCCCAGGTCCAGCACCCGGCTCGCGCCGCTGTCCCGCAGCGCGGCCAGCACCGCCTCCCGCCGCTGTGCGGCCAGCGACGCACGGGGTGCCTCGGCCCGTTCCGCGCCCTCGACGCTGTCGTCGGCGGGCGGCTCGTCGGCCAGCCGCAGCTCGGCCAGGCGGGCCAGCGCCTCGCCCGCGAGCGCGCGGCGGTGCGCCAGGTAACGGCGGGTGATCAGGCCACGTTCCGGGTGGTCGGCCAGCCAGCCGGCGCCCGCCCGGAGCAGCTTGTCCACCTCGTCCGGCGCCACCCAGTAGTGCTTGGCGTCGTCCAGCACCGGCAGCAGCACGTACAGGTGGTTGAGCGCGTCGGCGAGCCGCAGCGTGCCGGCCAGCGTCAGGTCGACGTAGCGGCTGTCGCCCCACTCCGGGTACGCCTCGTCCAGCGGGATCGGGGTGGCCGTCACCGTCCAGCCGAGCGGGGCGAAGACCCGTACGGCCAGCTCGGCGCCGCCCCGGCAGCGCAGCACCGGCACCCGTACCGCCAGCGGGATCGGGGTGGCGGCCAGCTCCGGCCGGTCCCGGGACTCGCCGCGCAGCGCCGACCGGAACACCTTGGCCAGCGCCGACGAGAGCAGGCTGGACGCCGCGTACGGGCGGTCGTTGACGTACTGGCCGAGGGTGAAGCTGTCCGGGGTGGCGGCCTGCTTGCGGCCCCGGCCGCCGCCGAGCTTCAGCGGGTCGACCTCGACCAGCAGCGCCGCCGTGCAGCGATGCTCGTCCGCCTCGGGGTAGAGCACGTGCGCGGTGCCGGCGGGCAGGTCGAAGCTCTGCACGCGGTCCGGGTGCTTCACCAGGAGGTGGCCGAGATCGGTCGCGGGGCGGTGGGTGGTGGTCAGGGTCAGCAGCACGTTCTTGATCTTCTCACCGCTGTCGATTTGTTTCTGTTCTCGTGGGGTTTCCGGGGAGCCCCCCGCTCCGGGCGGTCAGGCTTGATCCCTCCGCGGGCGGGGCTCCCCGGAAACCTGTCGTGGTCGTTCGTCAACCGTGCCGTGCTGCTGGTGTTTGTTGGTCTTGGTGGGTGGGTCAGGTGGGGACGTCGGTGTTGCGGCGGCGGGTGGCGGCGTAGGTGGCCAGGCCGGCGGCGAGCAGCAGCGCGCCGACGCCGGCGATGAGGCCGGTCGGGGGACCGGTGATCGGCAGGCCGCCGCCACCCTGGCCGCCGTCGCCGGTCGGGTTGATCACGATTGCGGCGCTGTCGTTGCTGCTGTTCGGGTCACCGGGCAGCTTGACCCGGACCGCACCGGTGGCGTTCGGCACGACCTTGTCGATGCGGAGCTGGAAGGCGTAGCGGTAATGCCAATCCGCCCCGGTGTCGCTGGCATAGCAGGCGTACTGCCGGGCGCCCGGCTCGCCCCAGTCGCCGTTCGACGGGTCCCATGCCTCGTCGGTGGTGTACGGCTGGCACTCCCGGGCGACCCGGACTGCGGTGGTGCCCGGGGGGATCGCCACCCGGACCAGCGGGCCGTGCTGGTACTCCATCAACGCCGGGCCGAGGTTGCGGAGGGTCGGCACGACCCGTACGACGTCGCCCTTCCGGCCGCTGGCCTTCGCGCCCGTGACCGTCGCGTCCGCGTACTGGTCGCCGGTCACGGTGACCGTGATGTCGGTCCGGTTGTTGGCCGGGTCGGGGTCGGTCTGGGACGTCCGGGCCCGTACGCCGGTCACCTCGACCAGGCGCAGTTCCCGGTCCTCGCCGGTGTCGCCGGGCGGCTGGTCCTTGATGGCCTCCGCCCAGTCGTCCTTGGTCCACCACTGGGCCGTGGCGGTGTAGTGGGCGCCGGAGCGGGCGTCCGTGAAGAGTTTGACCCGCAGGTCGCTGTCGACCTGGTACGTCCGGCCCGGCTCCAGGTCCTGGTCGAAGGTGCAGGCGGTCCCGCCCCACAGGTTGTACCGGCAGTTGGTGAATTCGTTCATGAACTGCATGTGGTAGTTGGCGGTGAAGTTCACCACCGCTCCGTGGCTGGTCACCTCGGCGCCGTTGCGGACGGTGGGCCGGACACCGAACTCGCCGGCCGGTGGGGCGCTGGCCGCGAGCGGCGGGCCGGCCTGCAGGTCGACGGCCTCGGTCAGGGTCACCGTGGCGCTCGTGGCGGCCTGCTGGCCGGCACTGCGCAGGGAGAAGCTGACATCACCCTTCCCGCCCGGCGCCGCGTCCTTCCTGGCGGTGATCCGGAAGTCCAGACTCGGCTCGTCGCCGTCGCCGATGTCGGCCTCACAGTGCAGGGTGGACCCGGAGTGGTCGCACATCCAGCCGTCAGCCCCGACGGAGGGCGACAGCACGGCGAAGCCCGAGATGCCGGAGAAGTCGACGTCCAGCGTGGTGCGGCCGAACTCGACCCGGCGGTCGGGGTCGGGTGACGCGGCACGGACGACGCCCTGGGTGGCCTGCCCGGGGGCGACGAGCAGGTCGGCCGCCACGACCGTGAAGGGGGCGTCGGCGGCGGCGGCGGGCACGGCGGAGGCGGCGACGAACGCGCCCGCGACGCCGAGCCCGGCCAGCCAGCGCCACGCGGAGCGGGTGAGCATCAGGAATCCTCCCGTCGAGGGATGCCGGCGCGATCCATAGAGCTTAAGGAATTCTTAAGGTGCCGCGCTGCCCCTGTGCGGCGAGGTCGGCGTCCTGACGACGAGAGGCCCGGGAACGACGCCGCCCCGCCGACCCGGGGACGGGTCGACGGGGCGGCGGTGCTGTCGTACGGATCAGGCGACGAAGCGGGTCCGGCGGCGGCGGGCCACCACGTAGCCGCCGGCGCCGGCGGCGAGCAGCAGCGCGCCGATCGCGGCGATCAGGCCGGTGGAGGAGCCGGTGATCGGCAGCGTGCCGCCGCCACCCTGGCCACCGTCACCGGTCGCGTTCACCACGATCTTCGCGATGTCGTTGGCCGGCTTCAGGTCGTCCTTGAAGCCGCCCTCGCACTTGCACTCGACGTTGATCTGCACACTGCCGGTCGCGTTCGGCACGACCTTGTCGATCCGGAGGCCGAACGGGTGGTCGATCATCTCGCCGGCGAAGAGGATCGGGCCCGCGAAGCAGCGGTACTTTGCCGCTCCCGGCTTGCCCGCGCTGTCGTCGAACTTGGTGCCGTCACCCTTGAACGGGACGCAGTCCCACGGCACGTGCACCGCGGTGGTGCCGGTGGGCACGGTCACGTCGACGAAGGTGACGTCGGAGCCGGAGCGGACGTGGTCCACCGTGGCCGGGCCGTTGTTGCGGACGCCGACAACCGCGCGGACGACTTCGCCCTTCTTGCCGCTCAGCTTGGCCCCGATCGCCTCGAGGTCGGCGCCACGCTTACCGAGCACGTGCACGGTCAGGCCCGAGGAGTTGTTCGTCGGGTCGACGTCGGTCTGGGCGGCCCGGCTGCTGGTGGCCTTGCCGAGGGTCAGCTTCGCCCCGGTGCCCCGCTTCGCGGTCTTGACGCCGGCCTTCTCGGCGGCACCGATCAGGTCCTCGAAGTCGCCCGGGGTGATGAACTGGGTGTAGCCGTGGGCCGTGCCCGGCGCGTAGGTGTCCGGCCGGAGGGAGTAGTGGAACGTGGTGGAGCGGGTCTCGCCAGCCGCGATCTCCTCGTCGAACTCGCAGGCGATGAGGATGTCGTCGAGGTAGTAGCAGTTGCTCCACCGGTCGGCGGGGGTGATCGCCCAGTCCTGGTCGAACAGCGCCACGACGCCCTTGGCGGTGGTCCCGCCGACGTTGCTCACCGTGACCGGTGCCGAGAAGTTGCCGTAGTTCTTCGCGATGTCGACGCTGAGCTCGGTGTCCGGACCGCCCGCCAGGTCGACGCCCTCACCGACGCGGATCTGGGACGTCCAGGTCGCTCGGTCGGTGTCACCCGTCTGGACGGTGATCTTCAGGTCGCCCTTGTCGTCGAGCTTGGCGGCGTCGGTCGGCGCGATCTTCACCCGGGTCGGGAAGCCGCCGAAGTACGGGTCCACGACGACGTCGAAGTGCTCTCGGCAGACGAGGACACCCGCCTCCGGGGCGGTGCAGTCGTCGCTGTCGTTCTCGCCGGTGAGCGTGACCTTCCCGGCCAGCGTGCGGTAGTCGTACCGGATCGCGACGTCGCGCAGGACGGTGCTGTCCTCGGCGTAGAGGACCGCGGACTTCACCACGCCCTCGGTGCCGGCGGCCACGGTGGTGTCCGGGAAGAAGGCGAAGATCCGAGGGGTGGTCTCGGCGGCGGCCGGGCTGGCGGAGGCGGCGACGAACGCGCCTGCGACGCCGATCCCGGCCAGCCAGCGCCGAGTCGAGGGGGTGAGCTTCAAGGGGGTCCTCCCGTGGGGATGCCAGGTGCGGCCCGTGGAGCTTAAAGATCCCCTAAGGCACGGCGCTGCCCGGGACGGCCGTGAAGAGCGGATATTGACCGAACGGACGAGCGAGGTCGTCGCAATGTTCCACCGGCCCGCACCCGTCAACAGGGCGGGACACCGGGAGGTGCAGTGACGTACGAGGAGTTCGCGGACGCGCGGCTGGGCGCCCTGCTGCGGTACGCGGTCATGTTGACCGGGGATCCGCACCAGGCGCAGGACCTGGTGCAGGAGACCATGGTGCGGGTCCAGCTGAACTGGCGGCGGGTCGCCCGCAGCGACGCCCCCGAGCGGTACGTCCGCCGGATGCTCACCAACCAGTTCATCGACTGGCGGCGGGGGTCGTGGGCGCGCCGGGTGCTGCTGCGCGGCGAGCCGGACGAGGCGGTGCCGGCGCCGAGCGACCACGCGCAGTCCGCCGTGGACCGGGACCAGGTCTGGTCCTGGCTGTCCCGGCTGCCCCGCCGGCAGCGCGCCACGCTGGTGCTCCGCTACTACGAGGACCTGCCCGACGCGGAGATCGCCGAGATCCTCGGCTGCGCCGTCGGCACGGTCCGGTCCTGCATCTCCCGGGCGCTGGCCACCCTCCGAGCCGAGTACGTGGAGGTTCACTGATGATCGAGGACGACCTGCGGGCGGCCTTCGCGCGGCACGAGGCACTCACTCCGCCGACCGGCCCGCTCCGCACCGCCATCGACCGGACCGTGGTCCGGCGCCGGCGGCGCCGCCTCCGGCTCCGGCTCGCCGGTACGGCACTGGCGGTGGCCGCCGCCACCCTGACCGGCTTCACGGCGATGGTGCCGCGGCAGCCGGAGGCCGCCCATCCGCTGGGTGAGTCGGCACCGCCGACGCCCAGCGGGGCGCTGAACGTGCTGCTCGTCGGTGTGGACGGGAACGCCGAGCGGCAGGCCCGGTTCGCCGACTCGGTCCTGCTGGTGCACATCCCGGCCGACCGCAGCCGGCTCTACCTGGTCTCGCTGCCGCGTTACCTGGAGGTCACCGTCCCCGGCCGGGGCACGCAGCACCTCAACGCGGCCTTCTCGTTCGGCGCCGGCCAGCCGCACCCGGACCTCGACCGGGGGTACCGGGCCACTCGGGACGCGGTGGCGGACGCCCTCGACGTACGGATCGACGCCGGCGGGGTGCTCACCTACCCGGCGGTGCGCAAGCTCACCGACGCGATCGGCGGCGTGCAGGTCTGCCTGCCGCAGCGGGTCCGATCGGTGCACACCGACCGGGTCTTCCCGCCCGGCTGCCAGCGGCTGGACGGCAGCGCCTCGGTGGACCTGCTCCGCCAGCGGGTCGACCTGCCGGACTTTGCCCTGGATCGGGACCGGAACGCCGAGCGGTACGCGGCCGGCCTGCTGCGCCGGCTCCAGGAGCGGGACACGTTCACCAATCCGGTCGTGCTCAACCAGCTGCTCCAGCACCTCAGCTCCGGGGTGGTCGCCGACACCGGCGACAGCTCCCTGCCGGCACTGGGGCTGGCGGCCGCGAAGGCGGCGGGCGCGGAGCCGGTCGGGCTCCTCCCGCCGGGCACGCACGGGGAGAAGCCGGGGGACGTCCGCTTCCGACTCGATCCGGCCCTCGGGCCGGGCTTCCTCGACGCGCTGCGCACCGACCGGCTGGGCGAGTGGGTCACCGCCCACCCCGGGCAGGTGACCAGGCTGCGCTGACGGGGGGAGGGGCGGCGACCGCCCCTCCCCGCCGCGTCAGCGGTAGTCGTCCTCGTCGGCGGCGACCACCCGGGCCTGTTCCATCGCGTCCCAGTCGTCGACCTCCAGGCCGCGGTGCGGCTCACCGTCGCCGTCCTCGGGGCCGACCGTCACCGCCTGCTCGACCGCGTCGGCCGGCTCCGCCTCCAGGTCCCGCTCTTCCGGAGCGAGGTGGTCGCTCGGGGCGAAGTCCTCGTCGGGCTGACCCATCGTCCCTCCCTGGATCTCGGTGCGGACAGTCACCACCACACCGTACGGGCTGGTGCCGCCCCCCGCTCGGTGGCGAGCCGAACCGTGGCGGCGACCGCGCGGAGTCGGCGGATTGTCCCTCCGGGCGGTGCGCCCGGTGCCAGGATGGTGGCGTGGGCTTCCTGATCCGACTGGCGATCACCGCGATCGCGCTGTGGATCACCACGCTGATCGTCCCCGGGGTGGAGGTGACCGGCCGGAACGGAACGAACACGGCGCTCACGCTGATCGTGGTGGCGCTCATCTTCGGCGTGGTCAACGCGGTGCTCAAGCCGGTGATCAAGGTGTTCGGCTGCGTGTTCTACCTGCTCACGCTCGGTCTCTTCGCCCTCGTGGTGAACGCCCTGCTGTTCCTGCTCACCGACTGGATCGCCCGTCAACTGCACCTGCCGTTCCACGTCGACGGCTTCTGGGCTGCCTTCTGGGGCGCCATCGTCATGGCGGTGGTGAGCTGGCTGATCAGCGTCGTGGTGCCGGACCGCCTGGAACGCCCGTGAGTGAGCGGAGCGAGCCGTTTCCGGGTCGGTTGTGCCCGTCGCCGCCGCCTACGGGATACTGCCCGCGGTGGACAGCGCGGTCCGGCGCACCCAAGGAAGACAGCGGCCTGCACGGCCGACAGCGGTAAGTAAGGAGCGTTCGACATGCCCATCGCTTCCCCCGAGGCTTACGCGGAGATGCTGGACCGGGCCAAGGCCGGCCACTACGCGTACCCCGCGATCAACGTGACCTCGTCGCAGACGCTGAACGCGGCGCTCAAGGGCTTCGCCGACGCGGAGAGCGACGGCATCATCCAGGTCTCCACCGGCGGCGCCGAGTACCTCTCCGGCCCGTCGGTGAAGGACATGGTCACCGGCGCCACCGCCTTCGCCCTGTACGCCCGCGAGGTGGCGAAGAACTACCCGGTGAACATCGCCTTGCACACCGACCACTGCCCGAAGGACAAGCTGGACAAGTTCGTCCGGCCGCTGATGGGCATCTCCCAGGAGCGGGTGAAGCGCGGCGAGGAGCCGCTGTTCCAGTCGCACATGTGGGACGGCTCGGCCGTGCCGGTGGCGGAGAACCTGGAGATCGCCGAGCAGCTCCTCACCGAGGCCGCCAAGGGCAAGATCGTCCTCGAGATCGAGGTCGGCGTGGTCGGCGGCGAGGAGGACGGCGTCGAGAACGCCATCAACGAGAAGCTCTACACCACCGTCGATGACGGTCTGGCCATGGTCGACGCGCTCGGCCTCGGCGAGAAGGGCCGCTACATGGCGGCGCTGACCTTCGGCAACGTGCACGGCGTCTACAAGCCGGGCAACGTCAAGCTCCGCCCCGAGGTGCTGCACGACATCCAGGTGGCGGTCGGCGCCAAGCACGGCAAGGAGAAGCCGCTCAGCCTGGTCTTCCACGGCGGGTCCGGCTCGCTGCTGTCGGAGATCCGCGAGGCGCTGGACTACGGCGTGGTGAAGATGAACATCGACACCGACACCCAGTACTGCTTCACCCGGCCGGTGGCGGACCACATGTTCCGTAACTACGACGGCGTGCTCAAGGTCGACGGCGAGGTCGGCAACAAGAAGATGTACGACCCGCGGGTCTGGGGCAAGGCCGCCGAGGCCGGCATGGCCGCCCGGGTCGTCGAGGCCTGCGAGGCGCTGCGTTCCACCGGCACCACCATGAACAAGTAACGATCCGCTCGGCCGGAGGCCGGCTCCCCGCCCGGGGAGCCGGCCTCCGCGCGTCTCAGCCGGCGGTCAGCACCCGGACCGCCTCGCGGACGTCGTCGGTGAGGTGCACCGTGGCCGACAGGTCACCGAACGGGGAGGCGGCGAACAGGGGGCGCAGCAGCGCCTCGACCGGCAGCTCGGTGGTCCAGTACGTCCGGTCCAGGAAGATGTACGCCCCGCTCGCCCCGTCGGTGCCGTAGTAGGTCTTGGTGGCCGCCTGGAACACCTCCTGCACCGTCCCGGCGCGGCCGGGTGCGAAGACGATCCCGCCCCGGGCCAGCCGGAGGATGGTGTCCTCGCGGATGGCGTTGGAGAAGTACTTGGCGATCCGCCCGGCGAAGAGGTTCGCCGGCTCGTGCCCGTACAGCCAGGTGGGGATGGCCAGGCCGCCGGAGCGGGCCCACTCGGTGCCGGCGGCGGCCGGACGCGGGGTGGGCAGGGTGGGGCCCGCCACGTACTTCTGCCGGACCCGCAGCGCCGCCTCGGTGTAGCGGTCGTGGTCGGTGAAGTCCGGCGCGGTGGCGAGCAGGTCGATCGCCGCGGTCAGCTCCTCCGCCGGCCAGGCCGCCAGGAACGCGCCCAGGTTGGCCGCCTCCATCACGCCCGGACCGCCGCCGGTCACCACCAGCCGGTCGGCCCGCGCCAGCTCCCAGCCCAGCACCGCCGCCATCCGGTACGCGGCGCTGCCGCGCGGCACCGCGTGGCCGCCCATCACGCCCACCACGGACTGCGGCCCGTGCACCGCCAACCAGGTCCGGGTGGCATCGGCCAGGGCGTTGTCCACCCCGTGGTCGTGCAGCCGCTGGCCGAGCGCCTCACGGACGTCCGGCAGCGCCCCGCCGTGCGCCCGGAAGTGCGCGTACACCCGGGTGTCGTACATCCCGGCGAAGCCACCCTCGGCGAAGCCGGCGGCCAGGTCGTCGGCGGTGTAGAGGTGCGACGGCTGGGTCGGGTAGGGCAGTCCGGAGAAGGGCGGGACCACGTTGGCCCCGCGGCGGACGAGGTCCGCGCCGACCTCCCGGTCGGTGAACCGGCACCCCACGAAGAGGGCGCCGGCGACCTCGACGTCGCGCAGGTCGGGAACGGGATCGAGGTCCAGGCGGAGGCCCTGCACGGTCAGGCCGGCGAGGCTGCCCTCGGCCATCCGCCGGTCGAACTCGGCCCGGGTCTCGATCTCGTCGATGCTGGTGTCGTGCGGCTCGATGACGTCCGCGGGAGGTGGGGTCGGCACCAGATCATCCTGCCCGTGCCGGGCAAGCCGGCAAACCACCGGCCGGCACGCCCCGGTACGACAGGAGCCCGGCAGCCAGGCCGCCGGGCTCCTGCGTAACCGGGTCCTGGGGAGGCTCCGGACCATTAGTTGTAGTGGAAAACATCTCCGCGTGGCATGGGCCGCCGGTACCGGGCGGCGGGCCGCAGGTACGTGGCCGACGGGCCGCAGGTACGTGGGTTGCGGGCCGCAGGCGTGACGAAACCCTCAGCCGTTCAGCCGAGCGGCTCGGCGGAGTCTCTCGCGTACCGGACGGCGAAGCGGGTTGAATGGGACGATGCAGAACCTGTTGCCTGAGCCACCGGCCACTCTCCTGCCCGCGCACGAGGAGGCCGACGCCGCGCTGGCCGCCGCCGCCGAGCAGGACACCGACGAGGCGTTCGCCGACGTCGCGGCCCGCTTCCCGAGCCACAGCGCGGCCTGGGGTGCGCTGGCCGCCCGGGCGCTCGCCGCGGGCCAGGTCATCCTGGCGTACGCGTACGCGCGTACCGGCTACCACCGGGGCCTGGACCAGCTGCGGCGCAGCGGCTGGAAGGGGCACGGTCCGGTGCCCTGGTCGCACAAGCCCAACCGGGGCTTCCTCCGTTGCCTCTACGTGCTCTCCCGCGCGGCCGGCGAGATCGGCGAGGCGGACGAGGCGGCGCGCTGCGCCCAGTTCCTCCGCGACTGCGACCCGGCTGCGGCGGACGCCCTCGCCAGCCGCTGACGCCGTGACCCGACGGCCGGCCCGCCGTGGGCCGGCCGTCGCGCGTGCCGCTACAGCCCTTCCGCCACCGCTGCGGCGATCTTGAGCCAGGCGTCCCGGGTGGCCGAGGAGAGCTGGCCGTACCGGATGGGCTCGCCGGTGTCGATGAGCCGCTCGTACGGTGCCAGCAGCACCGCCCGGGTACGGGCGGCGAAGTGCGCCTGGATCGCCGGCAGGTCGATCTCCTTGCGCGACGGCGGCATCGACACCACCGTCACCGCCTGCCGGACCAGCCGCTGCCGGCCGCTCTGCTCCAGGTGGTCGAGCATCCGGGCGGCGGTCTCCGCCGAGTCGTTCCGGGCCGACATGGTGACCACGAGCTGGTCGGTGGCGTCCATCGCGGCCTGCCAGTTCTGCGCCCGGACGTTGTTCCCGGTGTCCACGAAGATCAGCTTGTAGAAGCGGCTGACCACCTCGCGGATCTCGGCGAACGCGGCGGCGGTGAGCATCTCGCCCCCGGTGGCCGACTCGTCGGACGCGAGCACGTCGAACATCCCCTCGCCCTGCGAGCGGACGTACTGCGAGAGGTCGCCGACCCGGCCGTGCGGCCCCTGGAACTGGGCCAGGTCGCGCAGCATGTCCCGGACCGTACGGGAGTGGAAGTCCTGCTGGGCCCGCATGCCCAGGGTGCCCTGGGTCTCATTGTTGTCCCAGGCCAGCACGTACCCGCCGCGCTTCTGGCCGAAGGTCATCGCGAGCAGCAGGATGGCGACGGTCTTGCCGGCGCCGCCCTTCGGGTTGACCACGGTCACCTGGCGCAGTCCGCCGAAGTTGCGGCGGACCATCTCGATATCCCGCTTCAGTTCCTGCTCGTGCCGCCCCGGTGGGAGCCGGACCAGGCCGATCTTGTTGACCACCGCACGTACGCCCATGGTGGCCACCGGATCGGCCGGCTTGGCCTGGCGGCGCCGGGCGAAGTCCTCCGCGGTCGGCGTCGCCCCGGTCTCGGCTGTCCAGGCCGGGTCCGGGTAGGCGCCCGGCGTCGGCTGCTCGGGCGGGGGCGCGGCCGGCTGCCGCGGCGGCTCGGGGCTGCCCGACTGCTGCGGGTTGCCTGCCTGGGGCCAGTTGGGCGGGTACCAGCCCGGTGCGGGCCCGGCCGCCTGCGGTGGCGGGTACGCCGAATCACCCGGGTAGCCCGGCTGCCCGTAGCCGGCGGGCGCCGGCGGGTACCCGTTTCCGTACGCCGGCTGCTGGAGCGGCACACCCGGCGCGGGCGGGAACGGCCCGAGCCGCGGCGGTGCCGGGGTGGCCTCGGGCGCTTCGGTCTCCGGACCGGCCGGCGTGGGGGTCGCCTCGTCGCCGAATGCCTCGGCCGGACCGGGCCCGGTGCCGGCATGGACCGGCGCCGGGGCCTCCGGCCCGGGCGGGGGCGGCGGGGCGGTGGGCGGTTCGGGAGGCCCGGGGTCGGTGCTGGTCGCCGGCCCGCTCGACGGCTCGGGTGCGGCCGCCCGCTGCGGCGGCTGCGACCAGGGCGATTCGGACCTGCCATTGGCCGTCGCGCCGCCGGCCTGGTGGGAGCCGCCCGCCGCCTCTGCCGAAGCACCGTCCTTCGCCGCGACGCCTGCGGTCGGGACGTCCGGGGTCGCGCCGTCCGGGGTCGGGCCGCCTGCGGTCGGGCCGCCTGTCATCGCGCCGCCTGTCATCGCGCCGCCTGATGGCGGGCCGTCCGGGGTTGCCGGCTGGGTCGGGGGCGGCGTGTCCCTCCCGGCCGTCGGTGCGGGCGGTTGGTCGAGGGTGAAGGGGAGGTCGAGATCCACCGCCGGCCGCGCCGCCCGCGGTGCCGGTACGTGCACATCCGGTCGTACCTCGGCCGGTCCCGGGTCGGCGGTGGCCGGCTGCTGCGGGGGCGACTCGGCGGCCGGGGCGGCCGGCGGCGGCCAGGGGATGGACGGGGGTGTGGCGGAGGTGGCCGGGATCGGCCAGGTGGGCGCGCCGGGTTGGGCGGGCGTCGCCCACGGCGGGGTGGTCGCCGGGTCGGTCTGCTCGGGCGGCCAGAGCGGTTCGATGTCCCGCTCCGGCACCTGCGGTTGACCGGGCACGTGGGCCCGGTCAGCGTTCTCGTGCACCACGGTTCCTCCCCCTTCCTCCCGCCGAGGATAGGCCGTCCGGCTGGCCGGGCGGACCGACGGGAGATCGACGGAGGTCAGGACGTCCAGACCGCCCAGGCACCTGGTTCGATCCACCAGGACCGCTTCCGGCCCAGCTCGCCCTCGACGCCGTCGTCGAGGAAGGGCACCTTCGCGTCGCGCGGTACGACGGCCACCGCCCGGCCCCGGGCGCGGCGCACCTCGAGTCGTACCTTCTTCCTGCCCAACGCGGACCGGGTGACCACGGAGACGGCCACCGCCACCTCTACCCGGCCGTCCGCCGGGTCCGGGTCCGCCAGCAGCGTCACGTCGTCCAGCCGGGCGTACCCGCCGGCGTTGCCGATCGCGCAGGCCAGGATCGGGTCGTCGCCGTGGGAGAGGACGGCGTCGTCCACCTCGACCCGGGCCCGCCAGTGCAGCGGCCGGCCCGCGTCGTCGGCCGCGCCGAGCAGCGCGCCGTCCAGGGTCACCGAGCCGCCGTCGTTGCGCAGCAGGTCGAGCCGGCGGGGCGTACCGTCCAGCACCGCCGCGGCCACCGCCGCCGGGTCGCGGGGCAGCCCGAGCTGCGCGGCCAGGTCCCGCGCCGGGCCGGTCCGGGCCGGGTCGAGCGGGAGTACGCCGACCGGCGGCAGGTCGGGGACCGTGCGGTTGCCGGGCAGGTCGTCCGGCCGGCGGCTGGGCGGCGGGGCGTACCGCCGGACCAGCCGGCGCAGCACGGCGCGTAACTGTCCGTCACTGGCCGTAGCGACCACGAGCCGGGTCTTGGAGTCCGGGTCCGGCCAGGTGAGACCGTCCGCGCGCGGTGGCCCGTCGAGCCGGGCCAGCACCTCGTCGATCTCGGCGTCCGAGCGGGCGGTGACGGTCTCCACCCGGGCCCCCCGGGCGGTCAGCGCGTCCGCGCAGGCCAGCACCGGTACGCGCGGCGTCTCGCAGCGCTCCTCGGACTTCTCGCCGGCCGCCTCGGCGGCGCCACCGCAGCAGGCTCCACCGCTGCCGCAGCCCCCGCCGGAAGCGTCCCGCTCCGAGCCGAGGGTGAGCAGCACCACGTCGTACACGAAGGAGCCTCCTGCTTCTCGACGAACCCCTGCCGGTCCCGCCGTCACTACTTGTTAGCCTGACACCCCGGGCTCGCTGACCGGTCGCCACCTGGCACCCGAGCCTTCTGGAGGCGGAGAAGATGCCAGCGATCGTGCTCCTCGGCGCCCAGTGGGGCGACGAGGGCAAGGGCAAGGTTACCGACCTGCTGGGTGAGCGGGTCGACTACGTCGTGCGCTACTCCGGCGGCAACAACGCCGGTCACACCGTGATCACCCCGGACGGCCAGAAGTACGCGCTGCACCTCATGCCGTCCGGCGCGCTCTCGCCGAACGCGATGATCGTCATCGGCAACGGCGTGGTGGTCGACCCCAAGGTGCTGCTGGAGGAGATCGACGGCCTCGCCGAGCGGGGCGTGGACGTCTCCCGGCTGCGCATCTCCGGCGACGCGCACCTGATCATGCCGCACCACCGGGCGCTGGACCGGGTGGTCGAGCGCTACCTCGGCAGCTCCCGGATCGGCACCACCGGCCGGGGCATCGGTCCCGCGTACGGCGACAAGGTCGCCCGGATGGGCATCCGGCTACAGGACCTGCTCGACCCCGGCATCCTGCGCAAGAAGCTGGAGCTGACGCTCCGCGAGAAGAACCAGGTGCTGTTCAAGGTCTACAACCGCAAGGCGATCGACGTCGACGCGACGATCGAGGAGTACCTGGGCTACGCCGAGCGGCTCACGCCGTACATCGCGGAGACCCGGGCCATGCTCTGGGACGCGCTGGACCGCGGCGAGACCGTGCTGCTGGAGGGCGCCCAGGCCACCATGCTCGACATGGACCACGGCACGTACCCCTTCGTCACCTCGTCGAACCCCACGGCCGGTGGGGCGTGCGTGGGCGCGGGCATCCCGCCGACCGCGATCACCAAGGTCATCGCGGTGAGCAAGGCGTACACGACCCGGGTGGGCGCCGGCCCGTTCCCCACCGAACTCTTCGACGACAACGGCCAGCACCTGGTCAAGATCGGCCACGAGTACGGCACCACCACCGGCCGGCAGCGCCGCGCCGGCTGGTTCGACGCCGTCGTCGCCCGGTACGCGTCCCGCCTGAACGGCGTCACGGATCTGGTGGTCACCAAGCTCGACGTGCTCACCGGCCTGCCCAAGGTCCCGATCTGCGTCGGCTACGAGATCAACGGCGTGCGGCACGACGACATGCCGATGACCCAGACCGACTTCCACCACGCCACACCGATCTACGAAGAGCTCGACGGCTGGTGGGAGGACATCACCAAGGCGAGGACCGAGGACGACCTCCCGGAGAACGCCCGCCGCTACATCGCCCGCATCGAAGAACTGACCGGCACCCGCGTCAGCGTCGTAGGCGTAGGCCCCGGCCGCGAAGAAAACGTAGTCCGCCACCCCCTCCTCCCCTAACCCCTCCCCACAGGCAACCTTGGTGATCAAGGAGTTTGCGTCTGGATTCAGCCTGGATCAGACGCAAACTCCTTGATCAAGCTCGTTGGTGGGCGGGTTGTCCACAGGGGGTGGTGAGTGGGTGGTGGGGGCGTCAGGGTGGGTGGGTGGTTGATGTCGACGGCTTGAGGCGCCTGGTTGGCGAGCAGGACGGGGTCGTGACGGCCGGCCAGGCGTTGCGGCTGGGGTTCACCCGGGACCAGATTCGGCATCTGGCGCGGTCCGGGAAGTGGACCCGGGTTGCTCGCGGCTGTTTCGTCCCGGCCCCTGAGGCTCAGGTGGCAGCGCCGCGCCGGGCGCGGATCCGTGCCGCCGTCACCAGTCTGGGGCCTGGCGCGGTGGCGGTCCTCGACACCGCTGCCGAGCTGCACCGGATCGGCGGCCTCCGGGCCACGGGTGCCATCCACGTCTCCGTGCCGGCGGATCGCCCCACGATGCAGCGCCGCGCCGATCCGAACCTCGTCGTGCACCAGCTCACCCTCGGTCCCGACGACGTCTGCGCGGTCGACGGCGTGCAGGTCACCACCGCGGTCCGTACCGTGGCCGACGTCATTCTGCGGGCGGCCCGCTATCCGGCGGTGTGTGTCATCGACTCCGCGCTCAATCGGCGACTTCTGACCGAGCACGACCTGTCGCTGGTGCAGGCGCTCATCGCCGGCCGGCGCGGTGCGGTCGTGGCGAGACGTCACCTGGCAGAAGCGGACGGCCGCGCGCAGTCGCCACTGGAGACCCGAGCGCGGCTGCGGTGCGTGGATGGTGGGGTGCGGCCTGACGTGCTGCAACTCGAGGTACGCGACGACGACGGCTACCTGCTCGGCATCGGTGACCTGGGCTGGCGCGGCGCACGGGTGATCGCCGAGGCCGACGGCAGAGGCCCGCACCGCACACCGATGGCCCTCTACGAGGACCGCCTGAGGCAGAACCGCCTGATCAACGCCGGCTGGATGGTCCTCCGCTTCACCTGGACCGACACCCTCCGCCCCGACTACATCCCCCAAACCGTCAGACGGGCCCTGCGCAGAAGTCGTTGATCAAGGAGTTTGCGTCTCCCGAAGCCGAAAATGAGACGCAAACTCCTTGATCAACAGGGGTGGGTGGGGTGGTCAGTAGGATGCGGGGTCGTGCGGGTACTTCTTGTGGGTGGTGGGGGGCGGGAGCATGCGCTCGCGCTCGGGCTGGCTGCCGATCCGTCCGTCGAGGCGCTGGTCGCGGCGCCGGGTAATCCGGGCATCGCGGGCGTCGCCGAGCTGCGGGAGGTGAACCCGACCGATCCGGCGTCTGTGGCGGCGCTCGCCGTCGAGGTGGCGGCCGACCTGGTGGTGATCGGCCCAGAGGCGCCGCTGGTGGCCGGGGTCGCCGACGCGGTACGCGCCAAGGGCGTCCCGGCGTTCGGCCCGTCCGCCGAGGCGGCCCGGCTGGAGGGCTCGAAGGCGTTCGCCAAGGACGTGATGACCGCCGCCGGCGTACCGACGGCGCGGGCGTACACCTGCACCGACCCGGAGAGCGTCGCGAAGGCGCTGGACGAGTTCGGGGCGCCGTACGTGGTGAAGAACGACGGGCTCGCCGCCGGCAAGGGCGTCGTGGTCACCAGCGACCGGGCGGTCGCCGAGCAGCACGCGGCGGAGTGCGGCCGGGTGGTGATCGAGGAGTACCTGGCCGGCCCCGAAGTCTCCCTCTTCGTGGTCACTGACGGCGAGGCCGCGCTGCCGCTGCTGCCGGCGCAGGACTTCAAGCGGGTCGGCGACAGCGACAACGGCCCGAACACCGGCGGCATGGGGGCGTACGCGCCGCTGCCCTGGGCGCCGCCGGGGCTGGTCGACGAGGTGATGCGCGACGTCGTGCACCCGACGCTCGCCGAGCTGCGCCGCCGGGGCACCCCGTTCGCCGGCCTGCTCTACGTCGGCCTGGCGATCACCGCCGCGGGCCCCCGCGTGATCGAGTTCAACGCCCGGTTCGGCGACCCGGAGACCCAGGTCGTCCTCGCGCTGCTGGAGACCCCGCTGGCCGGGCTGCTGCATGCCGCCGCCACCGGCACGCTGTCGACGCACCCGCCGCTGCGCTGGCGGGACGGTGCCGCGGTCACCGTCGTGGTGGCGGCCGAGGGCTACCCGGCGGCCCCGCGCACCGGCGACCCGATCACCGGCGCGGACCAGCCGGGCGTCATCCACGCCGGCACCCGCCGGGACGCCGACGGCACGCTGCGCTCCGCCGGGGGCCGGGTCCTCTGCGCCACGGCCACCGGCCCCGACCTGGCCGCCGCGCGGGACGCCGCCTACACCCTGGTACGCGGCATCGAGCTGGCCGGCTCGCACCACCGCTCCGACATCGCCGCCGGCGCGGTCGAGGGCCGGATCGCCATCCCCGGCTGACCCGGCGACGTCCCGGCGCCGCGCGGCGACCGGGACCTCCCGGGCCCTGCTCAGAGCAGCCGCAACGCGGCAGCGATGACCGGCACCAGGATTTCCGGCCGGCCCGGGCAACCCCGAACGCCACCGCTTCCGTTCAAGCGGTGAGGTGAGGGGGTGGCGGGATTGCCGGTCGACATCGAGGGCTACCGCGAGTACGTGGGCGCGCGGCTGGAGCCGCTGCGCCGGACGGCGTACCTGCTCTGCGGCGACTGGCACACCGCCGACGATCTGGTGTCGACGGCGCTGGTCAAGCTGCTGCGGCACTGGCGGCGGGTGTCCGCCATGGACAGCCCCGACGCGTACGTGCGGCGTACCTTGCTGCGCGTCTGGCTGGACGAGCGCCGCCGGCCGTGGCGGCGGGAGTCGGCGTGGGCGGAGGTGCCGGACACTGCCGTCCGCGCGGACACGGACTGCACGGCGGAGCGCCTCGCCATCCTCGCCCTGCTCGCCGAGCTGCCCCCGCGCCGCAGGGCGGTGCTCGTGCTCCGCTACTTCTGCGACCTCTCCGTCGAGGAGACCGCTCGCGAGCTCGGCTGCAGTCCGGGGACCGTGAAGAGCCAGGCGGCGCGGGCGATCGACGCGCTCCGGGACCGGCTCCTCGGCGTTCCGGCCACAATTCGGGAGGCACGTACCGATGAATGAGATCTCGAACCAGCTGCAGGCCGCCGTGATCGACGCGCCGCCGACCCGGATCGACGTCGATCACCTGATCCGGTCCGAGCTGCGTCGCCGTCGACACCGATCGTGGGTCCTGAGCGCGACCGGTGCGGCGGCAGCCGTCGCTGCGGTCGCCATCACCACCCCCACCCTCTTCGCCGGAGCGCCGGGACCTCTGGCGGCGCCGGCCGTCGGGCCGACGACCGCCGTCGCTCCCTCCACCGGGGTGCGTCTCTGCACCGGGGTGACCCCGAAACCGAGCGGTCCGCAGACGCCACTCGAGACGTACGACACGGTGCGTCCCCGGCCGACGGAGGATCCGGCCGCGGCCGTCGCGCGGCTGACCGGGGCGTTTCGCGACGGCCTGCGCCGATGGTTGCCCGCCGGCGTACGCGCCGAGTCACTGCAACCGGGCTGCGCCAAGCCGCAGTTCCAGTACCACCCCCGCTACCAGGAGTACGACGTCGGCGCGGCGCTGCGGCGGGGCAAGGAGCGCGGCCTGTTCTCGCTCAACGTGAGGCCGAGCGCCCAGGACGGGACCCTCCCCGACTGCTCACGCTGGATGAAGCCGGGGGACTGCGAGATCGTCCACTACCAGGACGGCTCGGTGGCGGCGCAGAGCCGCATGGATGCGGGGCCGGGTCAGGTGCAGCTGTCGTTGTGGCTGGCGCGCCCGGATGGGACCACGGTGTGGGTCATCACCAACAACTTCCGCAACGAGGTGGTGGGCGGACAGATGGTGAGCACGAAGACAGCTGACGCGCCGCTGCTCACCATGAACCAGCTTGCCGCCGCCGCCCTGTCGCCCGGGTTGACCCTCTATCCCTGACCGGGGGTGCCCACCGCGCACCCCCTGCCGGTTCAGCCGTAGTAGCGGCGCAGCTCGCGGCTGAGCACCTTGCCGGTGGCGTTGCGCGGCAGGTACTTCACGAAGACCACGTCGCGCGGCACCGAGAAGCGGGCCAGGTAGTGCCGGACGTACTCGCGTACCGCCTCCGGGTCGAGTCGCTCGCCGGGGTGCAGGGCGAGGAACGCGGCCAGCCGCTGGCCGTAGTCCGCGTCCGGTACGCCGATCACGGCGACCTCGCGTACCTGGGGGAGCCGGGCGATCAGGTCCTCCACCTCGGAGGGGAAGACGTTCTCCCCGCCGGAGACGATCATGTCGTCGGCCCGCCCGTCGACGAAGAGCAGGCCGTCGGCGTTGAGCCGGCCCAGGTCGCCGGTGTCGAGGAGGCCGTCGTGGCTCTCCCGCGTGGCCCCGGAGGTGTACCCCTCGAAGAGCATCTCGTTGCCCACGAAGATCCGCCCGACCTGCCCGTTCCGGACCGGCTGGTCGGCCTCGTCGAGGATCTCCAACCGGGTCCCGTGCGGCGGGCGGCCGGCGGTGGTGGGCGCCTGCCGCAGGTCCGCCGGGCCGGCGATGGACGCCCAGGAGACCTCGGTCGAGCCGTAGAGGTTGTAGACGACGTCGCCGTAGCGGTCCATGAACGCGGTGGCGAGACCGCCGGGGAGCGCGGAGCCACTGACCGCCACCACCTTCAGCGGCGGGCGCTGCTCCGGCGGCGGCACCTCCATCAGCCGTTGCAACATCACCGGTACGGCGAAGAGCGCGTCGCAGGAGTGGGCGGTCAGGGCGGCGAGCGTGGCGGCCGGGTCGAACCGCCGGTGCAGCACGATCGTGGCGCGCAGCGCGAACGACACCTGGAGGGCGGCGTACCCCCAGGTGTGGAAGATCGGCGCGGCGATCAGCACGGTGTCCCGGGCGTGCAGCGGGATGCGGTCGATGATGGACACCAGCGGGCCGAACCCGTTCGGCGTGGGGCGCCGGGCGCCCTTGGGGGCGCCGGTGGTGCCGGAGGTGAGCACGATGGTCCGGCCGTCCCGGTCCGGCGGCTGGAGCTGGTCCCCGGGGAGCGCGCCGGCGATCAGCTCCTCCTGCCCGCGCTCGTCGACCCGCTGCACGTCGGCGGGGAAGCCGAGGAGCCGCTCGGCGAACTCGGCGTCGTGCACCAGCACCCGGAGCCGCTGCTCCTCGGCGACGGTGGCGAGTTGCGCCGCGGAGAGTCCGGTGTTGACCAGGACGGCGTCCGCACCGAGCAGCATCGCCGCCACGATCGCCTCGATGAGCCCGTGGTGGTTGCGGCAGAGCACCCCGACCCGGTCGCCGGACTGCACGCCGAGGACGGCCCGCATGGACCGGGCCAGCCGTTCCGCCCGGTCCAGCAGCTCCTGGTACGTCAGCGTGGTGCCCTGCTCGTCGATGACGGCGGTACGCCCCGGGTCACGAGCGGCGGCCTGGCGCAGCTCACCGGCAAGGCTCCAGCCCCACCGGCGTAGCGCGTTGAGTTGGGAGGCGACCCGGATCGGGCGGCCTGGGGTGAGCAGTCCGCGTCGGGTCAGCGTGGCGACGATGAACGGCAGGTCCAAGCCGCGGCCCTCCTTCGCGAGAGTTTCTCCCGATCATGCACCCGGAGTGGCGGGGAGCCCAGCCGGCGGAGTATCTGCCCAGCTTGCGGACACCCCGTGGTGTCGTGACCCTTACGGACGGTGAGAGAGGACCGGCGGCCCGACCCGCGACGGACGTACCGCCCGGCACGGCGGGCGCGGTCGCGGGTCGGGTCGGGGTCCGCCGGCGATCAGCGGATCTGCATCCCGGAGATGGCCCGGGAGATGACCAGCCGCTGGATCTCGGAGGTTCCTTCGAAGATGGTGTAGATCTTGGCGTCCCGGTACCAGCGCTCGACCGGGTGGTCGCGCAGGAAGCCGGCGCCGCCGAGGAGTTGGACCGCCTTGTCGGTGACCGACACGGCCACCTCGCCGGCCTTGAGCTTGGACATCGAGCCCTCGCCGGCGCTGAACGGCCGGTTGTTCCGGCCCATCCAGGAGGCCCGCCAGACCAGCAGCCGGGCCGCGTCGATCTCCATCTTCATGTCGGCGAGCGCGAACGCGACCGCCTGGTTCTCGATGATCGGCCGGCCGAACTGGACCCGTTCCTTCGCGTAGTCCAGGGCGTACTCGTACGCGGCGCGGGCCACGCCGAGCGCCTGGGCGCCGACGGTCGGGCGGGACAGTTCGAACGTCCGCATCGCCGCCTGGCCGGAGGCGCGCTGCCCGGACCGGGCCCGGGCGATCCGCTCGTCCAGGGCCTCCTTGCCGCCGAGCAGGCAGCGCCCCGGCACCCGTACATCGTCGAGAAAGACGTCGGCGGTGTGCGACGCGCGGAGCCCGAGCTTGCGGAGCTTGCGGGTGGCGCTGAGCCCCGCCGTCCCCGGCGGTACGACGAACGCGGCCTGCCCGCGCGAGCCCAGCTCGGGCTCGACCGACGCGGTGACCACGTGCACCCCGGCGATCCCGCCGTTGGTGGCGTACGCCTTCTGCCCGTTCAGCACCCACTCGTCGGTGGCCTCGTCGTAGACCGCGCGGGTCCGCATCGAGCCGACGTCGGAGCCGGCCTCCGGCTCGGTGGTGCAGAACGCGGCGACGGCCGGCTGGTCGACGTCGCCGAAGCACTGCGGCACCCACTCGACGAGCTGGTCCGGAGTGCCGGCGCCGTAGATGGCGGCGACCGCGAGGGAGGTGCCGAAGATGCTGAGGCCGATGCCGGCGTCGCCCCAGAAGAGCTCTTCGCTGGCGATCGGGAGGGAGAGCCCGGTCGGGTCGGCCCAGCAGGTGGCGAGGAACTCGAAGCCGTAGAGGCCGACCTTCGCGGCCTCCTGGATGATCGGCCAGGGAGTCTCCTCCCGGGCGTCCCACTCGGCCGCGGCCGGGCGCACGACCTCGGCGGCGAAGCCGTGCACCCAGTCGCGAAGGTCCCGCTGTTCCTCGTTCAGGTCGAGCGAGAACTCGGCCATGGTCAGGCCTTGGGGATGTCGAACAGGTTGGCGATGTTGGCCGCCAGACCCAGGTCGCCCTTGGCCTTCAGCTTGCCGGTCATGAACATCATGACCGGGTTGGCGCCACCGGAGACGATCTTCAGGAACTCGACCGGGCCCATGGTGAGGCTCAGCTTCGGGTCCCGGGTCGGGGTCTCCGAGACGGCGCAGGTGCCGTTCTCGATGACGATCTCGTAGGTGTCGGTGCCGCCGTCCGGGCGACCGGTGATGTTCCAGTGGATGACCGCGTTGGTCGAGCCGGCGCGGTCGGCGCGGAACAGCGTCGGCATCCGGTTGAAGACCTCGCTCAGTACCTTGCCGCGCAGGTCGCCCGACATGATCTCGGCGATCTTGTCGTCGGGGGTGGACTTGACCAGCTGCGCGAACTCCTTGGGGCCGACGTTCGCGAAGTTGGCCGGGTCGAAGTCAGTCATGGGGGATGCACCTCTCGGAGCGGGCCGACTTTGGTTACTCTCGCGTAACCTTACGCACGAGTAGGTATGCTCGCAAGGGTGTCCAGCACACCCACCTTCAAGCGCCTGCCCCGGGCCGTACGGGAGCAGCAGATGCTCGACGCGGCGGTCCGGGTCTTCTCCCGCCGGGGCTTCCACGCGGCCAGCATGGACGAGATCGCCGACGACGCCGGCATCTCCAAGCCGATGGTCTACGCGTACCTGGGGACGAAGGAGGAGCTCTTCGTCGCCTGCCTGCACCGCGAGGGCACCCGGATGATGGAGGCCATCGCCGGGGCGGCGGCCCCCGACCTGCCCGCCGACGAGCGGCTCTGGCGCGGGCTGCGCGCCTTCTTCGGCTTCGTCGGCGCGCACCGGGACGGCTGGGCGGTGCTCTACCGGCAGGCCCGCGGCGAGCAGCCGTTCGCCGCCGAGCTGGCCACCATGCGCGGCCGGCTGGTCGAGGTGGTCGCCGGCATGCTCGACCACGCGCTGCGGGCCAAGGGCCGCGAGGTCCGCGCCACCGACCTGGAGGTGGTCGCGTACGCCCTGGTGGGGGCCACCGAGTCGCTGGCCGACTGGCTCGCCGACCACCCCGATGCCGACCCGGAGAAGACCGCCACCCGGATGATGAACGTGGCCTGGCTCGGCGCCGACCAGCTCCTGCGCGGCGTCACCTGGCGTCCGCCGGCCGGCTGAACGGGAACTTGTCGGACCGGGACGGCACGATCCTCGCGTGCTGAACGGTATCGACGACATCGACTGGTCCCGGCTGAGCCACGCGTACGGCCCGGCGGACGACGTACCGGACCAGATCCGGGCGCTCGCGTCGGCTGACCCGGAGACCCGCGCCCGGGCCCGCTACGAGTTGTACGGCAACATCTTCCATCAGGGCAGCCGGTACGAGGCCAGCGCGTACGCCGTGCCGTTCCTGCTGGAGCTGCTGGCCGACCCGACCACTCCCGAACCGACCGAGCTGCTCGCGCTGCTGGTCTCGATTGCCATCGGCTACGACGAGAACTGGCTGCCCGACGGCCTGCCGGTCGCCGAGTGGCGCCGGGCGGCGGCGGGCGGCGAGGCGCTGTTGGCCGCCGCGCCCCGCCCGGGAGACGACGACTTCGACGAGGACGAGGGCGACTACGCGTACCTGGAGTCGCTCTCCGAGGACGACCAGCACCGGTTGGACGCCCATGTCGCCCTGGTGGCGTGGGAGGCGGTGCGGGCGGGTGTCCCGCTCCTCCGTGACCTGCTGACCCGGCCCGAGCCGCCGTTGCGGGCCTGTGCGGCGTACGCGCTGGCCTGGTTCCCGGAGGACGCCGCCGGCACCCTGCCGGTCCTCGCCGCCCTGCGGCACGACGAGTACCCGCCGATCGCGGCGACCGCCCTCGTCACGGCCGGACTGCTCGGCGAGGCACCGGACGCCGGGCTGCTCGCCGACCCGCGTCCCGAGGTGCGTTGGGGTGCGGCGGTCGGCCGGGCCCGCGTTCTCGGCCGGGACGCCGACGAGGGGACCGTGCAGGAGTTGCTCGCCTGGGCCGGGCGCCGGTCGGGACGGGCCACCGGCGTGCCCTTCCTCGACGGCGACCTTGCCGGGCTGGCGGCCCTGGCGCTGCGCCAACTCGGTCCCGACCGTGCCGGCCAGGGCTTCGAGGCCCTGCTGCGCCGGATTCCCACCGCCTCCGGCGAGGAGGCGTTGCCCGTCGTCGCGGAGGCGCTCCGGCTGGCGTTCCCGGAGGGGCCACTGCCGGCCGGCACGCCGGCGGCGGCACTGACCGAGCCGCAGCGCCGGCTCGCCGCGACGCTCGCCGGCTCGCCCGACACCTGGCTGATCAACGGCCGGTCCTTCGGCAACCTCAGGATGCTGGTGCACGGGTACGGGCTCCCCGACGAGGCCGGGCAGCTGCGGACGTACCTGGACGGTGCCCCAGCGGTGGCTGAGCGGTAGTGACCGGGCTTCCCGGTGAATGCGTCCGGCGGCGATCGCGGCCCGCACCAGCCGCGCGAGCTGCCGGCGCAGCGGTCACCGCCGTACGGCGGCGCGGGTGCGGGCGCGGCGGCGGGACCAGCGGGCCAGTTCGAACAGGCCCGTCGCCGCCAGGGAGAGGCCGATGCCGGCAAACAGACCCTTGACCGGGTGGTGTTCGAAGGCCAGCCCGCCGAAGAACCCGAGCAGTCCGCAGTAGCTGGCCCACATGGCGCAGGCGAGCGCGTCGTACATCAGGAAGCAGCGCAGCGGGTAGCGGACCGCGCCCATGGTCAGGGTGACCGCGGTCCGGCCGCCGGGGACGTACCGGGCGGTGGTCAGGATGATCCCGCCGCGCCGGTCCACCGCCCGGCGGGCCCACTCCGAACCGGCCCGCCGCCGGCTGTCGGCGGGCAGCCGGGCCAGCCGGTGCGCGCCGCCGCCGCGCCCGATCGCGTACGAGAGGTGGTCGCCGACCAGCGCGCCGACCGCGGCGGCCACGATCACCGCGAGCAGGTTCGGTTCCCCGCCGGCGGCGAAGACCGCGGCGCTGATCACCACGGTCTCGCCGGGCACCGCCGGGAAGAACGCGTCGACCGCGGTGACCGCGATGATCACCAGGTACACCCACGGCGACGTCACCGTCTGCTGCAGCAGGTCGAGCACGTCCCCCATGCCCTCATGCTCCGTGCTCGCCGACCGGCCGCGGGCCGAGTCACCGGATCACACCGGGAGGAGGGCCTCGACCTTGTCCTCGGCGGTCGGGCCGTGCGAGGTGAGCACCACCGGGACGCCCAGCGCGGCCGCCACCGCCGCAGGCCAGTCGGCGGGCGGGTCGTCGTACACCGGGCGGGCCCGCAGCAGGCGGGCGGTGAGCGCGGCCTGCCGGTCCAGGTCGCCGGCCGGGCCGGGGACGAGCCGGTCGAGGGTGTCGTAGCGGTGGCAGATCCGCAGCCCGGGGCCGGCCAGGTCGAGGTGGGTCAGGGCCAGGCCGTCCACGCCGCCCGCGACGTCGAGGGCGTACCGGTGGGCCACCGCGTCGAAGTGGCCGAACCGGAACCGGCCCTGCCAGGGGTTGGTCGGGTTGCGCGGGTCGGTGAAGGGCAGCGCCGGGTCCTCGGTGACCAGCGGCCCGGGGCCGTGCCGGGTGGTGGTCACCCGCAGCACCCCGAGCCGCTGCGCGGTGCCGGCCAGGCCCGCCTCGGCCAGCAGCGCCTCGGCGTTCGCGAAGGTGGTGGTGCTCCACGTCGTGTACGGGTGGAAGCCGTGCCACTCGTCGAGCAGCACCCCCTGCGCCCCCTCGAACACGCAGGTCCCCGCACGCAGCACCCCGGCCAGGTACGTCCGGTCGACGATCGCCACCCGCGCGGCGAACCCGGCGTACGCGGGCAGGCAGTCCTCGACCGGCGGGGCGTCCAGCGGGCCCAGTTCGGCGGTGAGCCGGTCGCGCAGCGCGGTGAGCCGGCGGCGCAGCACGGCCGGGCGGCGGCAGTCGGCCACCCGGGGCGCCTCCTCGGGGTGGGCGAGGCCGTACGCGACGGCCTCGCCCACCCCCAGCCCGCAGGAGCCGTGCCGGTCGGCTCCCCGGGCGATCTCCCGGGCCCGGTTGGCGGCCCGGTGGTACGGCGTGGCCAGCAGCGCCTCGCCGTCCACCGTCAGCCGGTCCAGCGCGTCGGGCACGCCCACGGACGTGAGGTGGTCGGCCTCGGCGGCCAGCGCCAGCGGGTCCACCACCACGTGCCGCGACAGGTGGGTACGGACGCCGGGACGGAACGTCCCGGCACCGAACTGCGCGAACGTGTGGTGCCGCCCGTCGCGCAGCACGACGTTGTGCGCCGCCTGCGCGCCCCCGTTGAACCGGACCACCGTGTGCACCGGCCGGCTCGCGCAGAGCCGGTCCACGACGGTGCCCTTGCCGGCGTCGCCGTAGCCGAGGTCGACCACGATCACGTGGTTCACCGCCGGGTGCCCCCGCTGCCGTCGGTCGGGGTGAACGGCAGCGCCGCCACCGACGTCCGCCGGCCGCCGTCGAGCCTCGCCAGTGCCCGGGACACCGTCCGGCCGGCCGTCGAGCCGGCCCGGTCCAGGTCGCGCAGCCCCTCGTCCAGGTCGATGGCCTGCTCGCCGAGCCCGACGGTGAGCGCGATGGTCTCGCAGACCGCGTCCAGGTCGTCCAGCTCGACCGCGTGCTGCCCGAGCAGGCCGCGCCAGAAGTCCAGTACCTGCCGGTTGCCGGCGTACGCGCTGCCGGCGGGGAGCAGATAGTAGGTGTCCCAGCGCCGGGTCACCTCGTCGACGATCTGCCGTACCGGCAGGTCCTCGCGCAGGTCGTCGCCGATCCGCCGGGCCACCTCACGGGCCTTCACCCGGGGGTACGCCAGCTCGTCGCCGATGATGAACAGGTAACCGCGGCGGCCCCGCTTCTCCCAGCAGTCGGTGACCGTGTGCCGGGCCATGAAGTACAGGGCCAGCTCGTACGACTCGGTCATCTGGCCGCCACCACCACCCTCCAGCACGATCCGGCCGAGGTCGTCGTCCATCCGGTTGTCCGACTCGAACTGGCCGATCTGCAACGGCACCCGGTCGCAGGTGGCGTCGCCGATCGCGCCGAACATGATCTGCGGGTCGCGGGCGTATCCCTGGCGCAGCAGCAGGCCGAGCAGCTGGGGCAGCTTGGTCTGGAGCACCCGGGGGACGTGCCCCATCGAGCCGGTGACGTCGAAGAGGACCGCGATGGCGGTGGACTCCGGGTGCTCGGCGGAGTCGCGGCTCTCCCGCACGACGCCGCGCGGGTCGAGCGCGGGGTGCACCGTCCGGGCCCCGCTGTCGCTGTAGGAGAAGGCACTCTTTCCGGTGGCCCGCCGGTAGCGGTCGGCGGCGTCGTACACGTCGGTGGACCAGATTCCGCTGCCCATGGCAGCCTCCCTACGGGTTGAGGGTGGACGGTCGGAAGGTGCGGGGGTTCTCGGTCCTCACCGCACCGTCTCCTCCCGGGCGGGGCGCAGCAGCGCCGGGTGGAGCAGCCGGGCGTCGCCGGCGCGGTAGAGCTTGGCCCGGGGGCCGCCGCGCGCCCCGCCGCGTTCGGTGCTGGCGCCGGTGCTCTCCACGAAGCCCGGCACGGAGAGCACCTTGCGGTGGAAGTTGCCCGCGTGCAGCGGGTGCCCCCAGACCGTCTCGTAGACCGCCCGCAGCTCGGTGATGGTGAACTCGGGTTCGAGGAAGCGGGTGGCCAGTGGGGTGTACTCCAGCTTGGACCGGGCCCGCTCCAGGCCGTCGTCGATGATCCGGCCGTGGTCGAAGGCGAGCTGCCGGCTGGTCAGCGCGGTCACCGGCAGCCAGACCGCGTCGTCGGCGTCGGTGCCGGCGGCGGGGTCGGGCAGATCGGGGGCGAAGGCCAGGTGGGCGACCGAGACGATCCGCATCCGGGGGTCCCGGTCCGGAGCGCCGTAGCTGCCGAGCTGTTCCAGGTGTACGCGGCGCAGCCGCTCGCCGCCGAGCCCCGTCTCCTCGGCCAGCTCGCGGCGGGCGCCGGCGGCCAGGTCCTCGTCGGGGCGGACGAAGCCGCCGGGCAGCGCCCAGTGGCCCTCGTACGGCGGGGCGCCCCGGCGGATCAGCAGCAGGTGCAGCGCGCCCTCGCGGATGGTCAGCGCCACCACGTCGACGGTGACCGCGACCGCCGGGTAGTCCCGGGGGTCGTACGCGGCGAGGAAGTCCTGCTCGTTCACGGCGTCTCTCTCACTTCGAGAACAACTCAATCTGAGAACAACTTAGCGCACGAAAGAGGGGTACGCCAAGCCCCTCTTTCCTCAGCGGACGGTGCCCACCAGGTGCGGCCGCCCGTCCCGCGCGCTGTGCAGGGCGAAGTCCCAGCCCGTCCCGGCGGCGGTGGCGCCGAAGGCCACCGTGGACGGCAGCGGCACCGGCAGCTTGAACGCCACGTCCACCGTGTACGCCTCCGGCAGCCGGCTCTCCAGGGCGGCCAGGCAGCGCGCCTTGCTCCACATGCCGTGCGCGATCGGGCGGGGGAAGCCGAACAGCCGCGCCCCCAGCCGCGAGGTGTGGATCGGGTTGTGGTCGCCGGAGACCCGGGCGTAGTCCGTCCCGACCCGCGGCGTCACCCGCCAGTGCGCCGACGAGGCCGGCGGGGTCGGGCGGTCACCCCGGTCGCGCCGCGGGCCGCCGCCCGCCGTCCGCTCGCGGCCGAGATACGTCGAGACGCCCCGCCAGACCTCCTCGCCGTCGACCGAGCCGACCAGCACCACGTCGAGCTGCCGGCCCCGCTCGTGCGGGCGCAGGTTCTCGGCGTACGTGCGGAAGTCGACGGTCTCGCCGGCCTCCACCGGCCGGTGCACGGTGATCCGGTTCGCCACGTGCACCACCCCGGTCAGCGGGATGGGGAACTCCGCCGCCGTCATCAGCCGCAGCGCCAGCGGGAAGCCGAGCACGTGCAGGTACGTCCCCGGCAGCCGGTCGGCCAGCCGGAACCCGCAGACCCGGTCGTAGTCGGCCAGGTGGGCCCGGTCCACCGTCACCCCGGTGACAGACAGCTCCACCTCGGGCACGTCCCGGCCGCGCCGGCCACCCGTGCCGGGCAGCGCGCCGAGCAGGGCGCGCCGGTAGAGCGCGCCGGGCGCCGGCAGCCGGGGCAGGTCGATGCGGACCCGCCCCTCCGGACCGGTGCGCGCGGGAGCGGTCAGCGTGCCCGTCGACCGGCTCGACGCGACCGCCGCGGCCGCGGCGGACAGGTCGTGGGTGAGGTCGTCCGCCAGCGCGGACAGGTCCTGGGTCGCCTCGGCGGACAGGGCGGGCCGGTCCGCCGCCGCGTCGCGCGGTGACTCCGCGCCGCCCTGCGCGGCCAGGGCGTTCCGGGCCGCGGTGAGGTCCTGGGTGGGCCCCTCGATCAGCTCGTGCACCGACAGTTCCTCGGCCGGCTCCTCCGACCGCCGCTTCCGACGTGCCATCACGCCCCCAGCAGGCTCTGGCCGCAGACCCGGACGACGTTGCCGGTCACCGCGCCGGTGGCCGGCCAGGACAGCCAGCCGATCGTCTCGGCCACGTCGACCGGCAGGCCCCCCTGGGCCATGCTGTTCATCCGCCGGCCCGCTTCGCGGATCATCAGCGGGATCCGCGCGGTCAGCCGGGTCTCGATGAATCCGGGCGCGACCGCGTTGAGACTGATGCCCCGCTCCCGCAGCACCGGGGCGAGCGAGTCGACGAGGCCGATCACGCCCGCCTTGCTGGTCGCGTAGTTGGTCTGGCCCCGGTTGCCGGCGATGCCGGCGATCGAGGAGACCGAGACGATCCGGCCGCCGGTCGGGATCAGGTCGCGCTCCAGCAGCACGTCGTTGATCCGCTCCTGGCTGGACAGGTTCACGTCGATGACCTGGTCCCAGCGGTCCGCGTCCATCCGGCCGAGGGTCCGGTCCCGGGTGATGCCGGCGTTGTGCACCACCACGTCGACCCGGCCGTGCCGGCTCGCCAGGTGCTCGGCCAGCCGGGTCGGGGCGTCCGGCGCGGTCAGGTCGAGCTGCACCGCGGTGCCGCCGATCTCGTTGGCCACCTCGGCCAGCGCGTCCCCGGCGGCCGGCACGTCCAGCGCCACGACCGTGGCGCCGTCCCGGGCGAGCACCCTGGCCAGCGCCGCGCCGATGCCCCGGGCCGCCCCGGTGACCAGGACGACCTGCCCGTCCAGCGGCCGGTCCCAGTCGGCCGGCGCGGTGGCGGTGCCGGCGCCGACCCGGATCACCTGACCCGAGACGTACGCGGACCTGCCGGACAGCAGGAAGCGGAGGGTGGCTTCCAGGCTCACCGGGGTGCCGGCGTCGCCGTCCTTCGTGACGTACACCAGCTGGGCGGTGACGCCCCGGCCGAACTCCTTGCCGATGCTGCGGGTGAGCCCCTCCAGGGCGCGCTGGGCGGTCGCCTCCCGGGGCGAGCCGCACTCGGCCGGCGGGGTGCCCAGCACGATCACCCGGCCGCTCGGCAGCAGTGCCCGGGCGTGCGGGTGGAAGAAGTCGTAGAGCTGGCGCAGCCCGGTGGAGTCGGTGATGCCGGTGGCGTCGTACACCAGGCCGGCGTAGCGCGCCGTGGCGTCGGTGGCCGCGGCCGGGTCCCGTAGCTCGACCCCGGCGAAGGTCAGCAGCTTGGTGACCTGCTCGGCGAGCCGGCCGCCGGTGGCGGCGCCGAGCAGGACCGGCCCGGGGACGAGCGGATCGCCCGGCGTGTGCCGGCGCAGTCGAGGCGGGTCGGGCAGCCCGAGGCGCTTGACCAGCGCGCGGCCGGCCCCCGTTTGGACGAAGCTCGCGTAGCGGTCGCTCATGCCCGTAGCCTACTGGCGAGTAGGTTGAGTGCAAGCCCTATGTTGCCGCGGCCGGCCGCGTCAGGCGTCCGCACCGGGCCCGGCGCTCCGTCCGGCCCGCCATCGATCCACCAGCGCGGGGAGCTCGCGGAACATGAAGCCGTAGAAGTCCCGCATCTCCGCCAGCCGTCGGGCGGCGAGGCTGTCCTTCCCCGCGGCGGCCATCCCCTCGTCGGCCGCCGCGAACATCGACTGGACCAGGCCGTTCTGCGTCGACATCAGGGTCGCCCAGGCGCCCTCGCGCAGCCGGTAGTGCTCCCGGCGGCTGCCCGGTGCCGGGACCCGTTCGATCAGGCCCACGGTGGACAGCATCTTGATCGCGCCGGAGACGGAGCCCGAGCTGACGCCGAGCTGTTCGGTGAGTTCGGTCGCGGTCACGCTCTCCGTGTCGGCGAAGAGGAACGCCGCCATCACCCGTGCGGTCGCTTTCTGCAGCCCGCCCTGGGCCAGGGCCAGCGCCATCCGTTCGGCAGCCGCGGTGGTGTCCGCCAAGGTCGTCGCCCTCCTTCGGTGTGATCCGGGCCAACTTTAACATCTCTTAGTCTTCAAAAATCTCTGAACACTCTGATAGCTTGCGGACATGCCTCCCGCTATCGAGCTCAACGGGCTCACCAAGACGTACGCATCCCGGCGCGGCCTGACCGACCTCACGCTGGATGTGCAGCCGGGCGAGGTGTTCGGCTACCTCGGCCCCAACGGTGCTGGAAAGTCCACCACCATCCGGCTGCTGCTGAACCTCATCCGCCCCACCTCGGGCTCGGCCCGGGTCCTCGGGCTGGACCCCGGCTCCGACGCCGTCGACCTGCACCGCCGGATCGGCTACCTCGCCGGTGACTTCGTGGTCGACGGTCGCCAGCGAGCCGGCGAGTGCCTCACCTTCCTGGGCAACCTACGCGGCGGCGTACCCGCGGCTCGGATCGTCGAGCTGGCCGACCGCCTCGACCTGGACCTGAAGGCCCGGATCAAGAGCCTCTCCAAGGGCAACCGGCAGAAGGTCGGACTGGTGCAGGCGTTCATGCACCGGCCCGAGCTGCTGATCCTGGACGAGCCGACGTCCGGGCTGGATCCCCTCGTGCAGCAGACGTTCCTGGAGTTGGTCGCCGAGGCCCGGCAGGACGGGCGGACCGTCTTCATGTCCAGCCATGTGATGAGTGAGGTCGAGGCGGTCGCCGACCGCGTCGGGATCATCCGGGAAGGTCGACTCGTCGCCCTCGACACGGTCGTCGACCTGCGCGACCGGTCCCAGCTGCGGATCCGGATCACCTTCAGCGAGCCAGTCCCCGCCGCGGAGTTCGCGGCCGTGCCCGGCGTCCGGGACCTGGTCGTGCAGGGCCCGGTCCTCGACTGCCGGCTCGACGGCACCCCGGACGCCCTGATCAAGGCCGCTGCCCGGCACACCGTCACCGGGCTGCACGCCGACACCCAGGACCTGGAAGAGCTGTTCCACGGCTACTACACCGGGCGGCAGGAGACCAGCGATGTCGCCTGACGCCCGTACCTCCCTCCCCTCAACCCACTCCGACGCCCATCAGGGCGCGGCGACGAACGGCGGCACGATGAATTCAGCAGCGGCGAGGGCCAGCGCGGCCCGTCCGGCAACCTCCTCCGTCTCCTCCGTCGGCACGGTCCCCGGCACGTCGACGGTCGCCCGGGCCTTCAGCCGGTCGATGTTCGGCAAGACGCTCTACGACAACCGCCGGATCTTCACCGTCTGGGCGCTGGCCACCGGCCTGCTCGCCATGGCGTACGGCAGCTTCTATCCGCAACTGTCCCCCGAGTCCGTGGCGAGCGTGCCGGAGGCGATGCGGGGCTTCGGGCTGGACGACACCGCCACCGCGGCCGGCTACCTGCAGGGCGCGGTGTTCGGGCTGCTCGTGCCGCTGCTGGCCACCTGCTACGGCGCGGCGACCGGAGCGCGGATGACCTCCGCCGACGAGGAGTCGGGCTACCTCGACCTGTTGCTGGCGCACCCGATCGGGCGGGCCCGGCTGCTGCTGCACCGGTTCGCGGCGCTCGCCGTCGGCGCCGTGGCGCTCTCCGCCGCCGTCCTGGTCGCCGTCCTCGCCGTGCGGACGTCCGCCCGCCTGGACACGATCAGCGTCGCCAACTTCACCGCCCAGGCGGTCAACCTGGCGCTGCTCGGCCTGTTCTTCGGCGCACTCGCGACGGCGGTCGGCGCGGCCACCGGGAAGAGCCGGGCCACGGTCTTCGGCCTCACCGC
Organism: Micromonospora sp. NPDC048930; assembly: GCF_043197935.1. Classification (NCBI taxonomy): domain Bacteria; kingdom Bacillati; phylum Actinomycetota; class Actinomycetes; order Micromonosporales; family Micromonosporaceae; genus Micromonospora; species Micromonospora sp. NPDC048930. The sequence goes on from NZ_JBICUB010000007.1 coordinate 445,471, forward strand.
CGGCCTCGGGGTGCTCGGCTACGCCCTGAACGGGTTCGCTCCCCAGATCGGCGCGGAGTGGCTGCGCCACGTCACCCCGTTCCACTACTACATCGGGGGCGAGCCGCTGCGGTACGGCTTCGGCCCCACCGACATGGCCGTCCTCGCCGTCGCCACCGCCGTCCTGCTCTGCGCGAGCATCCTGCGGTTCGCACGGCGCGACCTCGGCCGCTGAGATTGAAAGGAGGGGCCCCCTGTTAACGCCTCGCGTTGTACAGGGGGACCCTGCTGACACCTGCCGCTGCCGGCGCTGTCCGGCCGGCATGCGACAGGCGTGCCGGGCTGATGCCATCAGGACTCGCGTCGCGGCCACCCGGCGGCGTAGCCTACTGGCGAGTAGGGTTCGGGCAACAGCTTCAGAGGAGGCCGATCGTGCAGAGTGTCCGGCGGGTCGCGGTCATCGGCGGCAACCGCATCCCCTTCGCCCGGTCCAACTCGCGCTACGCGCACGCGTCCAACGCCGACATGCTCGGCGCGGCCCTGGACGGTCTGATCGCCCGGTTCGGCCTGGCCGGGCAGCGGGTCGGCGAGGTGGTCGCCGGCGCGGTGCTCAAGCACTCCCGGGACTTCAACCTCACCCGCGAGGTGGTGCTCGGCTCCCGCCTCGACCCGCACACCCCGGCGTACGACATCCAGCAGGCGTGCGGCACCGGGCTGGAGGCCGCCATCCTGGTCGCCAACAAGATCGCCCTCGGGCAGATCGAGGTCGGCATCGCGGGTGGCGTGGACACCACCTCGGACGCGCCGCTGGCGATCAACGAGGACCTGCGCCGTACCCTGCTCCAGCTCAACTCCGCCCGGACCCTCGGCGAGCGGCTGAAGGTCGCCGCGAAGCTCCGCCCGCACCAGCCGTTCAAGCCGGAGATCCCGCGCAACGCCGAGCCGCGCACCGGACTGTCCATGGGGGAGCACGCCGCCCGGACGGCGCTGCGCTGGAACATCGACCGGCAGGCCCAGGACGAGTTGGCGCTCCGCTCGCACCAGCGGCTCGCGGCCGCGTACGAGAACGGGTTCTTCGACGACCTGATGACCCCCTACCTGGGGCTGACCCGCGACCAGAACCTCCGCCCGGAGACCAGCCTGGAGAAGCTCGGCTCGCTCAAGCCGGTCTTCGGCACCAAGGGCCCGGACGCCGAGCGGGCCACCATGACCGCCGGCAACTCCTCCCCGCTCACCGACGGCGCGTCCACGGTGCTGCTGGCCAGCGAGGAGTGGGCCCGGGAGCACAACCTGCCGGTGCTGGCCTGGTTCTCCTGGTCCGAGACGGCCGCGGTCGACTTCGTGCACGGCGACGAGGGGCTGCTGATGGCCCCCGCGTACGCGGTGCCCCGGATGCTGGCCCGGGCCGGCCTGAGCCTCCAGGACTTCGACCTCTACGAGATCCACGAGGCGTTCGCCTCGCAGGTGCTGGCCACCCTGGCCGCCTGGGAGTCGCCGGAGTTCTGCAAGGAGCGGCTGGGCCTGGACACCCCGCTCGGCGCGATCGACCGGGACAAGCTCAACGTCAACGGCTCCTCGCTGGCCGCCGGGCATCCGTTCGCCGCCACCGGCGGTCGGATCGTGGCCACCCTGGCCAAGCTCCTCGACCAGCGGGGCGGCGGGCGGGGCCTGATCTCCATCTGCGCGGCCGGCGGGCAGGGCGTGACCGCGATCCTGGAGCGGTGAACCGGGAGAAATCGGGCTTTACTCCTTTTCGGTACCGGAAGGTACAGATTCATGTTGTGAACCTCCCACGATGAGGGCGTTGATCGCCCTAATTCAGGAGATTCACCATGAGAACACGTCGTTGGCTCCTGGCCGCGCGTCCTGGCCTCGTGCGATGGCGGGCCAGCGAACTTCCGGATGCCCGGGAAATGGATTTCTCGGGCTGGCATGGGTATGGTCTTGATCAATCCGTCGGATCCCGTTTGCGGGTTCCGCCGACATCCACACAGCAGATGGTGCCTGGCCAAGCATGCTGAGCGGCAGGCGGATCCGCCAGCCCAGCCGGGACGAAGTCAAGCGACGGCAGGTGCGGCACGAGGTGTCGCCGTTCCGTGCCCGAACCGCGCTCCTTTGGGGGAAGATTGAACAGGTTGTCCAAGGTGCTCCTTGCGGCCACCGCGGCACTGGCGGTAGCCCTTCCGGGCAGCACGGCGCAGGCCAGCACGGCAGAGGCCGAGAGCGTCGCCGGTCTGATCGAGCCGGCAAGCCTCGGCACGTACGGCGACTACTCGCGCATGTTCGAGCGCAGCGCCGGGCAATTCTGGTCGGGCAGCTGGCGCAACCAGTGGGCCTGGGAGCCGCAGGGCCTGAACGTCTCGCACATCAGGTGGGGGGATCCGGCCGCCTGGCCACCGGCCAACTACGAGCGGTTCGAGCGCAGCCTGGACGGGCAGTGGGTGCTGCTCGACGGGTACGGCGACAACACCGGTTTCCTGCCGCAGCAGGTCACCAGGGAATTGATCGGTGACGTCAACTGCCAGAACATGACGGCGCTGCCCTGGGACGGGGGCAAGCAGCACTACGTGAAGTGGAACATCCAGTCGACCGCGTACTGCCTGGAGGCGTGGGGGCAGATCCTCATCCCGGGTGGCACCCCGGTCGACTTCTACCACAAGCAGGTCTGGTTCCCGCCGTCGCCGCCCACCTGCAACAACATGTACTACCAGAACCAGACCTGCATCAAGCAGTACGAGGTCTGGAAGGACAACAACCCGGGTAACGGGGGCGTAGCCGGGGGTCCGCTGGAACTTCGGCACGAACGGGACCACATCCTCGCCAAGGGCCTCGGTCCGGCGTACATCATCCACAACTACTTCCCGAACAACGGTTGGCAGGCCGAACTCCGGTACAACTGGACGTACTAGCCACCGTCCGCTGTGGGCGCCCGGGGTGGGTGCCCACAGCGGTTGCGTCCGGGCGCATGTCGGCCGTGCTCGCCTTCGCCGCCGCTATCGGCACGGTGGTCGGCGCGGCACACCGGCGAGCGGCGGCCGGGTCAGGTGGTGGCGCCGCCGTCGATGGCGATCGACGCGCCGGTGATGTGCCGCCCGCCCTCGCCCACCAGGTGGCTGACCATCGCCGCCACGTCGTCCGGCGTGCCGTACCGGCCGAGGGCGATCTGCGCCCGTTGCGCGTCGGCGCCGGCGCTGTCCGCCCGGTTCATGTCGGTGTCGGTGGAACCGGGCAGGATCAGGTTGACGGTGATGCCGCGCGGGCCGAGCTCGCGGGCGAGCGCCCGGGTCAGTCCGTTGACCGCGCTCTTGGTCATGGCGTAGACGCTCACGCCCGGGGCCGGGGTCGGGACGCGGCTGGCGAAGCTGCTGCCGATGTTGACGATCCGGCCACCCGCACCGAGGTGGCGTACCGCCGCCTGGGTGGCCAGAAACACCCCGCGTACGTGCACGGCGATGGCCAGGTCCAGGTAGTCGAGGCCGACCTCCTCGATCGGCGCCGACGAGAACACCCCGGCGTTGTTGACCAGGATGTCCAGCCGACCCAGCTCGGCGACGGTCCGCTCGACCGCGCCGACCAGTGCCGTCGGGTCGGCGCTGTCGGCCCGGATCGACAGGCCGGTGCGGCCGTACGACTCGATGCCGGCCACCACGGCCTTCGCGCTCTCCTCCGCCTCGCGATAGGTGAACGCGACGTGCGCGCCGTCCCGGGCCAGCCGGCGTACGACGGCGGCGCCGATGCCGCGGCTCCCGCCGGTGACCAGGGCGACCCTGCCGGTAAGACTGGACACTCTTCCCCAATCCTGTCCGTCGACTCAGGACGGCGATCACCCTATCCGGCACCCGGGCCGGCGATAGATCTGGCCGCCCTTCCTCTGCTCCGGCCCGCGGGCGGCGGCTCGAAGAAACGGCGATGCCCGTCCGGTGGTACCCGGACGGGCATCGGTCGCTGTGCCGTGGATCAGCCGAGGCTGAACCTCTGCCACGAGCCCATCCCGATTCTGATGCTGCTCGCGATCAGCGGCTTCGCGCCGGCGCTCGGCGCGGTGACGTAGCGGTTGTTGACGGCTGCCCTCAGGCTGACCGTGCCGTAGCTGTTGCGGACGAGTGTGAACCGTTCCGGCGTCCCGACGCCGGTGCGGTTGGCGATCAGCGGCAGGGTGCCGGCGCTCGGCGCGGTGACGAAGCGGTTGTTCGACTGTGCCAGCAGCGCGATCTGCCCGTTGCCGAGGTCGACCAGGTCGAACCGCTCCCAGAGCCCGACGCTGGTGCTGCTGGCGATCAGCGGCTTCGCGTTCGCGCCGTCCGAGCGGACGTACCGCAGGTTGGCGCGGGACTTGAACGACCGACCCGAGTCGGCGATGTTGACCCGGTAGAACCTCTGCGGAGCCCCGATCGAGGTCGCGTCGGCCACCAGTGCGGCGGTGGCCGACGCGGCGGTCACGTAACGGTTGTTGGCCGCCGCCTGCAGGCTGATCGTGCCGTCCGTGTTGCGGAGCAGGTGGAACCGTTCCGCCGTGCTGGCCCAGGTGCCCGCCGGGATGAGCGTGCCGTTGCCACTCACGTACCGGCCTGCGGCCCGGGAAAGGAGGGCCACCTGGCCGCCGCCGGCGTCCGCCAGGTCGAACTGGGCGGTGGCGCCGAGCCGGGGCTGGTCGGCCAGCAGTTGGCTGCCCGTGCTGGCCGCTGCCGCGTAACGGAGGCTGGTCAGGGCGAGCAGCCCGACCGTGCCGGTACGCCGCAGCACGCTGACTGCCTGCGGCGTGGCGGTGCTGGACCGACCGTCGCTGCCCGACACCTGCACCGAGACGTTGTAGTCGCCGAGCGCCGCGTATCGGTGCGTGGCGACCGGCGTGTCCTGCGTGACCATCGTCCCGTCACCGAAGTCGAAGACGTACGAGGTGATCGGCACATAGCCGGGGGTCGAGGCGGAGGCGTCGACCGTGACCGAGCCGGTGCCGAGGTCCAACGCCGTGTTGAACCGGGCGAACGGGTTGCCATAGAACTCGGTGGCACCCCGGTCGGCCCAGGGGACCGGCCCGGCGCCGGTGTTCGCCACCGCCGGGTTGTCCGCCCGGGCGGTGCCGAGCCGGTCGGTCGCCTGGTAGCCGGGCGCCGCCGAGTTGGCCGAGTCCTCTCTGTCCCTGCTCGAAGGCGTGTCGATGTCGTGGGTGGCCTGGCCGGAGACGGTGCGGAACGCGGCCAGACTCATCCGGGTGCCGTTCCAGGAGTAGGCCGCCCCGGACGGCGAGGCGTTGTGGTACGTGTTGTTGTAGTCGACCACCGTGTCCCCGGCACCGTCGATGCCGATCTCGGCGCCGCCGGGCCCCGAGCTGGGGCAGTAGCTCTGGCCGAAGAGCCCGTTCGAGATCAGGTAGCTGTTCTGTACTGAGACGCCGGTCGAGGTCTCGTCGACCCGGATGCCGTCCTGGCACCGGCCCTGCACGGAGTTGTTGGTGATCGCCGTGCCGGTGGCGCCGCGGTTGTGGATGCCGTAGCCGATGCCGCCCCTGACGTCGTTGTTGGCCACCACGGTGCCGGTCGCTCCCGGCCCGACGGCGATGGCCGCGCTGCCGAAGCCGCTGATGAGGTTGTTGACGATGGTGTTGCCGGGTCCGCCGTTCCGGATGCCGGCGCTCTCCCGCGCCGAGGTGTCCGCGCTCACCACGTTGAGGCGGTCGATGGTGACTCCGCTGGTGGCGGCGTCGGTCGTCACACCGTCGGCGAGGTTGTTTCCGCTGATCGTGAACTGCGTCAGCGCTGAGCCGGTGACGCCGGCGAGCCGGACGGCCGGTGCCGTGGGCGCGTTCGCCATCGTGTAGCTACCGCCCCGGATCGTGATGCCCGAGGCGGCGTGGAGGTCGAGGGCGGGCGCGCCGGCCCCTCCCCTGACCCGGAGATCCTGGAGGACCACGTCGTGCTGGCCGTCGATGACGAAGCCGGCGTCCGGCCCTCTGAGGCTGGCGACGTCACTGGCGAGGAAGGTGATCGGTTGTTCCGGCGTGCCGGAGGTGGCGATGGTGACGCGTTCCGGGTAGTCACCCCGGCCGACGTCGACGGTCTGCCCGGCGGTGACCACCGCAGCGGCCTTTCCGACAGTGCAGAACGGCTCCGCCAGCGTGCCGGAACCGGTGTCCGAGCAGGCGGTGGACTGCTGGCGGACGTAGAGGGTTGCCGGTTCGGTCGCCTGGGCGGCGCCCGCGGTGGCGAGCAGGGAAGTGCCGGTCACCGCGATCGCGGTGACTCCGGCGAGGGAGGGTCTGCGCATGTGAATCCTCGACGGATGAGGAAGATCCGGCCTGGTCCCGGAGGTGGATGGGGCCATGATCCCTTAACGGCCGAGGCCGCGGCGCCCTGACCGGCATACCGGATGCCTCGCCTGCGACGCCCCGTTCCGCCCATCGAGGTACAAACAGACAACCAGCGCGACCGGGTCCGGCGTCGCCGCAGGTGTGCCGCAGTCCCGGCGGGCCGGCATGAGCGCCCGCCGAGCCGGCCGCCCCGCGGGTACGAAAGAATGAGGGCCGTGACGACGATCCCGAACGTGCTCGCCAACCGGTACGCCTCACCCGAACTGGTCGCCCTCTGGTCGCCCGAGGAGAAGGTACGGATGGAGCGGCGGCTCTGGCTCGCCGTGCTGAAGGCCCAGCGGGACCTCGGCGTGCCGGTGCCGGACGGGGTCGTCGAGGCGTACGAGCGGGTGGTCGACGACGTCGACCTGGCCTCGATCGCGGCGCGCGAGCGGGTCACCCGGCACGACGTGAAGGCCCGGATCGAGGAGTTCAGCGCCCTCGCCGGGCACGAGCACGTGCACAAGGGGATGACCTCGCGGGACCTCACCGAGAACGTGGAGCAGCTCCAGATCCGCGCCTCGCTGGAGCTTATCCGGGACCGGGTGGTCGCCACCCTGGCCCGGCTGGCCTGGCACGCCCACGAGTACTCCGGCCTGGTGATGACCGGCCGGTCGCACAACGTCGCGGCGCAGGCCACCACGCTGGGCAAGCGCTTCGCCTCCGCCGCCGAGGAGCTGTTGATCGCGTACGAGCGGCTGGATGACCTGATCAACTGGTTCCCGCTGCGTGGCATCAAGGGGCCGGTGGGCACCGCCGCCGACCAGCTCGACCTCTTCGACGGCGACGCCGACAAGGTCGCCGAGCTGGAGCGCCGGGTCGCCGAGCACCTCGGGTTCAGCCGGGTGCTGGACAGCGTCGGGCAGGTCTATCCGCGCTCGATCGACGTGGCGGTGATCGCCGCGCTATCCCAGGTGGCCGCCGCGCCGTCGTCACTGGCCACCACGATCCGGCTGATGGTCGGGCAGGAACTGGTCACCGAGGGCTTCAAGCCCGGCCAGGTGGGCTCCAGCGCCATGCCGCACAAGATGAACACCCGCTCGTCGGAGCGGGTGAACGGCTTCGCGGTGATCATCCGGGGCTACCTGTCGATGGTCGGCGAGCTGGCCGGCGACCAGTGGAACGAGGGGGACGTCTCCTGCTCGGTGGTCCGCCGGGTCGCCCTGCCGGACGCGTTCTTCGCCGCCGACGGGCTGTTCCAGACCTTCCTCACGGTGCTGGACGAGTTCGGGCCGTACCCGGCGGTGATCAACCGGGAGCTGGAGCGCTTCCTGCCGTTCCTGGCTACCACCAAGATCCTGGTCGCGGCGGTGCGGCGGGGTGTCGGCCGGGAGGTCGCCCACGAGGTGATCAAGGAGCACGCGGTCGCGGTGGCGCTGGCCATGCGGGAGAAGGGCGCCGCCGAGAACGATCTCTTCGACCGCCTGGCCGCGGACGGCCGCCTGGGCCTGACCCGGGCCGAGATCGACGCCCTGGTCGCCGACCGCAACGCCTTCGTCGGCGCGGCCGGAGCGCAGGTCGACCGGGTGACCGCCCGCATCGCCAAGATCGTCGAAACCCACCCCGAGGCCGCCGCCTACTCCCCACCCCCCATCCTCTGACCGGCAGGGTCAGGAGTCGCGGGTGGGGGTTTCGGCGGCCGAGGAGAGGTTGGGGGCGCTCGCCGGTTCGGCGATGCCGCCGGGGGCCTCGGTGATCTCGGGTTCGTGGGCGGTCTCGGCCGCCACCATGGGCTGGTCGGGCGGCATCACGTCCGGCATCTTGGGTACCACGATCACCGCCGTCCCGTACGCGCAGATCTCCATCCACATCTCGCCGCAGTCCCGGCTGTCGAAGCGCATGCCGATCACCGCGTTCGCGCCGAGCCGGCGGGCCTCCTCGCCCAGCCGGGCCACGGAGTCGGTACGCCAGCGGGTGAGGTTGTCCGGCGCCATCGGGTCGTACGCGCCGCCGCGCAGGTTCTTGACCCCCTCGCGGTAGGGGTTCCGGGTCCTCGCCATCGAGGAGACCACTTCGCCGAGGATCTGGCGGATCTCGTAGCCGGGCAGTTGATCCGTCGTCACGACCAGCACGGTTCCGATGCTGTCAGGGCGTCGGCGGCCGGTTCGTGAGCTGTGTTCACCTGATCGGATGCTGCAAAACGGCGCGGCGCGGACGGTCGGGGTGCCTCCGACCCATCCGCGCCGCACCGGCGCTAACGGTCAAACACCGGCCACCGAGGTGATCCAGGTCCGGTTGTACGCGACACTGCGGACGTATCCATCGAAGCCCAACGGTGAATGCCAAGGGTCGGTGGATGTTCGTCACAAGGGCACAGCTCGAGGTCTGTCGATGGGGTGCGTCGTCCGGGCCGCCCGCCGGCGGTGTCTGTCGGAAACCGGTCCCGCAACCGGGTCGGAATCGGAAAACGCCTGGTGAAGGGCCTGCTGTCCGGTCCCGGCCGCGATTCCAGGCAACGAATCAGTATCGAGGTCGCAACGAACCCGCATCGACGTCCCGGCGCGGCGGCCGGTCACGTCGATCACTGCCTGGCCTGGCCCCGGCCGGTTCGGGCCAGGCGGTATCTGCCAGGTAGGCTGGCTGCGCTCGCCCGTAGTGGGCCGGCACCCAACTGCGTACACAGTCAGGAGTGCCCCGTGCCTCGCGTCGTCGTCGACGTCATGCTCAAGCCCGAGATCCTCGATCCTCAGGGCCAGGCCGTCGCAAACGCGCTGCCCCGGCTCGGCGTCAGCGACGTCGCCTCGGTCCGGATCGGCAGGCGGATCGAGATCGAGTTCACCGGTGAACCGGACCTGGACCGGGCCCGGGAGATCGCGGACAAGCTGCTCGCCAACCCGGTCATCGAGGACTTCACCGTCCGCGTGGTCGAGACCGACGAGACCGTGGACGCGCACCAGTGACCGCCCGCGTCGGTGTGGTGACCTTCCCCGGCTCGCTCGACGACGGGGACGCGGCCCGGGCCGTACGGATCGCCGGCGCCGAGCCGGTCCGACTCTGGCACGGCGACCCGGACCTGCACGGGGTGGACGCCGTCGTCCTGCCCGGCGGTTTCTCCTACGGTGACTACCTGCGGTGCGGGGCCATCGCCCGGTTCGCCCCGGTGATGGAGACGATCGTGGACGCCGCCCGGGGCGGTCTCCCGGTGCTCGGCATCTGCAACGGCTTCCAGATCCTCTGCGAGGCCCACCTGCTGCCCGGCGCGCTCACCCGCAACCAGCACCTGCACTTCCGCAACCGGGACCAGATCCTCCGCATCGAGGCCGTCGGCACCGCCTGGACCAACGCGTTCCAGCCGGGCCAGGAGGTGCTCATCCCGGTCAAGAACGGCGAGGGCTGCTACGTCGCCGACCCGGCGACCCTGGACCGGCTGGAGGCCGAGGGCCGGGTCGTCGCCCGCTACCTGGGCGGCAACCCCAACGGTTCGCAGCGCGACATCGCCGCGATCACCAACGAGGCCGGCAACGTGGTCGGCATCATGCCGCATCCCGAGCACGCGGTGGAGGAGCTCACCGGCCCCTCCCTGGACGGTCTCGGCTTCTTCACCTCGGTGCTGAAGCACCTGGTGGGGGCGCCGGCGTGACCATGCGCGGCGGGATCATCGGTCGGCTCACCCGCCGGGACGGCGGCGAGCGCAGCGAGGAGAGGTCATGACCACCCACCCGGACCCGGCCCTGCGGGAGACGCCGGCCGTCGTGCCGCAGGGCGGCCCGGCCGACGACTGGGCCCGCGGCGTGGACACCGTGCCCCAGGCCGTGGACACCCCGGACGAGCTCCAGCCGTACGCGGAGCTGGGCCTCCGCGACGACGAGTACGACCGGATCCGGCACATCCTCGGCCGCCGGCCCACCCAGGCCGAGCTGGCCATGTACTCGATCATGTGGAGCGAGCACTGCTCCTACAAGTCCAGCAAGGTGCACCTGCGCCAGTTCGGCGAGAAGGCTCCGCCGAGCGACCGGCTGCTCGCCGGTATCGGGGAGAACGCCGGCGTGGTCCGGGTCTCCGATGAGCTGGCGGTGACCTTCAAGGTCGAGTCGCACAACCACCCGAGCTTCGTCGAGCCGTACCAGGGCGCGGCGACCGGGGTCGGCGGCATCGTCCGGGACATCCTCGCGATGGGCGCCCGCCCGGTCGCGGTGATGGACCCGCTGCGCTTCGGTGCGGCCGACCACCCGGACACCGCCCGGGTGCTCCCCGGCGTGGTGGCCGGCGTCGGCGGCTACGGCAACTGCCTGGGCCTGCCGAACATCGGCGGCGAGGTCGTCTTCGACCCCTGCTACCAGGGCAACCCGCTGGTCAACGCGCTCTGCCTCGGCGTGCTGCCGGTCGACCGGCTGCAGAAGAAGGAGGCGGCCGGTCCCGGCAACGTCGTGGTGCTGATGGGCGCCAAGACCGGCCGCGACGGCATCGGCGGCGTGTCGGTGCTGGCCAGCGCCACCTTCGACGAGGGCAGCGAGCAGCGCCGCCCGTCGGTCCAGGTGGGCGACCCGTTCACCGAGAAGCTGCTGATCGAGGCGTGCCTCGAGCTTTACGACGCCGAGCTGGTCGTCGGCATCCAGGACCTCGGCGGCGCCGGCCTGACCTGCGCGCTCACCGAGACCGCCGCGGCGGCCGGCACCGGCATGCGGGTGTGGCTGGAGCGGGTGCCGCTGCGCGAGCCCTCGATGGAGCCGCACGAGATCCTGGCCAGCGAGTCGCAGGAGCGGATGCTGCTGGTCGTCGCGCCGGACAAGCTGGAGGCGGTGCTCAAGACCGCCGAAAAGTGGGGCGTGCTCGCCACCGCCATCGGTGAGGTCACCCCGCCGGCGCCGGACGGCCAGCCGGGCCGCCTGCTGATCACCTGGCGCGACCGGGTGGTGGTCGACGTGCCGCCGGGCTCCCTGGTCGACGACGGGCCGGTCTACGCCCGCCCGATGCGCGAGCCGGCCGACCTCATCCTGCTCCAGGCCGACCGGGCCGAGACGCTGCCCCGGCCGACCACCCCCGAGGCGCTGCGCGAGACCGTGCTGCGGATGATCGCGTCGCCGAACCTGGCCGACAAGACCTGGGTCACCGAGCAGTACGACCGGTACGTGCTGGGCAACACCGTGCTCGCCCAGCCGGAGGACTCCGGCGTGATCCGGATCGACGAGCGGACCGGCCTCGGTGTCGCCCTCTCCGTCGACGGCAACGGCCGGTACGCGCGCCTCGACCCGTACCACGGGACGAAGCTCGCGCTGGCCGAGGCGTACCGGAACGTGGCGGTGACCGGCGCGAAGCCGATCGCGGTCACCAACTGCCTCAACTTCGGCTCGCCGGAGGACCCGGCCGTGATGTGGCAGTTCGCCGAGGCCGTCCGCGGCCTGGCGGACGGCTGCCTGGAGCTGGGCATCCCGGTGACCGGCGGCAACGTCAGCTTCTACAACCAGACCGGTGCCGCGGCCATCCACCCGACCCCGGTGGTCGGTGTGCTCGGGGTGCTGGACAACGTCGCCGACCGGGTGCCGATGGGCTTCGTGCCCCGCCCGGCCGGCGACCACGACCAGCTCTTCCTGCTGGGCGAGACGCACGTCGAGCTCTCCGGCTCCGAGTGGGCCTGGGTGACCCACGAGCACCTCGGCGGCATCCCGCCCCAGGTCGACCTGGCCCGGGAGCGGCAGCTCGCCGACCTGCTGGCCGCCGCCGCGCGGGTGGGGCACCTCAGCTCCGCCCACGACCTCTCCGACGGCGGCCTCGCTCAGAGCCTGGTCGAGTCCTGCCTGCGGCGCGGCGTCGGCGCCCGGGTCGTGCTGCCGGAGCACTTTGCCGGCGGCTCGATGCCGTTCGTCTTCCTGTTCAGCGAGTCCGCCGGCCGGGTGCTGGTGTCGGTGCCGCGCGGGCACGAGAAGGCGTTCACCGCCCTCTGCGCCGAGCACGGGGTGCCGTGGGAGTTCATCGGGGTCACCGACCCGGCCGGCGGCGCCCTGGAGGTGCACGACCAGTTCCGGATCGGCCTCGACGAGCTGCGCGCCGCGCACACCGAGACGCTGCCGCGCCTCTTCGGTGGCGCGGAGACGGCCCAGGTGGCGGTGGAGGCGACCCGTACCGGGACCACCACCGTCCTGCCGGCCACCGCCGAGCAGCCGGTGGAGGTCGAGGTCGAGGCGGTGGCCGCCGAGCCGATCGCCCAGGCCGGTCCGACCGCCGGCGCGACCACGCAGGACGGGCAGCCGGCCGAGGCGGACGCGACCGCGCCGGCCGGTACCGAGGCCGCTCCGGAGACCGTCGACGAGCCGGTGGCGGACGCCCCGGCTGCCGACGCCCCGGCCGCGGTCGCCGAGGACTCCGCCGACGCGCCCGAGGCGGCCCCGACCGAGGCCGGGCCGGACGGGACGGCTCCCGGTGACCCGGACCAGCCCGCCGCGCCCGATCAGCGCTGAGGCCCTGGCCTTGGCCGTCTACGCCCAGCCCGGCGCCGGCGCCCGGTTCGACTGGGGCCTGACCGGGGCGGCGGAGCTCGGCCGGGTCTGCGCGGCCCTGGTGGTGGTGGACGTGCTCTCGTTCACCACCGCCGTCGAGGTGGCGGTCGGCCGCGGCATGCGGGTGCACCCGTTCCCCTGGGGGGAGCAGGCGGCCGAGTACGCCCGCCGGGTCGGTGCCGTGGCCGCGGTCGGCCGCCGGAAGATGACCCCGGAGCACCCGTGGTCGCTCTCGCCGGCGGCGTTGCGGATCGCTCCGGTCGTCCACGACCTGGTGCTGCCGTCACCGAACGGCTCGGCGATCAGCGCCGCGGCGAGCGCCACCGGCGTTCCGGTGGTCGCGGCGTGCCTGCGTAACGCCCGCGCCGTCGGGCGATGGCTGCGCGCCCAGGGGTACGGCACGACCGACGCCCCGGTGGGCGTGGTGGCCGCCGGGGAGCGCTGGCCGGACGGCTCGCTGCGCCCCTGCGTGGAGGACCAGTTGGGGGCGGCGAGCGTGCTGGACGCCCTCTCCGGCGTACCGGGCGGGCTCTCGGTGGAGGCGGCGATGGCGCTGGCCGCGCTGGCCAGCACGCCCGACGTGCCGGCCGCCGTCCGGGGCTGCGTTTCCGGGCGGGAGTTGACCGAGGGCGGCTTCGCCGAGGACGTGGCGGTCGCCGTCGAGGTCGGTGTCTCCGAGGTCGTGCCGGTGCTCCGCCAGGGCTACTTCGCCGCCGCCTGATCCCGCCGTCCGCCCGCGGCCGGGATTCGTTCCCGACATCGGGTTCATGACCGACCGGTCAGAGGCCGGCCGACGTCGGGTCTCCGGAAATACAGTGGCCGCCCGGAGGATCCGGGCGGCCACTGTCGGGTTCGGTCGGGGCCTCGGGCCCCGACGGTCAGTCGTCCAGCCAGTCCAGGCGGCGACCGCCGCGCTCCTGCGGGCCGTCGCCACGGCCACGGCCGGCCTGGGCCGGGTCGCCGTAGGGGCCGCCCTGCTCGTAGCCGCGGTTGTCGTAGCCCCGGTTGTCGTAGCCGCCCCGCTGCTGCGGCGGCTCCTGGCCGTAACCGCCCTGCTGGCCGTAGCCGCCCTGCGACGCCTGGCCGTAACCGTCGTTGCCGCCGTAGCCGCCGCGCTGGTCGTAGCCGTCGTAGCCCGGCTGCTGGCCGCCGTCGTAGCCGCCGGAGGGACCGCTGTCGTAGCCGCCGGACGGGCCGCTGTCGTAGCCACCCCGGGCCGGGCCGTTGTCGTAGCCGCCGCGCTGGGCGGGGCCGTTGTCGAAGCCGCCCTGGGCGCCGTAGCCGCCGCCCGCGCCGTAGCCGCTGTCCGGCTCCTGGCCCCGGCCGTAGTGGCCCTGGTCCTGCTGGCCGTAGCCCGGGCCCTGGTCCGGCTGGTAGGTGCTGGTCGGGTACGGGTCGGCCGGCGGGGCGTACTGGGTGCTGTCGCCGTTGTAGCGGCCGGTCGGCTCGTCGTACCGGTCGCCGCCGTAGCCACCGCCCTGGGCGGGCGGGTAGCCGCCGGCCCCGGCGCCGTAGTCCCGGCCCCCGTAGCCGCCGCCCGAGGAGGGCGCGTTGCCGTAGCCGCCGCCGGACTGCGGAGCGCTGCCGTAGCCGCCGCCCGAGGACGGGGCGTTGCCGTAGCCGTTGTTGCCGTAGCCACCCTGGCCGGGCTCGTCGCCGTAGCCACTGCCGGCCCAGCCGCCCTGCCCACCGCCGCCGTACGCCGGCCCCGCAGGGGCGCCGTACGGGTCCGGCGGGACGTCGTCCACGACCGGGCGGTGCATCATCGTCGGCGCGTCACTGAGCGAGGTGCCGCCGACCATCGTCGGCGCCGGCCCGGCGCCCATCCCGTTGACCACCCGGGTCTGGTCGTCGGCACCGCGGTAGCCGCCCCGGGCGGCCGGTACGGCGCCCGCCCCGCCGGCGGGCCCACCCGGGCCGTCCCCGTCGGCGTCGTCGCCCTCGTTCTTGCGGCGCAGGTAGAGCAGCACGATGGTGCCGACGCCCACGGCCACGAAGAGACCGCCGAGCAGGATCAGCAGCCAGGAGCCGAAGCCGCCCGAGTCCTCGTTGGCGGCGGGCTGCTGGGCAGCCGGGGCGTCGCTCGCCGCCTCGTCGGTCGCCTCGTCGGTCGCCTCGTCGGTCGGCAGGGCCTCCTCACTGGCCGACGGGGTGGCGCTCGGGCTGGCCTTGACCTCGATCGGCACACCGAGCCGGACGCCGGTCACGGCCTGACCGGCCGAGGCGTTGATCGACTTGGTGGCCGTCTTGCCGTCCTTGCTGGCGCCCAGGTCGATCCGGCCCGGCGCGATCGGGTCCGAGGTCGAGCCGCTGAAGCGGAAGTTGCCGCTGCTGTCGCTGGTGGCCTGGCGCTGCCGGCCCTGGCTGTCCCGGAGCATGACGAGGGCGTTCGCCACGGGGTCACCGTTGGCAGCGATGACAACCTTGCCGGAGACGGACTTGACCGTCTGCACCTCCGGGGCTTTGGCGACCAGCGTGACGTCGACCTTGGCCGAGTCCTCTTCCTTGCCCGGCCCCGTCGCGTCGGTGGCCTTGACGGTGATCGTGGCCGACCCGTTGGGCGCGTCCGAGGCGGCCCGGAAGGTGGCGTCGTAGGTGCCGCTCGGGACCCGGCCGCGAGAGCAGCCGTCGACGCAGGTGAGCTTCGAGTTGCTGGAGGTCACCGAAACGTCGGCGGACGACAGCGGGTCGATCGTCAGACTGTAGGTGACCTTGACGGTGCCACCCGCGTCGACCGAACTCGGCGAGGCCGAGATGTTGCCGATGCTCGGCGCGGCGAAGGCGGGTGTTGCGGGGACGGCGAGCAGCGCGCCGACGACCAGCGCTACGACCACACCGGCCCGCTGCTTCCAGGCACGTCGGTGTGTTGACACGTCCACCGCCTTCCGGGTCTGATCTCCTGACCGGCCGGGTGCCGGACCAAGGTTGATCACTCACGGTACGAATACGCCGTCGGCAACTATGCCTTGTCTGACCGGATCATCTCTACCCAGGGCCGGCCTCGACCGTGGTGGAGTCGAGTCGTATCGTCCCGTCGTGTCCTCTCCGCACAATAAGTCCGCCGCGGTTGCGGCAGCGTTGACGGCGCTGGATGAGGGGCGTACGCCCGAACGGCCGGTGTTCCGGGAGGCGGTCCGTACCCTCTTGGCCGTCCTCGCGGAGCGCGCCCCCGGCCGATCGGTGGAGGTGCGGGTTCCACCCTACGGTGCCGTGCAGTGTGTGGCCGGGCCGCGACACACCCGCGGAACGCCGCCGAATGTGGTGGAAACGGACCCCGAGACCTGGCTGCGGCTGGCCACCGGGCGGCTCGGCTGGGCGGAGGCGGTCACCGAGGGTCGCGTACGGGTCAGCGGGATCCGCGCCGACCTCTCCGAGTACCTGCCGATCTAGCTGGGCGGACACCGGTCCGGGGATATCACTTTCAGCAGGCGAATCGTGACTGTCGGTATCGACACGGATTCGCGTACACTGTCAGGCGACGACGGTCCCGGCCGACCACGCGGAGCTTGCCCCCCGACTCCGCCAGGCCAGTCCAGCAGAGGGAGCGGCAGGTGCCCCGAGGCGATGGCCGGCTGAGCCACGACCTTGACCCCCAACGACCCGGCCCCCAGGACGCGTGTGGCGTCTTCGGCGTCTGGGCGCCGGGGGAGGAGGTCGCCAATCTGACCTACTTCGGGCTCTACGCCCTCCAGCACCGCGGCCAGGAGGCGGCGGGCATCGCGGTGAGCGACGGTTCGGGCGTGGTGGTCTACAAGGACCTCGGCCTGGTCGCCCAGGTCTTCGACGAGCCGACCCTGGCCAGCCTGCGCGGGCACGTCGCGATCGGCCACGCGCGCTACTCGACCACGGGCGGCTCGACCTGGGAGAACGCCCAGCCGACGATCCGGGCGACCACGTCCGGCACCACCATCGCCCTGGCCCACAACGGCAACCTCGTCAACACCACCGAGCTCCAGCGCGAGGTGGCCGAGCGGGGCATCGACCCGGACGGGTCGACCAACGACACCTCCCTGGTCACCATGCTGCTGGCCAGTCGGCCGGATCTCTCCGTCGAGGCGGCCGCGCTCGAGGTGCTGCCCCAGCTGCGGGGCGCGTTCAGCTTCGTCTTCATGGACGAGTCGACCCTCTACGCCGCGCGTGACCCGCACGGCGTCCGCCCGCTGGTGCTCGGCCGCCTGGAGCGCGGCTGGGTGGTCGCCAGCGAGACCGCCGCGCTGGACATCGTCGGCGCGAGCGTGGTCCGCGAGGTCGAGCCGGGCGAGCTGATCGCCATCGACGAGGACGGGCTGCGCTCCACCCGCTTCGCCGCGCCGGAGCCGAAGGGCTGCCTCTTCGAGTACGTGTACATCGCCCGCCCGGACGCCACCATCGCCGGGCGGAACGTGCACGCGGCCCGGGTGCAGATCGGCCGCCAGCTCGCCCGGGAGCACCCGGTCGAGGCGGACCTGGTGATCCCGGTGCCCGAGTCGGGCACGCCGGCCGCCATCGGCTACGCCGAGGAGTCCGGCATCACCTACGGCCAGGGCCTGATGAAGAACCCGTACGTCGGGCGCACCTTCATCCAGCCCTCGCAGACCCTGCGCCAGCTCGGCATCCGGCTCAAGCTCAACCCGCTGCGGGAGAACGTCCGGGGCAAGCGCCTGGTGGTGGTGGACGACTCGATCGTCCGGGGCAACACCCAGCGGGCCATCGTGCGGATGCTGCGCGAGGCCGGGGCGCTGGAGGTGCACGTCCGGATCTCCTCGCCGCCGGTGAGCTGGCCCTGCTTCTACGGCATCGACTTCGCCACTCGGGCGGAGTTGCTGGCCAACGGGCTGGACAACGAAGGCATCCGGCGGTCGATCGGTGCCGACACGCTGGGTTACGTTTCGCTTCCGGGTCTGATCGCCGCGACCGAGCAGCCGAAGACCCGGCTCTGCCGGGCGTGCTTCGATGGGGAGTACCCGATCGAACTGCCGGCCGGGAACCTGATCGGCAAGCATGTGCTCGAAGGAGTGGGCCGCCGGGTCGCCGCCGAGGCGGCCCAGGCCACCGCTGATCCCACCGCTGACCCCACCGCTGCGCTCGCCGCCATTCCGGGCGCCGTGAACCACCGCCCATAGCACCTCCGACGCGGGTCCGCTTCCGCAACAGCGGCCCGCGAGAACCACAAAGGGGAAAACCGTGACCCACGTGTCCGAGCGCAGCGGCGCAGGAACCAGCCCGACAGGCGCCGGCGGCGACCGCCAGCCGTGGACGGCCGCCACCAGCCGCACGACGCGCAAACGCTCGGTCTCGTACGCCGACGCCGGGGTGTCGATCGAGGCGGGCGACCGCGCGGTCGAGCTGCTGAAGTCCAAGGTCAAGCAGACCCGGCGCCCGGAGGTCCTGGGTGACCTGGGCGGCTTCGCCGGCCTGTTCCGGCTGGACACCAAGAAGTACAAGAACCCGATCCTGGCCTCGTCGACCGACGGCGTCGGCACCAAGCTGGTGATCGCCCAGCAGCTCGACATCCACGACACGGTCGGCATCGACCTGGTCGCGATGGTCGTCGACGACCTGGTCGCCTGCGGTGCCGAGCCGCTCTTCCTGCTCGACTACATCGCCACCGGCGAGGTCGTCCCCGACAAGGTCGCCGAGATCGGCGCCGGCATCGCCGACGGCTGCCGGTACGCGGGCTGCGCCCTGCTCGGCGGCGAGACCGCGGAGCACCCGGGCGTGCTGCGCCCCGACGAGTACGACATCTCCGCCACCGGCGTGGGCGTGGTGGAGGAGAGCGAGATCCTCAGCTCGGAGCGGGTGGAGGTGGGCGACGTCGTCATCGCCATGCGCTCCTCCGGCCTGCACTCCAACGGCTACTCGCTGGTCCGCCACGTGCTGCTCGGCGTCGCCCGGATGCGGCTCGACGTGGTGATCGAGGACTTCGGCCGGCAGCGGACCCTCGGCGAGGAACTGCTCACCCCGACCAAGATCTACGCGCAGGACTGCCTCAAGCTGATCGCCGAGGCCGACGTGCGGGCGCTGGCCCACGTCACCGGCGGTGGCATCCCGGGCAACCTGGTGCGGATCCTGCCGGAGCACGTCGACGCGGTGGTGAACCGCTCGACCTGGAAGCCGCAGCCGATCTTCGACCTGATCCAGTCCAAGGGCCGGATCGAGGACCCGGAGATGGAGGCCACGTTCAACATGGGCGTGGGCATGTTCGCCATCGTCTCGGCCGAGGACGCCGACCGCGCGCTGGCCACCCTGACCGGCCGGGGTGTGGACGCCTGGCAGGTCGGCGAGATCATCGAGGGCTCGGGCAACGTGCAGATGATCGGCCAGCACACTCGGGGGTGATCACGCTCTGGTGATCATCCGGCCACCTGATCGGGGGTTCACCCGAGTGGCCACCGCCGCCTAGCCTGAAGGGCCTCAGGCTAGGCGGGGGAGGGTTGATGGCTGCTCGTACGCATCCCGGGATGCGCGGCCTCGCCGCCGTGCCCTCGTACGTGGTGATGCAACCGACCACGCTCTGCAACCTCGACTGCGTCTACTGCTATCTGCCGATGCGGGCGGCGGACCGGCGGATGCCGGTCCCGGTCGCCGAGGCGGTGGCGGCCTCGGTGAACCCGTGGGCGGCCGCGGGGCGCTTCTCGGTGGTCTGGCACGGCGGGGAGCCGCTCGCGGCCGGACGGGAGCACCTGGCCGCCCTGCTGGCCCCGTTCGGGCCGGCGGTGGAGCACCACGTCCAGACCAACGCCACGCTGATCGACGACGCCTGGTGCGCGTTCTTCGCCGAGCACGGCGTCCGGGTCAGCGTGAGCGTGGACGGGCCGCGGGAGCGCAACGCCGAGCGGGTCACCCGGGGCGGCCGGCCGGCGTACGACCGGATCCGCGCCGGGGTGGACGCGCTGCGCCGGAATGGACTGCCCTTCTCGGCCCTGGCGGTGGTCTCCCGGCCGGTGCCCGGTCTCGCCACGGAGCTGTACGACTACTTCCTCGACCTCGGCTGCGACGTGCTCGGCGTCAACATCGAGGAGACCGAGGGGGTCAACACCCGGACGAACGCTTGGGACGCCGCGGCGGTGACCGGCTTCTGGGCGGAGCTGGTGGCCGCGTGGCGCCGGGATCCCCGGATCCATCTGCGCGAGGTGGAGTGGTCGCTGCGGTACGCCGGCGCCGTCCTGGACGGCACGGCGGACGATCTGCTGCCCCGCCGGCTGGATCCGATCCCCACCATCGCCCACGACGGCTCGGTGGTCGTGCTCTCCCCGGAGCTGGCCGGCTTCACCGATCCCCGGTACGGCGACTTCAGCAGCGGCAACGTGCTCTCCACCCCGCTGGCCGAGATCCTGGCCGGCGCGGGGCGTACGCCCTGGGTGGGCGAGTTCCTCGCCGGTGTCGAGGCGTGCCGGTCGTCCTGCCCCTACTTCGGGTTCTGCGGAGGTGGCCACGCCGCCAACCGCTACTTCGAACTGGGGCGTTTTGACGGTACGGAGACCGAGCACTGCCGCAACAGCAAGATCCGCCTACTGGAGGGAGTGTTGGAGCATGCCCGAGACCACAAGTCACCGGCAGCCTGAGCGCGTCGGGGGAGCCGACCCGGACCTGGTCGCCGACCGGGTGCGGGCAGCCGCCGTGGGGCTGACCGCACTGCTCCACGAGGCGGAGGCCGCGCGGCTGCTGCGGGCGGAGGTGTCGGGCGGCGACGGGGCCAGCGCGGTCTGCGCCTGGAACCACTTCGAGAACATCCCGACGTTCTACAACTGGAACAACCGGCCCCGCTGACGGGTACGAGCCCGTGATCAGGGACCTGCCGCTCCTCGGGAGTGCTCCGGGGCGGCGAGGTCCCTGATCGTCGGCTTTGGGCTGCGTCAGACGGGCACATGCGTGAGCACGCGGAGAGTCACCGCGTGCTCAGATGTGACCGGAGGTCAGCGGGTCGGGGACGCCCAGGAGTCCGGGTCGTCGTCCGCGTGATCCTCATCATCGTCGTCGACATACTCTTTGTAGTCGTCGTCGAAGTTGTGCTCAGACTTACCAGCACCCGCCAACTCGCGCTGCAAGGCGGTGAGGTCGGTGTTCGGGGAGTGGTACTTCAACTCCCGGGCCACCTTCGTCTGCTTGGCCTTAGCACGGCCGCGCCCCATGGCTCGACCCCCTCGCACAGAATGCGGGGCAGCCCGAAGGCGGGCCCCGATGACGTCAGGCATCTCTCGTGGCTCTTACGGTACATGGGGATGCCATCGTTCGGCACCTCGGGTTACCGTCAGCCGGCCCTGCGCGTCGCAGTTATCCGGCCGTCACAAAGTGTACCCGGTAAGGAGCGAGGGCCGGTACCGGCCGTGACAGCGGGCAAACCGGTGTGAAGCGTCCCTTTTTCCAGCTTAACGCCGGGCTGCGGGACCCCGTGACCCGGGGGCGGAGCCGCCGCCCCGCCCCCGGAGTGACGTTCAGCGCAGGTGGATCGTGCGCAGCCGGCCGACCTCGGCCATCCGCCGCTCGGCGAGCCGGTCCGCGGCCACCGCCGGCGGGACACCCTCGTCGTCCGCGAGCCGGAGGATCTCCCGCGTGGTGTCGTAGATGCGGGTCGCCCGCAGCTTCGCCCGGTCGAAGTTGAAGCCCTCGATCTCGTCGGCGACCTGGATCACGCCGCCGGCGTTCACCACGTAGTCCGGGGCGTAGAGGATGCCACGGTCGGCGAGGACCTTCTCGATGCCCGGGTGGGCCAGCTGGTTGTTCGCCGCGCCGGCGACGACCTTGGCCCGCAGCACCGGCACCGTGTCGTCGTTCAGCGCGCCGCCCAGCGCGCAGGGGGCGTACACGTCGACGTCGGAGGCGATCAGGGCGGCGGTGTCGTCCACCAGCTCGACCTGCGGGTGGGTGGCGCGCACCCACTCCAGGGCCTTCGGGTTGACGTCAGTGGCCACGACCTCCGCGCCGTCGGAGAGCAGGTGGGCGGTCAGGTACTTGCCGACCTTGCCCAGGCCGGCCACGCCGACCCGCCGGCCGGAGAGCGTCGGGGTGCCCCAGACGTGCTCGGCGGCGGCCCGCATGCCCTGGAACACACCCCAGGCGGTGAGGATCGAGGAGTCGCCGGCGCCGCCGTGCTCCACGCTGCGACCGGTGACGTACTTCGTCTCGCGGGCGATCACGTCCATGTCGGCCACGTAGGTGCCGACGTCGCAGGCGGTGTAGTAACGGCCGGCGAGGGACTCCACGAAGCGGCCGTACGCGCGCAGCAGGGCCTCGCTCTTGATCTGCTCCGGGTCACCCCAGATGACCGCCTTGCCGCCGCCCAGGTCGAGGCCGGCCAGGGCGTTCTTGTACGCCATCCCCCGGGAGAGGTCGAGCACGTCGGCGAGGGCGTCCTCCTCGCTCGCGTACGGGTAGAACCGGGTACCGCCGAGCGCGGGGCCCAGCGCGGTCGAGTAGATCCCGATGATCGCCTTCAGCCCGGACTGCTTGTCCTGGCAGAACACGACCTGTTCGTGACCCGTGGATCCCGGGTCGTCGGTGCTGGCGAAAACGCCCATGGCTGACTCCTGTGTCGGTGTGCGCCCTTGTGGGGCGCGGACCTGCTGGCACGCCGGCGGGATGCTGCCGGTGCTGCTGAGCCTAATATCGGCCCCACCCGTACTGTCGCGCACGTCACGCCACCCCGTCGCGGCGGCGGCGGACGGGTCCCGTCTCGTGGGAGGATCGCGCCGTGCCGTCGCTCTTCGCTTCTTACCTGCGCGTGTACGAGCCGCTGACCGCCTTCGACCGGGAGCGTCAGTCGTTCTGGCGCCGGTACGTCAACGAGGGCCGGGCGGTCGCCCCGCTGGAGGGCCCGGTACGGCAGCGCACGGCGGTGATCGAGGCGCTCGGCGCGGGCTGGACCCGGCTGCCCGACCTGCCCGACGAGGCGTACGTCCTGGAGACCGACGACACCCTGCTGGTCTGCCCCTGGAACCTGCGGGTCCGGGTGGCCGAGGCGGCGCTGAGCGCCCGGGACGGGGTGCCCTCGGTGCTGGCCGACGCGTTCGTCCCGCCGATCCTGGCCGGCCAGGCCAAGGCGGTGGTGGAGGACTGGCGCAGCGGGGCGCGGGTGCTGGAGCACGGGGTGCCCCGGGTGCACGAGCAGATCGCCACCTGGGGGGTGCCGCTGCGCTGGTTCGTGCTCTTCGAGGCGCAGGAGCGGCACCTGGTGACCGACCCGGCCCGGCGGGCGCTGCGCTACCGCACCGAGATCTCCAAGGCGCGTCGCCGCTCGTCGCGGGCGCTGTCGGTGCTGCGCAAGTCGGTCGGGGAGGCGCCGATCACGGAAGCGGTCGAGGAGGCCGCCCGCTGGCTGGAGGAGTTCCATCCCCGGTCGGTGGTGGAGCTGGACTACGGCGGCCTGGTGCAGCTGCTGCCGGACGACACCCTGGCGGCCGACGACTCGACCGAGCTGGTCGCCACCGGGCTGGCCGGGCTCTCCCGGGGGGAGGCGGAGGAGGCCTCCGCGGCGTACGACAAGCTGGTCGCCCGGTGGCGGGCGGTGCAGTTGCTGGAGCGCTGCAACTAGGCCCGGCAGCCCCACCCGATTTGCCCGGCTGAGACCTCCCGATGCGAGAGTGTCTCGTAGTTGACGCATCACGAACCGTGATCATGAGTCCGAATAAGGTAGGTTCTGCGGCATAAAAGTCGTAAAAATCGGGCATGGTTCATCCGTCCGTCTAGGGACCTTCAGCCGTTCGGCCCATGTCGGACATCGGGGACTAGCCGGACCATGGGAGACGCGTCGGCCGGCGGGACCCCGGCCGATGTCTATACATGTGGAGGAGTGACCCCGATGGCATCGCGAACGCACGAACCAGAGCCGCTACTCACGCCGGCCGAGGTGGCGTCGATGTTCCGTGTCGACCCGAAGACGGTGACCCGGTGGGCCAAGGCTGGCAAGCTCAGCGCCATCCGGACCCTGGGCGGCCACCGCCGTTACCGCGAGTCGGAGGTCCGGGCCCTGCTGCAGGGGCAGATCCCCCAGCAGCGTCAGGGGGACTGAGGACCCGGACGTTTTCCAGGCGTTCCGATCAGGGGCGGCCGGACGTACGCGAGAGCGACGATCCCGCCGCCCTTCGTCGTGTCCGGGGCCCTACTCGTCCAGCACGATCCGCAACCCGACGGTGCCGCCCTCGCCCCGCCGCAGCCGGCTGCCCAGCAGGCTCAGCCGGCCGATCATCCGGTACTTCTGCTTCAGCAGACCCCGGATCCGCCGGGTGGCCTCCGGATCGAGGATCGACGCGTGCGCCGGCGCCGCCGTGCCGTGCGGCCGTCCGCGTACGTCGCACGGGGCAACCGTCACCCGGCCGTCGCGCCGGATCCGCTTGACCTTGCCCGAGTCCGACACCGTCCACACCGCCAGCGCGTCGCCGTCCCGCACCGCCCAGACCGGCGTCGGCACCGCCCGACCGTCCTTCCGGAAGGTCGTCAGCAGCACGTACTTCTCCGCCGACAGGCGGTCCAGGTCGGTCACGCCGCCAGGATACGGCCGCGACAGTGCCGCCGAGTCCGGATAGCGTGATCGCCGTGAGCGCGAGGAGTGAGCCGGGTCTGCGAGCCCCGCAGTCGCGAGCAGAGACAGCGCCGTGACCGGGGAACCCACGATCGGCGACGTGTTCGGGGAGATGATCCGCGACGTGTACGCCGTCGCCACCGGGATCGGCCCCCGGCCGCTGGTCGGCGGGCGGCTGCCCCGGCCGGTCATCGAGATCATCGAGCGGGACGACGGCCTGGTCAACGGCGCCCCCGCCGCCCACTACCTGGACCCGCCGGGGTTCTGGCAGCCGTACGACCACCGGGCCGTGGCCCGGGTCCGTGGTCAGGTGCTGGACGTCGGCGTCGGCGCCGGCCGGATCGCCCTGCACCTGCAGGAACAGGGAGTGCCCGTCACCGGGCTGGACACGTCGGCCGGCGCGCTGCGGGTCTGCCGGCACCGGGGCGTACGCGACCTGGTGCACGGCACCGTCGACGAGCACGTCGCCGACGGCCGGCGGTACGACACCTTCCTGCTGCTCGGCAACAACCTCGGGCTGATCGAGGGGCGGGAGCGGGCCCCCGGCTTCCTGGCCGCCCTCGCCGCGCTGGCCCGGCCCGGCGCCCAGGTGATCGCGCACGGCACCGACCCGTACGGCACCACCGACCCGGTGCACACCGGCTACCACGAGCTCAATCGCCGGCGCGGCCGGCTCGGCGGGCAACTCCGGCTGCGGCTGCGCTACCGGCTGCTCGGCACCGAGTGGTTCGACTATCTGGTGTGCTCGGTCGACGAACTCGCCGAGCTGGTCCACGGCTCGCCGTGGCGCCTCGTCGACGTCGACGACCGGGACCGCCCCTACTACCTGGCCACGCTGCAGCTGGCCTGAGCGGTGGCGCCCCCGCTCGCGGGAGCGCCACCCGGCGTACCGCTCAGACCTGGACGGTCGGCGTGGTCTGCTCCGGCGGGAGGCCGCCGTCGCCGTCCACCACCTCGTCCGGGGTACCGTCCTCGTCGATGTCGACCATGGTGATGTCCACCTGGCCGTCACCGTCGGTGTCGAACTGGAAGAGGTCGGCCTTCCCGTCGCCGTCGGTGTCCACCACCCAGACGTCGGTCCGGCCGTCGTTGTTGGTGTCGGCGCGCAGCAGGTCCACCCGCTCGTCGCCGCGGGTGTCCACGGTCTCGGTGCTCTCCGCGCTCTCCGGTGCCTGGCTCATCTCGGTCCTTCCCTCGGCGTTGGAGGCCGTCTGTACCCGATCCGGCGCGCCCCCACGCATGCCGCCCGGTCCGGCCCTGCATAGGGTCGCACCCATGAAAGAGCGGAGCGGGCGGCCCGGCGCGGCGGAGACCCCGCGCGTCACCGTACGCGGCGAGGGGACGTCATGAGTGGTCGTTTTGTGGTCGTCGGGGCCGGCACGATGGGCCTCGGCATCGCGTACGTGGCGGCCGGCGCCGGCTACGCGGTCGAGCTGGTCGAGGTGGACGCGGAACGCGGTGCCGCCGCCGTACGTCGGCTTGGCGAGCTGTGGGAGCGCGGGGTCGAGCGCGGCAAGCTGACCGCCGAGGCGGCGACGGCGAACCGGGAGCGGGTCGCCCTGCGGGCCGGCCTCGGCGAGGTCGCCGAGGGACCGGACGTGATCGTGGAGGCGGTCCCCGAGCGGCTCGACCTCAAGCGGTCGGTGCTCCGGGACGCCGAGGCCCGGCGTCCCGCCCTGCTCGGCAGCAACACCTCCAGCATCCCGATCGCCGACCTGGCCGAGGGGCTGGACCGGCCGGCGGACTTCCTCGGCCTGCACTTCTTCAACCCGGTCTGGGCGATGGCGTTGCTGGAGATCGTGGTGGGCCCGGCCACCGCCCCCGGGACCACCGAGGCGGCCGTCGCGCTCGCCGGGCGGCTGGGCAAGGCCCCCGTCGTCGTACGCGACATGCCGGGCTTCGCCACCTCCCGGCTCGGGGTCACCCTCGGGCTGGAGGCGATCCGGATGGTCGCCGACGGGGTGGCCAGCCCCGCCGACATCGACAAGGCGATGGTGCTCGGCTACCGGCACCCGGTGGGCCCGCTGGAGCTGACCGACCTGGTCGGGCTGGACGTCCGGCTCGACATCGCCCGCACCCTCCAGGCCGCGTACGGGGACCGCTTCGCGCCGCCGCCGCTGCTGGTCGAGATGGTGGCCGCCGGGAAGCTCGGCAAGAAGTCCGGTGCGGGCTTCTACACCTGGGAAGGCGGGGTGAAGCGGTGAGCGGGCTGCGGATCGAGGAGCTGCCGGACCGGCTGGTGGTCACCCTGGACCGGCCGGAGAAGCGCAATGCCATCGACGCCGACCTGATCGCCGAGCTGCACGCGGTCTGCGCGGAGCTGGAGGCCCGGCCGCGGCTGCTGCTGCTCACCGGCGGGACGGAGGGCATCTTCGCCGGCGGGGCGGACATCGGCCAGCTCCGCGAGCGCGGCCGGCTGGACGCCCTGGCCGCCATCAACCAGGCCGCCTTCGCCCGCATCCGGGCGCTGCCGATGCCCACCGTGGCGGCCGTGGACGGCCCGGCGCTGGGCGGCGGCGCCGAGCTGGCGTACGCCTGCGATCTGCGGGTGTGCACGGCGCGTGCGGTGTTCGGCCAGCCCGAGGTGCGGTTGGGCATCCTCGCCGGCGCCGGCGCGACCCACCGCCTGCCGGCGCTGATCGGCGAGGCCCGGGCCAAGGAGCTGCTCTTCACCGGCCGGCGGGTGGACGCCGAGGAGGCGCTGCGGATCGGGCTGGTGAACCGGGTGGTGGCCGAGCCGGCGGAACTGCTGCCCACCGCGCACGCCCTGCTAGACGAGATCGCGAAGGGCTCGGCGCTGGCGGTGCGGTTGACCAAGCTGGCCGTGGACGCCCCACCGGCCGCCCACCCGCAGCTCGACCTGCTCGGCCAGGCGGTGCTCTTCGAGGACGAGGAGAAGCACCGGCGGATGACCGAGTTTTTGGAGCGACGCCGGTCCCGTTGACCGTCCCGACACGACGAGGGCCGCACCGGTTCGCCCGGTGCGGCCCTCGCTCGTCGTCCCGGTCAGTGCCGGATCTGCACCCCGGCGTCGGCCAGCGCGGTGATCACGTGCGCGGACTCGCCGAAGCCGATCACCAGCACGGCGTCCGCCCCGTAGTCCTTGATCTCCTTGGCGCCCGCGGAGAAGTCCACCGGAGGCGCCTTCGCGTCGGCCGGTGGCTCGTACGTGAGCAGCTTGACCCGGTCGGCGCCGATACCGGCCCGCTCCAGCTCGGCGCGGACGTTCTCCTGGAGGCCCTCGCCGTAGGAGTCCTTGCGGGCGACGATGGCGACCTTGTGCGGGCCGTCCCGCAGGATCACGTCGGCCAGCGCCCGGCCCTGCAGGATGTCCGACGGGGCGGTACGGAAGTAGAGGCCCTTGTCGTCGATCGTGGTCAGCCCGGCGTCGGTGTTCGACGGGGAGAAGAGCACCCGGCCGGCGGCCACCACGTCGGGCAGCACGGCCCGGGAGATGCCCGACGCGGCCGCACCGATGATGACCTGCACGCCCTTGCTGACGTGCGACGCGACCGTCGCCTTGGCGATCTGCGGGTTGGTGCCGTCGTCCCCGTCGACCCAGACCATCGGCTCGCCGAGCACCCCGCCGCCGGCGTTGATGTCCTTGACCGCCAGCGCCGCGCCGGCCGCCATCGGCGGGTACGCCAGCGCCAGGTCACCGGTCTTCGGCAGCAGGCCACCGAGGACCAGCGGCGCGCCGGCCTCCCTGCCCGGCTTGCCGCGCTGCTTCTTCCCGCGCGGCGGGGCCTTGGTGCTCGCCGCGGACTCGTCGCCGGCGCCGACGAACTCGGTCTTGCCGTCGTCGATCTTCTGGTCGTCGAAGTGCAGGGTGGCGTAGCTGGCGGCGGCCGGCTCGCCGGCGTCGGTGAACCCGGCCTGGTTCAGCGACACCCCCCGGTACTCGATGTCCTGGCCCGAGCGGGCGAGCTGCAGACAGGTCGCCGGATCCTCGCAACGCTGCCCGCCGGTGGTCACCCCGACGATCTGCTTGGCGATCTCGCCCGGGTTGGTGCTGCCGGCGAGCTGGGCGGCCAGCGCGCTGATCACCACGGCGTCGTACGTCTCGGCCGAGTAGAGGTAGTCCTTCAGCTTCGGGTCTACCGTCAGTAGCCGATCCTTGAAGGTCTCGGGCAGCGGCGTGAGCGGGATCGTGCCCTTCATGCCGTTGACGAGATCCCCACGATCCTTGAGTTCGTCGACGTACGAGTTCTGCATGTTGCCGTCGGTGCCGTAGAGGCGCACCTGGGTGGTGGTGGTCGCCTCCTCGGGCTTGTCGCTCCCGCAGGCGCTGGTGGCGAGCAGGAGCGCAGCGCAGGCCGTGGACATGGCCGCGCGCGACGCGCGTGATACGAGCATGGTCGTCCTTCCTCCGGCGAAGGTCCGCTGCGCACATTAGCGTGCCGGCGTGGGCCGTGGGAGCGTGGAGTGCGCTCCGTCGGCAGCCCGACTGCGGATATCACTCAGCGTGATGGTGGGCCTGTTTCGGGGTCACCGCTTGACCCCCGGAAGTACTGTTCGGCGGGTGACCGACGAAGCACAGCAGACGCTGGACGACGCGACCGCCGTGCTCCGCTCGGCCCTGGCCGGCGACGGCGACGCGGTCGTGGGCACCTTCGACGCGGTGGTGGACCGCTCCGGACTGGCCGGCGCGTACGGGGTCGCCTGGTGCCTGGCGGCCGCCATGGTCGGCGACGACGCCCCGACCGGCGGTGCCGCCCTCGACTTTCCCGGGATCGACCAGGCCGCCTACGACACCCGCTGGGTGGCCCGGTTCGTCAGCGCGTACGCCAACGACGACGTCGACACCGGCGAGGCGCTCTTCGGCGCCGCGATGGCCGACGGGTTGCTGCCCGACTGCCTGCTCACCCTCGCCGGGTCCACAGTGGCCACGCTGCGCAGCCGGGCGGGCTGACCGCGCGGCGACCACGCCTCGTCCCGTGCGGCTCCCGGCCGCTGTGGTAGCTCTGGTGCATGTCCGAGGCGATGCTCAGCAAGGTCCGCAAGCTGCTCGCCCAGGCCGAGGACCCGGCCTGCACGCCCGCCGAGTCGGCCGCGTTCATGGCGAAGGCGACCGAGCTGATCGCCCGCTACGGCGTCGACCGAGCCCTGCTCGCCGCCCGGGAGCCGGCCACCGATCCGGTCGGCGACCGGGTGGTCGAGGTCGTCGCCCCGTACGCCCGGGACAAGGCCGGCCTGCTCGCCGCGGTCGCCGACCCGCTGCGCTGCCGCTGCGTACGACGCCGGCAGGGCGCCGGATTCGCGATGCACCTCTTCGGCTTCGCCAGTGACCTGGAACGGGTCGAGCTGCTCTTCACCTCGCTGCTGGTGCAGGCCGCGCACGGGCTGGCCGGTGCCGCGGTGCCGGCCGGGGAGCACCCGGCCGCGTTCCGGCGTACCTGGCTGGCCGGCTTCGCGTACGTGGTGGCGGAGCGGCTGCGGGCGGCCGAGGCCGGCGCGGTCGCCGAGGCCGGGGCGCCCTCGATGGCGCTGGTGCTGGCCGACCGTTCCGACCGGGTCCAGCGCCGGCTCGCCGAGGTCTACCCGCGACTGCGTACCGCCCCGATCCGCCGGCTCGCCGGCACCGGCTTCGGCTCCGGGGCCGAGGCGGGGCGGCGGGCCGACCTGGGTGGCACCGGCGTGACCGGCCGCGCTGCGGCGACGCGTGGCATCGGGGGCTGACGGCGAGGTCGCTTCCCGGCTCGGTCAGGCCGCGCCGCGGGCGACCGTGGCGAGGTAGCGGCAGAGCAACTCCTGCCAGCCGGCGGTGAGCGCCTTGCGGTAGCCCTCGGCCGCCTCGCCGTGCCGGTCGAAGTTGCGGTGCTCGACCTCCACCCGGGTCCGGTCCGGCCCCTCGGGCAGGAAGAGCACCTCGACCTCGCTGGCCCGTGCCGGGTCGGGCACCGGCACGCGGTCCGGCCCGAGTTGCCAGGTGAAGACCAGCCGGCGGGGCGGGTCCCAGGTGAGCACGCGACCCCAGTCGCACCGGAAGCCGTACGGCCCGATCTCGTAGAGCATGCCGCCGGCGCGGGGCTCGATACCCAGTTCGGCCAGGGCCTCCGGCCCGGACCAGGTGTACTCGCGTACCCACCAGTCGGTCAGCGACCCGGTGAAGACGGCGAACGCCCGTTCGGCGGAGGCCGGGGCGAGGAGACTGCAGCGGAGGGAGAAGCGGTCGAACTCCTGGCGGACCTCATCCGGATCGGCCATCTCCTGTCCCATAGGCCCGGACCATACCGGCTGATGCCCGGCTGCGCAGCTTCGCGCGTGGCCGCTTGCCGACAACGGGAGAACGTTCTCCCGACACTGCGCCCGGCAGCTTGGTCGGCCGCCCGCCCGGTCGCCTGCGGTGATTCGGGGCAGGGACGGATGTCGCGGCCCAAACCGGGTAATCGCGGCTGACCTGGCCCGGGCGGACGGGCCAGCGGGGAGCGGGGAGCATGAGCGAGAGCGCAGCGGCCGAGCGGGAACCGGACCCGACCAGCGAGCGGCTCACCCACCGGGGCGGGACGCCGGAGCCGGATGTGCTGGTCGACATCCCGGAGGTGACGGTCGACCAGCTCCGGTTGGCGGTGGACGGGCTCGACGCGGACCTGTCGCTGCGCGCTCGGCTGGCGAATCTGGTGCAGCTCGACGCCGGGGTGCGGGTGCACCTGCAGGGCGTGGAGCTGGACGTGACCGGGGTGAGCGCGGAGGCGCTGCTCAAGGTGCGCCTGGAGAAGCTGGTGCAGATCCTGGATCGGGCGCTGACCACCCTCGACCGGAACCCGCAGATCATCGACGCGCTGGCCCGGGCGGCGGGCGTCCCGGCCGAGGACGTGAACCGGGTGGTGCAGCAGGCCACCGGCGGAGCGCCCGTCGTCAACCAGGCCGGACAGCACATCGGGGCGGTGGGCGCGGTGGCCGACCGGACGTTACGGAACGAACCACCGGGACTGACTCCGCCGACCCCGCCACCGGCCGGGGCCCGAACCCCGGAGCCGCCCACCGGGCCGACCGGGCAGCAGCCCGCGCCGACCTCCGCGACGGCGCCCGGGCCCACGCAGACCGGCGGGCCGGCGGGGCCGGCCGGTGCCGTCCAACTGGCCGGGCAGGCCGGGGAACACCTGCGGCAGGCGGGCCGGAGTGTGTGGGAGGCGATCCAGAGCGGCATGGGGCAGCACCGCGAGGAGCGCCCGAAGCGCTGACCGCCTGGGGCACCCGCACGTCGCCGGTTCCAGGTTGGCGTCGCCTGCTCCAACGAACAGACCGTGGAGAGCGTCATGTCTCAGCGGCATAAATATGCCTCTGAGACATAACCGCGACAGGTGATGACTCCCCTGGCGGGCGGCCCGCCGGCGGCCAGGGCCAGCCGGGTCAGTGCCGCGTGGGAGCGGATTGCCACCAGGCCGTACGCCGGAGCAGCAGCAGGCTCACGACGGGCGCGAGGGTCGCCGCGAGGGCGAGAGTGCTCGCCGCGTCCCGGGGCGTCCAGAGGATGTTGTCCCCGATCCCGTTGGCGTGCGCGGTCAGCGAGGACGCGACCAGCAGCCCCAGCGCCGCCAGCACCGCACCGGCCCGGCGCAGCCGTCCGTGCGACGACGAGGACGGGCGCGTTTCGGGGTGGGCGGCGGTCACCCGAGCGGGGACAGCCACCACCGGCACGGGCACGTCCGGGACGGCGGCCGAGGGCCGCACTCTGGTCAGCCGCCACTGGAGGGCGGTGAGGCCCCGTATGGCCCAGGCCAGCACCGGGAGGACCAACAGCAGGATGAGGGCGGCGTGGGTTGCCCACGCGCCGGCCAGCGTCGGCCCGCCCCAGGAGTCGGCGTACCGGTCGGCCCAGATGTCCCCGGTCGACCGGCCGAGGCCCAGCCAGGGGCGGAACGGGTACGCCAGCACGTTGATCAGCACCAGGAAGGCGAGCATGCCGGTGAGCGCCGAGCCGGCCAGCGCGACCGGCACGGCCAGCAGCGCGCGGACCAGAGCGCGGAACGGGTCGGGGCGGCGCAGGGCGGCCGGCAGCGCCGCCAGCGCGCGTGGCACCGCGACGACCGACCAGGCGAGACGGCGAAGGGCCTCCGCCCGGTAGGTCACCCGCCACGGGGTGAGGACGCGGTGGACGAGGTGGCGGGGGTCTCCGGCTCGGGTCATGACGCCAGTCTTCCGAGGCGGCACGGCCGGGCACCATCGGGACGATCCCCGGCTCGCCCCGGAGGCCGAACCCCGAAGCCGCGCCGTCGGCGGCGGACGCCACCCGACAGCCGGTGTGAGGCCGGCCACAGCCAGACGTGCGACCCGCCCGCAGCAAGGAGGCGTGGCCAGCGGGAGTCGAGGGCGCGCCAGGGCCGGACCGGACAGGCGGGATTCCGGGGCGAAAAGCAGAACGCCGACCGGCGTTTCCGCTGATCGGCGCTCCTGTAGCCCGGCGAAAGGCTATGTGGCCAGGGGCGGGGTCGAACCGCCGACCTTCCGATTTTCAGTCTGCCCCGGCCAGTGATCACGACCTGTCGGTG